>NZ_DAOLAJ010000030.1:0-36545 GCF_035325185.1 Enterovirga sp. | reverse complement strand
CGCGGCCAGAACGTGCGCCTCGCCTCGCAGCTCACCGGCTGGGACATCGACATCCTGACCGAGGCCGAGGAATCGGAGCGCCGCCAGAAGGAGTTCCTGGAGCGCACCGAGGCCTTCATGAACGCGCTCGACGTCGACGAGACGGTCGGCCAGCTCCTCGCGGCGGAAGGCTTCCGCAGCGTCGAGGAACTGGCGCTGGTCGAGCCCACGGAACTCGCCTCCATCCAGGGGTTCGACGAGGATACGGGCGCCGAGATCCAGCGCCGCGCGCAGGATTACATCGACCGCATCGAGGCCGAGCAGGAGGCGCGCCGCAAGGAGCTGGGCGTCGAGGACGACCTGCGCGAGATCGAGGGCATGACCACCGGCATGCTCGTCGCGCTCGGCGAGAACGAGGTGCGGAACGTCGAGGACCTTGCCGGCTGCGCCACCGACGACCTCGTCGGCTATACGGAAGGCCGCGGCGCCGATGCGGTCCATCACAAGGGCTATCTCGACGGGTTCGAGGTCTCCCGCCAGGAGGCGGAGGCGATGATCATCGCCGCCCGCGTCAAGGCGGGCTGGATCGAGGCACCCGCCGAGGAGGAGCCCGAGGAGGGCGAGCACCACGAGGGCGAGGCTCAGGAGGCCCATCCGGGCTGAGGCGCCGGGCGAGGCTTTCCTCCATGGCCTCGCAGGATGCGTTCCTCCTCGCCGGGGCGGCCTGCATCGTCGCGGCCTCCCTCTGGTTCGCGGTCCGGGGCGCGCGGCAGCGCTCCCTGGCGGAGGCTGTGGGCAGGAAGACCCGCCGGGCCGTCGCGGTCCATGCCGAGGCCCTGTCCCGGCGGCGCGCCGTGCTGGTGCGGGTCGATGATTACGGCGTCTCGGATGCCAGCCGCTGGAGCAGGGAGATCGATCACTTCGTGTCGAATGTCGTGCTGCCTCTTCTCTCGCCTGCCGAGGCGCGGCTGCTCGCGGCGCGCGAGATCGAGCTGAAGGCGGCGATCGACCGCCAGGTCGTCGCCCAGATTCCCCCCGCCGCCGGCGAGCTGGTCGAGACGCTGGCCGGGGGCGAGGTGGATGGCCTCTCGCCGGCCGCCTTCGAGGCCGCCTGCGCGCACGCCCTCGCAGCCCGCGGCTGGTCGGCGCGCACCACCGCGCTGACCGGCGACCAGGGAGCCGACATCATCGCGGAGAAGGACGGCGTGAGGCTGATCGTCCAGTGCAAGCTTCTCGGGCGCCCGGTCGGCAACAAGGCCGTCCAGGAGGCCCATGCCGCGAGGACCCATTTCGGCGCCCGGCACGCCGCCGTGGTTTCCAATGCCGATTTCACCCGCGGCGCCCGCGACCTCGCGGCGACCACGGGCGTCGTCCTGCTCCACCATTCGCAGCTCGGCGAGATCGAGCGCCACCTGCGGGTCGGCTGAGGGGGCGGCGATGGCGCGGCAAGGCGAAATTCGGCATGGCCCCGAACGGACCTGCCTCCTGACGCGGGCCACCCTGCCCCAGGGCGAGCTGATGCGCTTCACGCTCGATCCGCAGGGCCGGGTTGTGCCCGACCTGCGCCGCCGCCTGCCCGGGCGCGGCGTCTGGCTCACGCCGACCTCCGAGGCCCTCGCCGAGGCGATCCGGCGCCGCCTCTTCCCGCGCGGCTTCAAGCGCGAGGCGGCGGTGCCGCCCGATCTCGTCGAGCAGGTGGATGCCGCCCTGGAGCGGGATCTTCTCGGCGCGCTCTCCCTCGCCAACAAGGCGGGCGCGGTGACGGCGGGCTTCACCAAGGTGGAGGCGGCGCTCCGCGCGGGACGGGCCTGCGCCCTCCTCCATGCCCGCGAGGCGGCGGAGGACGGGCGCCGGAAACTGGCCGCCCTGTTGCGCAATGCCGACCCCGCCCCAATATTTGCCGTTCCGACCTACGATGATCTGAGCGGTGACGATTTGGACATGGCCTTGGGCCGGGTCCATGTGGTACATGCCGCGCTTCTCGCAGGTGCCGGCAGCGAAGGCTGCCTTGCGCGCTGGCGCCGTCTCCGCCGATTCCGAGGCGTGGACGGCGCGGACGCCATCGCGCGAGACGCCGTTGACCGACCGAGCCGGAACGAGGCCCCGACAGGGCAGGATCGAGACCTGGATGAGTGATACGAAAACCCCGGGCGACAAGACGCTGCACGTGTCCAAGACGCTGTCGCTGCCGAAGCGCCCGGCCGAGCACAATACGGTGAGGCAGAGCTTCTCGCACGGGCGGTCCAATACCGTCGTGGTCGAGACGGTGAAGCGGCGCCAGGGACCGGGAGCCCCCGTCAAGGAGGCGGCTCCGCCGCGGCCCGCGCCCTCCCCCGCTCCCGCTCCCGCCGCCGGCGGCCGGGCGAAGCTCGGCATCTCCCCGCGCCCGGGCGGCCCCGCCCCCGAGACCGCGAAGGCTCCGGCCGCGAAGGCCCCCGCCCCGTCCGGCGCCCTTGGCGCCCGGCCGCGCGGGATCGTGCTGGACGCGCTGACCGAGCAGGAGCGCGAGGCGCGCCTCAGCATCCTCACGGATATCCAGCGCGAGGAAGCCGAGCGCCGCCGCCTGGCCGAGGACCGCCGCCTGGCCGAGGAAGCGAGCCGCCAGCAGGCCGAGCGCGAGGCGCGCGAGGCCCAGGAGCGCGAGGCCGCCGAGGCGCGCAAGCGCGAGGAGGACGAGCGTCGGCGGCAGGAGGACGAGCGCAAGCGCCGTGGCGAGGAGGAAGCTCGCCGCCGCCTGGGCGAGGCCCCGAGGCCGGCCGCGCCGCGTCCCGCTCCCGCCGCCAAGCCCGCGCCGAGACCCACTCCGGCCCCGAAGCCGGCCGCCGGGCCGGCGACCGTGTCGACGACGATGCGCACGCTCGACGCGCATCGGCGTCCGATGAATCTCGACATGCTGGGCCGCCGGCCCGAGCCCAAGCCG
The DNA here is from genome assembly GCF_035325185.1 of Enterovirga sp. GTDB lineage: Bacteria > Pseudomonadota > Alphaproteobacteria > Rhizobiales > Beijerinckiaceae > Enterovirga. The sequence continues at coordinate 33,646 of NZ_DAOLAJ010000030.1, read as the reverse complement.
GAAGCGAAGCCCGCCCAGTCGTCCCCCGCCGCCGCGACGGCCCGGCCCGCCGGCGCCGCCGCTCGTCCGGCCCCGGGCCGCGGCCCCGCCCAGGCCGCCGAGGAGGAGGGCGATCGCAAGATCGTCATCCGCCGCCCCGGCATGCCGACCAAGGTCATCACCCCGCCCAAGCGCAGCGGGGGCGAGCGCGACCGCCGCGGCGGTCGCCTGACCATCGCCTCGGCGACCTCGGGCGAGGACGAGCGCACGCGCTCGGTCGCCTCCTACCGCCGCCGCATGCAGCGCATGACCGGCCATCGCGGGCAGGAGGAGAAGGAGAAGATCTCGCGCGAGGTCGTCATCCCCGAGACCATCACGGTCCAGGAACTGGCAAGCCGCATGTCGGAGCGAGCGGTCGACGTCATCAAGCTGCTGATGAAGCAGGGCCAGATGATGAAGATCACCGACGTGATCGATTCGGACACCGCCCAGCTCATCGCCGAGGAACTGGGCCACACCGTCAAGCGCGTCGCCGAATCGGATGTCGAGGAGGGCCTCTACGAGACCGACTACGACGACAGCGAGGCGGAGACCCGCCCGCCGGTCGTGACCATCATGGGCCATGTCGACCACGGCAAGACCTCGCTGCTCGACGCCATCCGCAAGACGGATGTCGTGCGCGGGGAGGCCGGCGGCATCACGCAGCATATCGGCGCCTACCAGGTGCGCTCGCCGCTCGGCGGGCTCATCACCTTCATCGACACGCCCGGCCACGCGGCCTTCACCTCGATGCGCGCCCGCGGCGCCAAGGTGACGGACATCGTCGTCCTGGTGGTCGCGGCCGATGACGGCGTCATGCCCCAGACGGTCGAGGCGATCAGCCATGCGCGGGCGGCCGAGGTGCCGATCATCGTGGCGATCAACAAGATCGACAAGCCCGGCGCCGATCCGAACCGGGTCCGCACCGAGCTGCTCCAGCACAACATCCAGGTCGAATCGATGGGCGGCGAGACGCTCGAATTCGAGGTCTCGGCGCTCAAGGGCACGGGCCTGAAGGAGCTGCTGGAAGGCATCCAGCTCCAGTCAGAAATCCTGGACCTGCGGGCCGATCCCGAGGCCTCCGCCGAGGGCACGGTCATCGAGGCGAAGCTCGATCGCGGCCGCGGCCCGGTCGCGACCGTGCTGATCCAGCGCGGCACGCTCTATAACGGCGAGATCGTCGTGGCCGGCGCCGAATGGGGCCGCGTGCGCGCGCTCATCGACGACAAGGGCGAGGCGCAGCGCGACGCGCCGCCCTCGACCCCGGTCGAGATCCTGGGCTTCAACGGCACGCCGGATGCGGGCGACCGCCTCGCGGTGGTCGAGAGCGAGGCCCGCGCCCGCGAGATCGCCGATTACCGCGCCCGCGTGAAGCGCGAGCGCCTCGCGGCCCGCGCCGCCGGCCAGCGCTCCTCCATGGCCGAGCTGATGCGCGAGCGCCAGGAAGGTTCCGCGCGCAAGGACTACGCGATCGTCCTCAAGGGCGACGTGCAGGGCTCGGTCGAGGCCATCACGGCCGCGCTCGAGAAGATCGGCAACGAGGAGGTCTCCGCCCGCATCCTGCATGCCGGCGTCGGTGCCATCACCGAATCGGACGTGACCCTCGCCCAGGCGACGGGCGCGCTGATCATCGGCTTCAACGTCCGGGCGCACAAGGAAGCGCGCGAGGCGGCCGACCAGGCCGGCGTCGCCATCCGCTACTACAACGTCATCTACGACCTCGTGGACGACGTGAAGGAGTCGATGTCGAGCCTCCTGCCGCCGAACCTGCGCGAGGAGCGCCTGGGCGAGGCCAAGGTCCTCCAGGTCTTCGACGTCTCGAAGGTCGGCAAGGTGGCTGGCTGCCGGGTCGAGGACGGCCGCGTCGAGCGCGGCGCGCATGTCCGCCTCATCCGCGACGGGGTCGTCATCCACGAGGGCAAGCTCTCGACGCTCAAGCGCTTCAAGGACGACGTCAAGGAGGTCGTGGCCGGCCAGGATTGCGGCATGTCCTTCGAGAACTACGAGAAGATCCGCGAGGGCGACTTCATCGAGTGCTATCTCGTCCACGCCGAGAAGCGCTCGCTCTGACCCGTTCCCCGTAGCGGCTCGCGTCATGGCGGGCGGAGCGAAGCAATCCGGGGCCGCGCGGGCGGCCCCGGATTGCTTCGTCGCTTCGCTCCTCGCAGTGACGGAGATAAGGAAGCCGGTTCCAGCCCGGCTCGACCGAAATGAACAAAGCCACTTCCCCCTCCAAAGGCCCCTCGCAGCGCCAGCAGCGCGTCGCTGAACTCGTGCGTCACGCGCTCGCGGACGTGCTCCAGCGTGGCGAGATCCAGGACCCCGTCCTCGCGAGCCATGTCGTGACCGTTCCCGAAGTGCGCATGTCGCCCGACCTCAAGCTCGCGACCGCCTATGTCATGCCGCTCGGCGGCAAGGACGAGCGAGCCGTGCTGGAGGCGCTGGAACGCAACCGGAAGGCGCTCCGGACCGAGGTCGCGCGCCGGCTCAGCAACATGCGATACGCCCCCGACCTGCGCTTCCGCCGCGACGAGACTTTCGACGAGGCCGCACGCATCGACGCGCTGCTCAACAGCGAGAAGGTGCGGCGGGATACGGCGCCCGCCGCCCCAGGCGACATCCGAGAGGACTGAATCCGATGACCATCGACGAGTTGCAGCCCGCCGATGCGCGGGCCGAAGGCGCTGGAGCGCGGCAGGAGCCTTCCCATGGCCGCCGCCCCCGCGACCGCGGCCCCCATCCCGACCGGCCGAAGCGGCGCGTCGTCAACGGCTGGTGCGTGCTCGACAAACCGGTCGGCATGACCTCGACCTATGCCGTCGCCCTCGTGAAGCGGGCGCTGAACGCCAAGAAGGCGGGCCATGCCGGCACGCTCGATCCGCTCGCCTCGGGCATCCTGCCGATCGCGCTCGGCGAGGCAACCAAGACCGTGCCCTATGTGATGGACGGCCGCAAAGCCTATGTCTTCACCGTCGCCTGGGGCGTCGAGACCGACACGGACGATGCCGAGGGCAAGCCCGTCCAGGCCACCAACCGCACGCCGAGTCGCGAGGAGGTGGAGGCGCAGCTCCCCCGCTTCACCGGCACGATCGAACAGGTGCCGCCGCGCTATTCGGCGGTGAAGATCGCCGGCGAGCGCGCCTACGACCTCGCCCGCGACGGCGAAGTCGTGGAGCTGAAGCCGCGCGTCGTCGAGGTCGACCGGCTGGAGGTCATGGCCCATGATGGCGAGCGCACGATCCTGCGCGCCGAATGCGGCAAGGGCACCTATGTGCGGGCGCTGGCGCGCGATATCGGCCGCGCCATCGGCTGCCTCGGCCATGTCTCGGCCCTGCGGCGCACCCGCGTCGGCCCCTTCGAGGAAGGCAATGCGGTCTCGGTGGGGGACCTTCAGGAGGCCGGCGCGAGTGGCGAGGTTCCACCGGGCCTCCTCCAGCCCGTGGCGATCGCCCTCTGCGACCTCGAGGCGGTCGCCGTCTCGCGCGACGCGGCCGGGCGGCTGCTGCGCGGCCAGCCGGCCATCCTGCGCGGCCGCGACGCCCCGATCGAGGGCCGGGTCTATGCGACCTATAACGGCGCGCTGGTCGCGGTCGGAGATGTCGAGAAGGGAGAGTTTCTGCCCCACCGCGTCTTCAGCCTGGGGGGCTGACGAGCCCGGCGCGCCGCCGCCCGCATCTCCCTCTGTCCCGGCCGGGACGGGGGACGAAACGGACGGGAAACAATCGCGGCCGCGACGACATCCGGCGCTGACCGTGGCCGCTTAACGATCGGGGCCGGCGTCCTTCGCGCGACGCCGGAAGACCGGGCAGATCATGCGTGACTCTCGCCGCTTCGCCGCGACCTTTCTTCTCTCCCTCGTCGCGTTGGCGGCGGGGACGGTCTGCGCCCCCGCTACAGCAAGCAAGCCCGAGGCGTCCTTTCCGGCGCGGGAAGGCAAGAGCCTCCTCGTCTTCGAATGCGGGGACGAGAAGGCCGTCTGGCTGCGCGTCTGGCATCCGGTGCGCGGCTGGCGCCCCGATCTCGCCTCGGAAGTCCAGATCGGCCCGAAGGTCTTCAGGACGGAGGTCGACGGGGCGACCGATTCCTTCCTCCTCTCCGACGTGCCGTTGCCCGGGATGGGCGTGACCGATGCGCTTCTCTCCGCCGCCAAGGACGGGAGCGAGCTTGTCCTCGCCGGGCCCTCCCCCCGGCAGATCCCCGGCCGCCGCCGCAGCTTCCCCCTGAAAGACGCGCGCGCCAGAATCAGCCGGGTCGAGCGGGCCTGCGGACACGCGATCACCCCGTGACGGGGCCGCCGCCCCGTGACCGGGCGGTCACCCCGTGACGGGGCTGCCCCGAGCCCGACCGACAGGAGATGAGAATGTCACATCGGCCCATCCTCGCCGCTCTCGCCGGAGCCGCTCTCACGCTGGCCGCCGGCCCGGCGCTCGCCCAGTCCTTCTGCTACGTGTCGGACCCGACAGGCACCCCGCTCAACATCCGCATCGAGCCGAACGGCCGGGTGGTCGGAGCCATCCGCAACGGCACCCAGGTGACCATTGGCGAGACGCGGACCGACAGCCGGGGCCGCGTCTGGGTCTTCATCCGCGACCTGGATCGCGGGCGCGGCATCGGCTGGGTGTATCGCGACTTCCTGAGTTGCTGAGGACGCCCGCCCGAGGCGGAAACCCGGTTGGAGGTTGCGAAAATCGCCGTTTCCCTCTATGTGCGGCGCAGCAACCCGAACGACATCCGATTTCAGCCGCGCGTCCCGCCGACACGCGGCCCGACGTGTTGAGCGCCCGACCGACCCATGAACCTGCGCAACATCGCCATCATCGCCCACGTCGATCACGGCAAGACGACCCTCGTCGACAAGCTGCTCCAGCAATCGGGCTCCTTCCGTGAGAACCAGCGCGTCGTCGAGCGCGTGATGGATTCGAACGACCTCGAGAAGGAACGCGGCATCACGATCCTGGCCAAGGCGACCTCGGTCGTCTGGAAGGATACCCGCATCAACATCGTCGACACGCCCGGCCACGCCGATTTCGGCGGCGAGGTGGAGCGCATCCTCTCGATGGTGGACGGCGTGATCGTGCTCGTGGACGCGGCCGAGGGGCCGATGCCGCAGACGAAATTCGTCGTCGGCAAGGCGCTCAAGATCGGACTCCGGCCCATCGTCGCCATCAACAAGGTGGATCGGCCGGACGGGCGCGCCAACGAGGTCATCAACGAGGTCTTCGACCTCTTCGCCGCGCTCGACGCCACCGACGAGCAGCTCGATTTCCCGATCCTCTACGGCTCGGGCCGCAACGGCTGGATGGCCGAGACCCCCGAGCAGCCCGAAGACGCGAGCCTCGCCCCGCTCTTCGACCTCGTGCTGCGGCACGTGCCGCCGGCCAGGGTGGAGGAGGGGGGCTTCCGCATGCTCGGCACGCTGCTGGAGGCCAATCCTTTCCTCGGCCGCATCATCACGGGCCGCATCGCCTCGGGCACCGTCAAGCCGAACCAGACCGTCAAGGTGCTCGACTGCGACGGCCGCGTCGTCGAGACGGGCCGCGTCTCCAAGATCCTCGCCTTCCGCGGCATCGAGCGCCAGCCGATCGAGATGGGCGAGGCGGGCGACATCGTCTCGATCGCCGGGCTCGTGAAGGGCTCGGTCGCCGACACCTTCTGCGACCCCGCCGTGGATACCCCGATCCAGGCCCAGCCGATCGACCCGCCGACCGTGACGATGTCCTTCATCGTGAACGATTCGCCGCTCGCCGGCACCGAGGGCGACAAGGTCACGAGCCGCATGATCCGCGACCGCCTGTTCAAGGAGGCCGAGGGCAACATCACGCTCAAGATCGAGGAGGCGGCCGACAAGGACTCGTTCTACGTCTCGGGCCGCGGCGAGCTTCAGCTCTCGATCCTGATCGAGACGATGCGCCGCGAGGGCTTCGAGCTGGGCGTCTCGCGCCCGCGCGTCGTGCTGAAGAAGGACGAGGACGGCCAGCTTCTCGAGCCGATCGAGGAGGTCGTGATCGACGTCGACGAGGAGCATTCCGGCGTCGTCGTGCAGAAGATGAGCGAGCGAAAGGCCGACATGGTCGAGATGAAGCCCTCGGGCGGCAACCGCCTGCGGCTCGTCTTCCACGCCCCGACGCGCGGCCTCATCGGCTACCAGTCCGAGCTGATGACCGATACGCGCGGCACCGCCATCATGAACCGGCTGTTCAAGGACTACGAGCCCTTCAAGGGCGAGATCGCAGGCCGCGTGAACGGCGTTCTCATCTCGAACGATACCGGCGAGGCGGTGGCCTATGCGCTCTGGAACCTCGAGGATCGCGGACCCATGGTGATCGAGCCCGGCGTCAAGGTCTACCAGGGCATGATCATCGGCATCCATACCCGCGACAACGACCTCGAGGTGAACGTCCTCAAGGGCAAGAAGCTGACGAATATCCGCACCACCTCCAAGGACGAAGCGGTGCGGCTGACCCCGCCCATCAGGATGACCCTGGAGCGCTCCCTCGCCTGGATCCAGGACGACGAGCTGGTCGAGGTGACGCCCAAGAGCATCCGCCTGCGCAAGGCGATCCTCGATCCGAACGACAGGAAGCGCGCCGAGAAGGCCAAGGCCGAGGCCGCCTGAGGCATTCGAGGCTTCCCCCTGTCATCCCCGGCGGCCCGAAGGGCCGGGAAGGGGATCCAGGGGAGCTCGCAGGCGGCTGCTCGCTCCGGCCGGAATGACAGAGGGGACCAGGCCCGCTGGCGGCCTCAGATCATCGGCAGGTAGCGCGGCTTCGGGCCGCGCGGGAAGGCGGCGTCGACCCGGGCCATCTGCTCCTCAGTGAGGAGAAGGGAGCCGGCAAGCGCGTTGTCCTCGGCATGGATGGCGCTCGCCGCCTTCGGGATCGCCAGGACCGGCTCCTCACGCACGAGGAAGGCCAGTGCGACCTGCCACGGGCTCGCCCGGACCTCCGCCGCGATCTGCCCCAGGACCCGCCCCCCCGCCGAGGACGCGCTCGGAAAGGAGCCGTTGCCGAGGGGGCTGTAGGCGACGACCGTGATCCTGTGATCCCGGCAGAACGGGATCACGGCATGTTCGATGGCCCTCTCCTCGAGATGATAGAGAACCTGGTTGCAGGCGATCCGCCCCTCCCCCGCGACGGCGACGGCCTCGTCCAGGTCCGCCTCGTCGAAATTGCTGACGCCGAAGGACAGGATCTTGCCCTGCCGTTCCAGCGTCTCGAAGGCGGCGAAGGTCTCCGCGAGGGGCACCGAGCCGCGCCAATGCAGCAGGTAGGAATCGAGCCGGTCGGTCTTGAGGCGCCGGAGGCTGCGCTCGCAGGCCGCGATCGTGCCGGCCCGCGTCGCGTTGTGCGGCAGGACCTTGGAGACCAGGAAGACCTGGTCGCGCCGCCCGGCAATGGCCTCGGCGACCAGCGGCTCGGCCTCGCCATACATCTCGGCCGTGTCGATATGCCCCATGCCGGCATCGAGTCCATGCCGGAGGGCCTGGATGGCGGCCGTGCGGGCATCCTCGTCGAGCCGCCAGGTGCCCTGGCCGATCACGCCGACCGGCCGGCCGGCAAAGCTGCGCAGACGCATCGCAGTCAAAGCCCCCGGGGAGGCAGGAGGCGGTCCCGCAGCCGATAGGCTGCGACCGCCGCCTGCGCCAGCTTGATCTGGCCGGGCAGTTCGCTCGGACGGAGCGTCGGCGAGCGCAGGCGGGGGCTCGTGGCGTCCACGCCCTCGATCACTTCGCCGATCCTGCCGGTCGCCAGCAGCTTTTCGACCTCTGCGGGCGAAATTTCGAGCGGCTGCGCCCAGAGCACGGTGTCGCCGAGCTGCCCCTGCGCGCCGAGAAGCCGCAGACGCCGATGCCAGCGGTAGCGGTAAAGGGCGCGGGACAGGGGCTCGAGCCGGCCGTCGCAGGCGCAATCGGGCTCCTCGCAGCGTACCCGCATCGTGTCGGCGACGCCGCCCTTGGCGCGGCCTTCGAGGCGCCCCGACGTCGCGACCACGATCTCCGGCGTGTGGCGGACGATGAGATCCGCCGCCTTGAGGCGTGAGACGAAGGCCCTGTCGTCGCCGAGCGCGATGGCCGGCATGCCGTCCACGCGGCGATAGGCCGCGAGGGTCACGGCGAGCGAGGCGCCCGATTGCGACCAATGCGTCGGCCAGGGATCGTGGCGCTCCGGGTCGATGCGGGCCGAAAGCTCCGTGAGGAGGCGCTCATAGGTCTCCTCGAGCAGGCCCCGCTCCCGCAGCGAGGCGGGAAGACGGGCCTCGTCCGCCTCGTCGAGCGCGATCTGGCCCGCGACGCCGTCGGCCCCGGCCGCGATCGCCGCGAGATTGAGGGCGATCCAGTTCGGGGGCACGCGGCTGTCGGCATCCGTGGTCAGGATGACGCCGTCCGTCGCGCCCACTTCCTCCAGCCAGTCGGCAGCCGCGTCCATGGCGCCGCGGCGGGCCCAGCCGGCATTGGCGTCGGGCGAGTTGCGCTCGACCATGCGCAAAGGCACGGCGAGGCGGGGCGCCAGTTCCCTGACCACCTCGATCGTGCCGTCGCTCGAATTGTTGACGAGCAGGACGACGGCGGAGCTGCCGGGCGCGATCCCCGCCTGGGCGCCGAGAGCTTCGAGGCAGGCGCCGATGCGCTCCGCCTCGTCTCGCACGGGGATGGCGGTGATCGCGCGCGGGCGCGCCTCGGGTCGGCTCGTATCGAGGATCAGGCTCATGGGGCGGTTGCTCGGGTGAATCGAAGCGATCAAGCCGGTTTGCGCGCGCGACGCAAGTGGACGGAGGGCGCGATCTGATCTATCGCGCCCTCCGGTCTGCGGAGCTTCCCGTCATGCGAGCCGATGACTTCCTTGCCGCGCTGGATGTGGCGCCGGTGGTCGATCTCGATGCGTTGGCGGGCCCGGGCGGCCTCGTCGTCCTCGCCCCGCACCCGGATGACGAGAGCCTCGGCTGCGGCGGGCTCATCGCCCAGGCGGTGGCGCGGGGACGGGACGTGCGGCTGGTCATCCTGACGGACGGCTCGGGCTCCCATCCCCTGACGCCGAGCTTCACCTCGCAGATGCTGCGCGACCTGCGCGAGGCGGAGACGCTGGCGGCGGTGGCGGCGCTCGGCCTGCCGGCCGGGCACGTGACCTTCCTGCGTCTCCAGGATGCCTGGGTGCCGCGCGAGGGACCGGTCGCCGAGGAGGCGGCCCGGACCCTGGTCGCGCTCGCCGCCGAATGCCGCGCCGGCGCGCTCCTCACCACCTGGCGTCACGATCCCCATTGCGACCACAAGGCGGCGGCCGCGATCGTCGACCTCGCCGCCGCCGCCCTGCCCGATCTGCGCGCCCTCGCCTTCACGGTCTGGGGCGGACGCCTCCCCCCCGATCTCGATGTCGGGGCGCCCCCGCGCGCGGTCCGCCTCGATGTCGGCGCGCAACGGGACGCCAAGAGGCGCGCCATCATGGCCCATGCCTCCCAGACGATCGGCCTTCCGGGCGACCATCCCGGCGCCTTCCGGCTGGAAGAGGCGATGATCGACCGGCTCTGCGGGCCGCACGAAGCCTATTTCGAGGCCACCCGATGACACGGCACAGGACGACGCTGCCGCCCGAGCATTTCGCCGGCTATTACGCCGAGGATCCCGATCCCTGGCGCTTCGCGACGAGCCCCTACGAGAAGGCCCGCTATGCCGCGACCCTCGCGAGCCTTCCCCGGCCGCACTACCTGAGCGGGCTCGAGATCGGCTGTTCCATCGGCATCCTGACCCGCCACCTCGCCGGGCGCTGCGACGCCGTGCTCGGGCTCGACGTCGTGCCCTCGGCCCTGGAGAATGCGCGGGCGAATTGCGCCGGCCAGCCGAATGCCCGGTTCGCTCTGCTTGCGGCGCCGGCCGAGTGGCCCGAGGGCCGCTTCGATCTGATCGTGCTGTCCGAGGTGCTCTATTTCTTCGACCGGACCGATCTCGCGCGTCTGGCCGGGCGGGTGGAGGGGGCGCTGCTGCCGGGCGGGAACGTGGTGCTCGTCCATTGGCTCGGCGAGACGAATTTCCCCCTCACGGGGGACGAGGCGGCCGAGGGCTTCATCGCGGCGACCGCCGGCTTCGCCCGGCCCGTCCGGCAGGACCGCGCCGCCGAATACCGGCTGGACGTATTGAGCCGCGAGGGATGAGAGATTCGATGGCCGGAACCAGCGTCGTCACGCTCAACAAGAACCGCCGCCCTCATCTCCTGCGGCTTCTCGAAGGGCTTGCGCGGGAGGGCGCCTCGCCCGACGAATGCGTCGTGATCGAGATGGGTGAGGATGAGGGGCCGCTGCCCGCCTTTCCCTTTCCCGTCACGCGCCGCTCGCTGCGCCGGGACGGCCTTCCCCTCGCGGCGGCGCGCAATGCCGGCCGGGACGCCGCAAGGGGCGACAATCTCGTCTTCCTCGATGTCGATTGCATTCCCTCGGAAAGTCTCGTGCCGCGGCTCGGCGGGCTTCTCGCAAGCCACGATGCGCTGATCTGCTGCGCCATCCGCTACCTGCCGGCCGGCGCCGTGCGGGACGGCTGGAGCGAGGCCGAGCTGCGGCGGGCCGGGCAGCTCCATCCCGTCCGCAACTTCCCGGAGGAGGGGGTTGCGGAGGAGTCGAATGCGGGCCTGTTCTGGTCCCTTGCCTTCGCGGTGCGCGCGGCGACCTTCGACCGGATCGGGGGCTTCGACGAGGGCTTCACGGGCTACGGCGCGGAAGATACCGACTTCTCCTTCCGGGCGCGGGAGGCTGGCATTCCGCTCCTCTTCGCGGGCGGCACCTGCGCCTATCACCAGCATCACGACGGCTACGATCCACCGCTCCAGCATTTCGACGACATCATCGCCAATGCCCGCCGCTTCCGCGCCCGGCACGGCTTCTGGCCGATGGACGGATGGCTCGACGCTTTCGCGGCGCGCGGCCTGATCGCGGCCGACCGCAGGCAGGACATCGACATCCTGCGCCGGCCGACGGCCGCGGAGATGGAAGCGGCGCGGCTGCCGGCCGACCGGGTCTTCTAAGGCCGGCGCCTCCCGGGAGGCGTCTCACCCGATTGCCCCATCCTCGGGCTGCGCGGCCCCTTGAGGCTTGCCGGGAACTTCCCTATAATGGGGTTCCTCCCCTCGATTGGTCGCCGCGCACGGGCCTTCCGTTGCGTCCAAGCTGCACCCCGCCGGCGGCCATCGACCTCAAAAATCCATCCCTTTCCGATCCGCTATCCGCGAGAGTGTTCCCCGATGAGGGAAGTGAAGCTTGAAGACCTGAAGGCGAAGTCGCCGACGGAATTGCTGGCCTTTGCCGAAGAGGTGGAGGTCGAGAACGCCAGCACCATGCGCAAGCAGGAGCTGATGTTCGCCATCCTGAAGCAGCTCGCGGCCCAGGAGACCGAGATCGTCGGGACCGGGGTGGTCGAGATCCTGCTCGACGGGTTCGGCTTCCTGCGCTCCTCCGATTCGAACTACCTGCCGGGTCCGGACGACATCTATGTCTCGCCCTCGCAGATCCGCCGCTTCGGCCTGCGGACCGGCGACACGGTCGAGGGGCCGATCCGGGGGCCGAAGGAGGGCGAACGCTATTTCGCCCTGCTGAAGGTCAACACGATCAATTTCGAGGACCCCGAGAAGATCAAGCACAAGGTCCATTTCGACAACCTGACGCCGCTCTACCCGGACGAGCGCATCAAGCTCGAACATGCCGAGGAAGGCGGAAAGCGGGACTTCTCGGCCCGCATCATCGACGTCGTGGCGCCGATCGGAAAGGGCCAGCGCGCCCTGATCGTGGCGCCGCCGCGGACCGGCAAGACGGTTCTCCTCCAGAACATCGCCAAGTCCGTCACCGCCAACCATCCCGAATGCTATCTCATCGTGCTGCTCATCGACGAGCGGCCGGAGGAGGTGACCGACATGCAGCGCTCGGTGAAGGGCGAGGTCATCTCCTCGACCTTCGACGAGCCGGCCCAGCGCCACGTCCAGGTGGCCGAGATGGTGATCGAGAAGGCCAAGCGCCTCGTCGAGCACGGGCGCGACGTCGTCATCCTGCTCGATTCGATCACGCGGCTCGGGCGCGCCTACAACACGGTGGTGCCGTCCTCGGGCAAGGTCCTCACCGGCGGCGTGGACGCCAATGCCTTGCAGCGCCCGAAGCGCTTCTTCGGCGCCGCGCGCAATATCGAGGAGGGCGGATCGCTCACCATCATCGCGACGGCGCTGATCGATACCGGCTCGCGCATGGACGAGGTGATCTTCGAGGAGTTCAAGGGCACCGGCAATTCCGAGGTCATCCTCGACCGCAAGGTCTCCGATAAGCGCATCTTCCCGGCGCTCGACATCACCCGCTCGGGCACCCGCAAGGAGGAACTGCTGGTTCCGCCGGACGTGCTCAAGAAGATGTACGTGCTGCGCCGCATCCTCAATCCGATGGGGACGGTCGATGCGATGGAGTTCCTGCTCGACAAGCTCCGGCAGACCAAGACCAATCAGGATTTCTTCGATTCGATGAACACCTGAGCGCGGCTGTTTTCACGTGAAAACCCCAAATGCTGCGCAACATGGCGCAGCATGAAGGGTGCGGAACGATGCGCAACCCTGGAGATCGGATTTCTTCCCACCGTCATGGCCGGGCTTGTCCCGGCCATCTCCATCCGCTGCGCAGCTTCGCTCCACCGGTCGCGAGAATATCGTCGTCATGGCCGGGACAAGCCCGGCCATGACGACGGTGCGTGAGGAGACACAGCCGGACACGATCTTCGCGTCCGCCTCGGGGCAGGGCAGGGCAGCAGTCGCGACGATTCGCATCAGCGGGCCCGACGCCTCCGGCCTGCTGCGGCGCCTGCTTTCCGGCAAGCTTCCCGCGCCGCGGCGCGCCTCCCTTCGCCGCCTGAGCGACCCCATGACGGGCGAAGTTCTGGACCAGGGCCTCGTGATCTGGATGCCCGGCCCGGCGAGCTTCACGGGCGAGGATCAGGCCGAGCTTCAGATTCATGGCAGCCCGGCCGTGCGGCGCGCCGTTCTGCGGGTTCTCGCCCAGGCTCCCGGCTGCCGCGCCGCCGAGCCCGGGGAGTTCACGCGCCGCGCCTTCCTCAACGGCAGGCTTGATCTGACGGCCGTCGAGGGCCTCGCCGACCTGATCGACGCCGAGACCGAGGCGCAGCGCCGGCAGGCTCTGCGGCAATTGGAAGGGCGCCTCGCGGGCGAGATCGCCTCCTGGCGGGAGCGGCTTCTCGCCCCCCTCGCCCCCCGCGGGGCCGCCCCGGACTTCTCGGACGAGGACGATGTGCCGGAGGACGTCGCGGCAGGCGCCTGCGCGGCGGGCGAGGCCGTCCGCCGCGAGATCGCGGCAGCCCTGGACCAGGCCGCACGCGGGGAGCGGGTGCGCGAGGGCTTCCAGGTCGTGATTGCCGGTCCGCCCAATGCGGGCAAGTCCACGCTTCTCAATGCGCTTGCGCGGCGCGACGTCGCCATCGTCTCGCCTGTTCCGGGCACGACGCGAGACGCGATCGAGATCCGTTGCGACCTCGGCGGCTTGCCGGTCACCTTCGTGGACACGGCCGGCCTGCGCGAGAGCGGGGACGAGGTCGAGCAGGAGGGAATCGCGCGGGCGCGGGCCCGGATAAGGGCGGCCGATCTCGTCCTCTGGCTCATGCCGGCCGACCGCGCCCCCGGGGAGGAAGCCGGCCTGCCACCGCTTTCCGAGCCGTCCCTCCGCGTCGCGACGAAGGCCGATCTCGGCTCCGCCCCGGCCGGCGCGCAGCTTGCGGTGTCGGCGCGGACCGGAGCCGGGCTTCCCGCATTGCTCGCCCGGATCGAGCAGATCGCGGGCGGCGTCATGGAAGGCGCGGGCGATGCCGTCCTGACGCGGGAGCGGCATCGGGCCGTGTTGTCTCGCGTTCTCGACTGCCTCGATCATGCCGCCATCGCGGGGCAGGGGGGAGCGATCGAACTGCTCGCGGAGGATCTGCGCTTGGCTTTGCGCCATCTCGGGCGCATGACGGGCGCGGTCGATGTCGAGGAGGTGCTCGACCGCATCTTCAGCAGCTTCTGCATCGGAAAGTGAACGTGTCTGGATTCGATGTCATCGTGATCGGAGGAGGCCATGCCGGCGCCGAAGCCGCCGCAGCCTCGGCGCGCCTCGGCGCCCGCACCGCTCTCGTGACCCAATCGGCGCGCACGGTCGGCGCCATGTCCTGCAATCCCGCCATCGGCGGGCTCGGCAAGGGTCATCTCGTGCGCGAGATCGATGCGCTGGACGGGCTGATGGGCCGTGCCGCCGACCGGGGCGGCATCCAGTTCCGCATGCTCAACCGGCGCAAGGGCCCGGCCGTGCGCGGGCCCCGCGCCCAGGCCGACCGCAAGCTCTATGGGCGCGCCATCCGCGCCGCCCTGGCCGAGACCCCGAATCTCGACGTGATCGAGGGCGAGGCCCACGACATCGAGATCGTCGGCGACAGGGTCGCCGGCATCGTGCTCGCCGACGGGCAGCGCTTCGCGGCGGGCGCCGTGGTGCTGACGACGGGGACTTTTCTCGGCGGCCTCATCCATATCGGGGAGAGGCAGATCAGGGCCGGCCGCTTCGGCGAGCCCCCCTCGGACGGGCTGTCGAAGAGCCTCGCGCGCTGCGGCTTCCCGCTCGGGCGGCTGAAGACGGGCACGCCGCCGCGGCTCGACGGGCGTACGATCGACTGGGCCGCCGTGGAGCACCAGGCGGCCGACGACGATCCGGTGCCCTTTTCCTTCCTGACCGAACGGATCACGGTGCCGCAGATCGAATGCGGCATCACCCGGACGGGGCCGGCGGCCCACGATCTGATCCGCGCAAGCCTGCATCGCTCGCCGCTCTATGGCGGGACCATCCAGGGGAGGGGACCGCGCTATTGTCCCTCGATCGAGGACAAGGTGGTGCGCTTCGCCGATCGCGACAGCCATCAGGTTTTCCTCGAGCCGGAGGGCCTCGACGACCCGGTCGTCTATCCGAACGGCATCTCGACTTCCCTGCCGGAGGATGTGCAGGCCGGCGTCGTGCGCTCGATTCCGGGCCTGGAGAAGGTCACGATCCTGCGGCCGGGCTATGCCATCGAATACGATTTCGTCGATCCGCGCGCGCTGAAGGCGACGCTGGAGACCAAGACGGTCGCCGGCCTGTTCCTGGCCGGCCAGATCAACGGCACGACGGGCTACGAGGAGGCGGCGGCGCAGGGGATCGTCGCCGGCATCAATGCGGCCCGCCGGGCGGGAGGGCAGGAGGGCCACATCTTCTCGCGGGCCGAATCCTATCTCGGCGTTCTGATCGACGATCTCGTCACGCGCGGCGTGACTGAGCCCTACCGCATGTTCACCTCGCGCTCGGAATTCCGGCTCAGCCTGCGCCCCGACAACGCCGACGAGAGGCTGACTCCTTTGGGGATGAGCCTTGGCGTCGTGGGAGGGGAGAGAGCGTCCCGCTTCGGCGCCTGGAGGTCGGACCTGGAGGAGGCGCGCGCAAGGTTCGGCGCGCTGGCCGCCACCCCGCGCGAGGCGGCGGTGGCCGGGCTCGCCATCAACCAGGACGGCATCCGCCGCTCGGCTTTCGAGCTTTTGTCGCGGCCCGATTGCCCGCCCGCGCGGCTCCTGGCCCTGTGGCCCGAACTCGCGGCGATCCCGCCCGGGATCATGGAGCGCCTCCAGACGGACGCGGTCTATTCAGTCTACCTGCATCGCCAGCACGAGGACATTGCCGCCTTCCGGCGCGACGAGGATGCGCTGCTGCCGGGCGACCTCGATTTCTCGGCGCTGCCGGGCCTTTCCCACGAGATCAGGGTCAAGCTCGCGGCCCTGCGGCCGGCGAGTCTCGGCCAGGCCGCGCGGCTCGAAGGCGTGACCCCGGCCGCGCTCACGATCCTAGCGGCCCATAGTCGCGCGGCCCGCCCGGCGGCGTGAGTGGAGCAGCTACCGGCAGACATCGCCCGGCATGTTTCACGTGAAACAGCCGAAAGGCTCGCGATCCTCGCCGCGGAGCTGCGTCGCTGGCAGCGGGCGCTGAACCTCGTCTCGCCGGCGAGCCTGCCGTATCTGTGGACGCGCCACATCGACGACAGCCTCCAGGTCGCCGAACTGGGCTCGGCGGCCGCAAGCTGGCTCGATCTCGGCTCGGGGGGAGGGCTGCCCGGCCTCGTCGTCGCGGCCGTCGATCCGGGCCGCCTCGTCACCCTGGTCGAGAGCGATGCCCGCAAATGCGCCTTCCTGCGCAGCACCGCCCGGCGGATGGGCGTGGCCGTGAATGTGCGGCAGGAGCGAATCGAGGATGTCCCGGCCGGGTCTCTTTCGCCCGATGTGGTGTCGGCCCGGGCGCTCGCTCCGCTCGCCCGGCTTCTCGCTTATGCACAACCTTTCCTGCGCAAAGGCGCCGTCGGTCTGTTTCCGAAGGGGCGAAACGCCGCGCTCGAATTGACCGAAGCGCAAGAATCCTGGATTTTCCAGGTCGACATCGTGCCAAGCCGGACGGATTCGGCCGGCCGCATCCTTCGAATCCGCGACTTTTCCGGTCCGCGCTCATGATGGTCGTCCAGTGACATCGAGCCCTCTCAGCTCCTCCCTCCGGGGGCAGCGCATTCCCCGCATCCTGGCCCTCGCCAACCAGAAGGGCGGCGTCGGCAAGACGACGACCGCCATCAATCTGGGCACCGCCCTCGCGGCGATCGGCGAGCGCGTCCTCGTCGTCGATCTCGATCCCCAGGGGAACGCCTCGACGGGGCTCGGCATCGAGCGCCGCCGCCGCATCGTCTCGACCTATCAGGTCCTGACGGGCGAGCAGGACCTGGCGGCGGCCATCCAGGAAACGGCCGTTCCGGGCCTCTCGGTCGCGCCCTCGACCATGGACCTGCTCGGGATCGAGCTGGAAATCTCCCAGCAGCGCGACCGCGCCCAGCGCCTGCGCCGGGCGCTCGCCGGCTTGCCGCCCCGGAGCGAGGACGGCGAGCCGCCCTTCACCTATATCCTGATCGACTGCCCGCCTTCGCTGAACCTGCTGACCATCAACGCGCTCGCGGCGGCGGATGCGGTGCTCGTGCCTCTGCAATGCGAATTCTTCGCCCTGGAGGGGCTGAGCCAGCTTCTCAAGACCGTCGAGCAGGTCCGCACCAGCCTCAACAGCCGGCTCTCGATCCACGGGGTCGTGCTGACCATGTTCGATCCGCGCAACAACCTCGCCAATCAGGTCGTGGCGGATGTGCGCCAGTTCATGGGGCCGAAGGTCTACGACACCGTGATTCCCCGCAACGTGCGGGTCTCGGAGGCGCCCTCGCACGGCAAGCCCGTGCTGCTCTACGACCTCAAATGCACCGGCTCGCAGGCCTACCTGCGCCTCGCCTCGGAGATCATACAGCGCGAGCGCATGCTCGCCGCCGCCTAGGGCCGGACGATGAGCCGGGAGACCATGATGGAAGAGCCTTCGCGCTCCCGCCTCGGGCGGGGACTCGCCGCCCTGATCGGCGATGTCGACGAGGAATTCGGGGGCGGGAGCGAGCGCCGGTCGGCCGGCTCCACCCGCCGGGTGCCGATCGAGTTCCTGCGCCGCAACCAGCAGAATCCCCGCACCCGCTTCTCCGAGGAGGAGCTGGCGGAACTCGCCGAATCGATTCGCGAGCGCGGCATCATCCAGCCCATCGTCGTGCGTGCGGTGCGCGATCTGCCGGATGTCTTCGAGATCATCGCGGGCGAGCGGCGCTGGCGGTCGGCCCAGCGCGCGGGCCTCCACGACGTTCCCGTGGTCGTGATCGAGGCCGACGACAAGCTCGCCCTCGAACTCGCGATCATCGAGAACGTCCAGCGCAGCGACCTCAATGCCCTCGACGAGGCGTCGGGCTACGAGCGCCTGATCGCGCATCACGGCTACAGTCAGGCCGATCTCGCCGCGACCCTCGGCAAGAGTCGCAGCCATGTCGCCAACACGCTGCGGCTCCTCAAGCTCTCCCCCCATGTGCGCAGCCTGATCGAGCGCTCGGAAATTTCCGCCGGCCACGGCCGGGCGCTTCTCGCCGTGGCCGATCCCGACGCGGTCGCGGATCGCATCGTCGAGCGCGGCCTGACGGTGCGCGACGTCGAGCGCCTCGCCCGGACGGAAGGGGAGGCCGGGCAGGAGGGGGATTCGACGAGCGAGCGCAGGCCCGGGCGGCCGCGCCGCAAGCGCGTCGTGGACAGCGACACCCGCGCCCTGGAGAAGGAGCTGGAGGCGGCGCTCGGCCTCGTGGTGGAGATCGACCACAAGGATCCCGGCGGCGAGCTGCGCATCCGCTACGCGACCCTGGAGCAGCTCGACGCTCTTGCCGGGCGCCTCAGGGCATAGCCCCCCGTCGAAACGGCGGTGCGTCAGGCGGCCTTGCGTCCGCGGGCGGCGATGCGGAACAGCGCGGAGGCGGCGAGGGCTTCGGACATGGCGGCCTGACGCCGCGTCTCCAGAATCGCCTCCTGGAGCGCCGCCACCACCTCCATGAGAGCAGAGGAGGTCCAGCGGCCGAGTTGGCGCGCGACCGCGTCGCGGCGGCTGAAATGCAGCCCCCGCCAGGCCCGCAAGACAGAAGCGGGGTCTTCCCCGCTTTCGACTGAGAGGCGTCCCCCCAGGAGCGCGAATGCGTGGCGCAGGGCAAGCGCCAGGAGCTGCGCGGGCGCGACACCGTTCACGGCGAGGTGGCGCAGGCCGGGCTCGAGCGCCGCGAGGTCGCCGCCGAAGGCCGCGTCGAGCACGGCATCGAGGCCGAGCGCCGAGACGTCGCTGACGACGGCCAGCACGTCGTCGCAGGTGACGCGCTCCTGCCCGCGGCAATAGAGGGCGAGCTTGGCCACCTCGCCGCGGCTGGCGAGGCGGTCGCCGCCGAGGGAATCGATCAGAAGCTCGCGCGCCTCGCGCTCGATGCCCAGCCCCTCGGCGGCGAGAGTCTCGGTGATCACGGTCGCAAGATCGCGCGTCTCGTCCGAATAGCAGGGAAGGGCGAGCGCCCGGGGCGATTTCTCGCAAAGCGCGCGGAGCGGCGAGGATCGTGCGAGGTCGCCTGCCTCGATCACGACCAGGGTGCCCTCGGGGGCCGCGTCGAGGCAGGCCGCGACGGCGGAGGCGATGTTGCGCGAGGTGGGGCGGACGAGGATGACGCGGCGCTCGCCGAAGAGCCCGTAGGTGGTCGCCTCCTCCACCAGCTTGCCGGGCCGATCGAGCAGGTCGTCGCCGTCGAGCCGGACGAGCTGGAAGGGATCGGCGGGATCCGTGACTTCCGCCCCGGCCGCCGCCCGCGCCCGCTCCGCGACGCGGCCGGCATCGGGACCGTGGAAGAGCAGCACGCAGATTTGGGCGGCGCGGTTCCGAACGGCGCGATCGACGTCGCCCGCCTTCACGGCCGTCACGAATCGGCCTCAGGGCGACGTGGCGAAGAGGGCGGCGAGGCGCTGCTTGATGTCGTCGGCAACCTGGGCAGATGCCCGCATCTCGGCGTCACGCGCGGCCCGGAGCGAGGCGAAGCGCTGCGGATCGCGGAAATAGGTCGCGGTCGCCCGCGCCACCCCGGCCGTGAGCTCCCGCTTCCCGTCGAGTGTGGTGAGGCGGTAGCGGGCGGTGACGTTGAGCATGCCCGCATTGGCGCGCCCGCTGGTCGTGTCGGCCGAGGTGATCTGAACGGCCTCCGCCGCGTCGATGACCAGCTTGTATCTCTTCTGCGCGGTCCGGCCCGAGCCGTCGAGGTCGAAGATCAGCTCGCTGCGCAGGAAGTGGCCGAGCCGTTCCTGCCCGCGCAGGGTGTTGATGGTGTCGACCTGGATGGCCGCCAGCGAGTCCCGCACGGGGACGCCCGAGGCGGTCGGCCCGTAGAGGGGGCGGAAGCAGGCGCCGAGCGCCAGCACCATTCCCGCGACCAGGAGGCGGCGCGATGCCCGGCGCCGGGACGAGCTAGACCACGACATTCACGATCCTCTGCGGCACGACCACGATCTTGCGCGGCGTGCGGCCTTCGAGCGCGCGCATGACGGGCTCCAATCCTAGCACGGCGGCTTCGACCGAAGTGTTGCTCGCATCACGCGGCACGGTGACATCCGCGCGTTTCTTGCCGTTGATCTGGACGGGCAGCGTGATCCGGTCCTCGACGAGGAGGCTCCGGTCGAGGGCGGGCCAGGGCGCTTCCGCCACGAGGCCGTCCTCGCCGAGCATGCGCCAGCATTCCTCGGCGAGATGGGGCATCATCGGCGCGAGGAGCTGGACCAGGATGCGCGCGGCCTCGCGCGCGGCCTCGGCGGCCTCCGGGTCCGGCGAGGCCGCGGCCCCGCCCTGCTCGGGCGCGACGGCGAGGAGCGCGTTGACCAGCTCGTTGATGCGGGCGACCGCGACGTTGAAATGAAGGCGCTCGAACGCCTCCTCCACGACGGCGAGGGCGCGATGCGCCGCCTTGCGGATCTCGAGGGCGCCGGCCTGCCCGGCCGCCGCGAAGCCGGGCGCCGCGATGCGGCCGACCAGCCGGTGGATGCGCTGCTGGAGCCGGCCCGCGCCCTGGACGCCCTCGTCCGACCAGATCGCATCGCGCTCGGGCGGGGAATCGGAGAGCATGAACCAGCGGGCCGTATCGGCGCCGTAGCCCGCGATGATGTCGTCGGGATCGACCGTGTTGCGGCGCGACTTCGACATCTTCTCGATCGGCCCGATCGTGACCGGTGCGCCGGTTTCGACGTGAAATCCGCGCCGCTCGCCGCCCGGCCCCGGCTCGATGCGGACTTCCGCCGGCTGGAGCCAGGCGCCGTCCTCGCCGCGATAGGTCTCGTGGACCACCATGCCCTGCGTGAACAGGCCCGCGAAGGGCTCGTCGAGCCCCGCCCAGCCCGTCTGGCGCATCGCCCGCGTGAAGAAGCGCGAATAGAGGAGGTGCAGGATCGCATGCTCGACCCCGCCGATATACTGGTCGACCGGCAGCCAGGAATCGACGATGTCCTTGTCCGTCGGCGCATCGTCGAGGTGCGGCGTCGTGAAGCGCGCGAAATACCAGGACGAATCCACGAAGGTGTCCATCGTGTCCGTCTCGCGCCGGCCCGGCTTGCCGCAGATGGGGCAGGGCACGTTCCGCCAGGTCGGATGGCGGTCGAGCGGGTTGCCCGGCTTGTCGAAGGTGACATCGTCGGGGAGCATGACCGGGAGGTCGGCGACGGGGACCGGCTGGGCGCCGCAGCTCTCGCAATGGATGATGGGGATCGGACAGCCCCAATAGCGCTGCCGGGAAATGCCCCAGTCGCGCAGGCGGTAGTTGGTCCGTCGCTCGGCCATGGGCAAGCCGCCCGGCGCCGTCTCGGCTTCGAGGCGGCGGGCGACCTCGTCGAACGCCTCGCCGGGCGTCATCCCGTCGAGGAAGCGCGAATGGATCATCCGTCCGTCGCCGTCATAGGCGGTGTCGGTGATCGTGAACGTCGTGGGATCCTGTCCCGGCGGGCAGACGACGGGCGTGTTGCCGAGCCCGTATCTGTTGACGAAATCGAGGTCGCGCTGGTCATGCGCCGGGCAGCCGAAAATGGCGCCGGTGCCGTAATCCATCAGGATGAAATTCGCGACATAGACCGGCAGCGTCCAGGTGGGATCGAAGGGATGGACGGCGCGGATGCCGGTATCGAAGCCGCGCTTCTCCGCCCGGTCGATATCGGCCTGGGAGGTGCCGCCGCGGCGGCATTCCTCGATGAAGCGGGCGAGGGCGGGGTCCCGCTCGGCGGCGGCGCGGGCGAGCGGATGATCGGGCGCGATGCCCATGAAGCGGGCGCCGAAGAGCGTGTCGGGCCGTGTCGTATAAACCGGCAACTCGACCTCGCCGTTCGGCGCCGTCGCCGGGTCGAGCGCGAAGCGCACGAGGAGCCCTTGCGACTTCCCGATCCAGTTGCGCTGCATCAGCCGGACCTTGTCCGGCCAGCGCGTCAGTGTGTCGAGCTGGGCATCGAGATCGCCGGCGAAATCGGTGATGCGGAAGAACCACTGCGTCAGCTCGCGCTGCTCGACCGGGGCGCCCGAGCGCCAGCCCTTGCCGTCGATGACCTGCTCGTTGGCGAGCACGGTCATGTCGACGGGGTCCCAGTTCACCTTCGCGGACTTGCGGTCGACGAGCCCGGCGGCCAGGAAATCGAGGAAGAGGCGCTGCTGCTGCTTGTAATAGGAGGGGTCGCAGGTCGCGAATTCGCGCGACCAGTCGAGCGACAGGCCCATCGACTTGAGCTGTGCCCGCATGGTCGCGATATTGGCATAGGTCCATTCCTTGGGATGGACCTTGTTCTGCATGGCGGCGTTCTCGGCCGGCATGCCGAAGGCGTCCCAGCCCATCGGATGCATGACGTTGAAGCCGCGCGCCCGCTTGTAGCGGGCGACGACGTCTCCCATCGCGTAGTTGCGCACATGGCCCATATGGATGCGCCCCGACGGATAGGGGAACATCTCGAGCACGTAGTATTTGGGCCGCGGGTCGTCGCTCTTGGAGACGAAGACCTCTCGGTCGGCCCAGGCCGCCTGCCATTTCGGCTCGGCCTCCTTGGCGTTGTAGCGCTCGGATGACATCGGTAGATGGCGATTTGATCGAGGGATCGGGCGGCCGGACAGGAGCCGACATGGCGGCGGAGACAAGCATTGCCGGGGGGGGGCGCCGTGGGCGCCGCGGCATGAGCGGCGTCGCGCAGAGCCTCGCCCGGGTCCGCGAGGAGATCGCCCGCGCCGAGGCCGATAGCGGGCGGGCGCCGGGCTCCGCGGCGCTGATCGCGGTGTCGAAGACCGTCGAGCCGGCCCGGATCGAGGACGCCTTGGGGGCGGGCCAGCGCCTGTTCGGCGAGAACTACGTCCAGGAGAGCCGGCGCAAATGGCCGGCCCTGCGGGAAGCCTGGCCGGATGCCGAGCTGCATCTGATCGGCCCCCTGCAATCGAACAAGGCCGAGGATGCGCTCGCCCTCTTCGACGCCATCCACACGCTGGACCGCCCCTCGCTGGCCAAGGCGCTCGCGAAGGCGGCGCAGAAGGCGGGGCGGCAGCCGCGCCTCCTGTGCCAGGTGAATACGGGGCGGGAGCCCCAGAAGGGAGGCGTCGACCCGGACGACCTGGACGCCTTCCTCGCCTCCTGTCGCGGCACCTACGGGCTCGCGGTGGAGGGCCTGATGTGCATCCCGCCCGCCGAGGATCCGCCTTCGCCGCATTTCGCCTGGCTTGCGCAGATGGCGGCGCGCAACGGCCTCGAGGTGCTGTCCATGGGCATGAGCGGGGATTTCGCCGCCGCGATCCAGCTCGGCGCGACCCATGTCAGGGTCGGGACGGCCATTTTCGGCGGGCGCGGCACGAATCCTGCGAAAATGTCGGAGACTGAGCAAAGTCCTGACAATTCGTAAAAACGCTTGTGCCGGCGGCCCGGCCGGATAAACTGCGTCCGGCTGGGGAGTGCGCGTATCATGAAGCTCTTCGTCGTTCCTGCGCTCGGACTTCTGCTGGCGGGATGCCAGCTCGTCGCCCAGCAGGCGAGCGCGCCGCCCGTCGCCTCCGTTCCGGCTCCCGCCGCCGTCCCGGCCTCGCCGCAGGCGGCCTTCGTCATCCTGCCGAAGCCGAGCCCGGAAGGCGTGCAGCGCTACGAGATCCGCTCGGCGGATCCGCGTGCGCATCTGCACGACTGGCCGCTGGCCAGCGAGATCCGCGCCTTCTCCCGGATGTCGGCCGCCCAGGGCGGCCCGACCTATTCGCTCGCCCCGCCGAAGCGGACCGAAATCGCCTCCTCGAGCTTCGATCCGAAGGAATGCGTCGTGGATCCCGGATTGCGGCGGACGCTAAAGTCCAAAAAACCGGTATGCTACACCGCCGAGGATGACGGATCGATCGTGGTCTACACGCTGCCCCGCTGAAGACCCGGCCGGGCGCGAGGCGATGCGCGTGAAGCGGTAATCGACCGTCAGGGCCCAGGAGGCGTCGAGCGCATAGGCGAGGCCGATCCCGGCCGTCCATCCCGCCGGCTGGCGGCGGAAGGGGCCACCCTGGCCGATCGCCGGGCCGGCATCGACGGCGAGCCGGAACCGATCGCTCAAGGCAAGGCCGGCGCTCAGCGTGAAGCGGGTGGCTCCTGCCCTCGACAGGTCGTTCGGGCCGCCAGCCGCACGGCCGAAGCCGGCCTGATGGCCGATTTCGGCGCCGAGAATCCAGGGCGAGGCGGGATCGGGGTTCCAGTCGAAGCGCAGGGCCGCGTCGGCGACGGGGCGGGATTCCCCCCCGCCCAGGGCGGCGCCGAGCCCCGCGCCGAGGGAGAGGCCGCTCCACCGGGAGCCGGTCCCGGCCGGCGAGGTCCAGCCGAAGGCCCGGCTCGACCTGTCGGCCTCGTGCAGGGCGAGGGTGGCAGGGGTCGGCGTGGTGATCGGATTGCCGTCGGCGATGGGACCGACGGTCACGATCCGCTCGGATTCGCAGAACTTCCTGGGCGCCCCGGTGGGCCCCGTCGCGAGGTAGCAGCGGACGTCCCCCGGAGGGGCCGGGCTTTCCGCCGCGGCGACAGGGAGCCGTCCACCGGCGAGGGCGACCGCGGCGGCGATGCAGGAGAGGCTGAAGGAAAGGTTGCGCGGCACGTCGGAACCCCGAGTTCCGCGCAGCTAATTGCGTTTATGGTTAACGGGCCGTTCCCGCGAGAGCCGGCCGCCGGAATCCGGCGAGGCCGCTCCACCAGGCCGGCCAGGATCGCCGGACGGCGATCACCGCAAATATCGGTGGATAACGCAGCACGTCCCGCGCGATGGCCTCCCATAGGCAGCTTTCGGCGGGCCTGCTTCCCTGACCGTGGGCTGACTGTCGCGGCCGGGGCGTCGTGCCGCGGCCATGCTTCAGTTGGCCGAGCCCGCCTTGTCGAGGGGACGCACGAGGAAGCTCAATTCCTCCGAGATCTGCTCGGATGGGCTTTCCTCGGAGGAGTTGATCATGGCGAGGGACAGCAGGTGCCGATACTGGTCCACGCTGGCGATGACGAGGCGATCACGTCCGTTCCGGGTCAGGACGACCGGCTCGGACAGGGCTTCATCGCAGAATGCGCTGAATCGCCTCACGAATTCCGCGCTCGGGACGCGTCTCATCAGCCGCTCCGGCGAATCCTTGGGTCAACCTGCCTTATACGTCGCTTCTGTCGCTGTCGCAAATTGCGCCGAGGATGCACCTTTATGAAAATACATAGTTGACAGACAATGTAAACAATTCATTATCCCCAGGCTGGCCAGCGATGGCGGCGTCCGGTTGTCACATAAAACAGTGAGGCGTTCATGAAGACTGTATATGGGATCCTAGCTGCCGCAGCCGGTCTCCTGGCTGTCTCGTCCCAAGCGCAGGCAGACGTTTTCACGTATCGCGCCCCCTACGTGGAGCCGACCGTCGTCTTCACCAAGTGCTTCATCGGTGCGACGGTTCGCGTGAACACCATGGGCCGGCTGGCCCGCGGTCCCCGCACGGCGGTCGTGGAGACCCCTTCCACCTGGTCCTCCACCCGCCAGGCTCCGGTCTATTTCATGACCCAGCGCGTGGTGCGGCCGCAGCATGTGTCGCTGACGCAGGGTCCCTGCCCGCTCTGAGGCGCAGACCGGTCGGCACGGACGCCGGCATTGCCTGCCGGCGCCCTGGCTTTCGAGGCCCGTCGATCCCGGCGTGAAAGCTTTCGTTCCCGCCCTCCGGAGACGATGCTTTCGCGCCGAGACTTGTATGGCGCGTGCTGCTCGGGTGCCGGATGATGTTGTTCCATGCCGCTTGACGGCGCCCATTTGGCTCCGCCCGGCATCGTCGGGCGAGACCGCAACGCTTTCCTTCAGTCCTTGCCTCGCCTGAGGTGATCCCAGACGGCGTCGACGAGGTCGTCGATCGCCTGCCCGCGAAGCCGCGCCGATGCGGGATGCCCGCAAATGATCCGCGCGAGCGAGGCCCGGTCCGGCAGGCCGAAATAGAGCCGCTCCGAATATCTGACGATTTCCAGGGCCTCGTCGCGCAGGTCCGGCCGCGACCGGGCGATGGCCAGGGCATGCAGCTTGATCATCGCCGCCGCGAGCGAGGCGCGCTGCGCCTCCGGATCGGCCACGATGTGGCGCAGGCAGGCGATGTCGAACTGGTCCTGTGAGAGGTCCTGTGCCATTTCGGGAAAGGCCCTGCCTTGACGGTCTGCTCGGGCCCGCTCGGCGCAAGCCGCGTGCAGGGTCTCCACCGGGCGCCGATCTCCCGCCTCGCAGAGTTAACCGGGGCCTCTCAGCCCACGATCGCGATCCGCGTGCTTTTCCCGACGAGGCCGGCGAGTTGCCGCAGCTTGTCCCGCCGCACCGCGATGCAGCCGTCCGTGGGCAGGAAGCCCGGACGCGCGGCGTGAAGGAAGATGGCGCTGCCTCGGCCCCGGCGGACGGGACCCCTGTTCCAATCCAGGTCGAAGACGATGTCGTAGAGGCGGTCGTCGCGCCACATCCGCTCGTGGGACGGCCCGAAGGGCAGCCGGACGGGCCGGTTGTAGCGTCCCGAACCGGGATCGTCGCACCAGCCGTCCCGCGTTCCGATCGGCCGGACGGGCACCTGCGCGCGCGGCCGGGGTCCGCGGTCGGGACGGTAGAGGATGGCGAGGACGCGCATCGCGGCGACGGGAGTGCCGCCGTCGCCTTCGCGCTTGCGGCGGACCGGGCCGCCCGCGCCGAGCGCGCAGGGCAGCGTGAGGGCTCCCGCGCGCAAATGCCCGCGCCGCCTGTCTCCGGGCGCGCGAAAGACGCGAATAACGTCGAGGCTGCGTCTCTTCACGGGCGGCGAGGGACTTCAACTGAGGGGCGGTGTCAAGATATAGGAGCGCATGCGCAGCTTCGCCCGGCGTCGCCGCCCCTCCCATCCGGCCGTCCTCTGATGTCGGCGGCCCACAGGCTTCTCGCCGTCGGGGGCGATGCGGTCCTGCGGGACCTCCTCGTCGAGCAATTGTCCCAGGCTTCCGATCTGGAGGTCGCTTTCTGCGAGAGCGGCGCGCAGATGCGCGCGCTCCTGGACGAGGAATCCTTCGACATCCTGCTGGCCGACGCGGCCCTTGCGGAGGGCGAAGGCCCGCGCCTCGCCGCGGCGATCCGGGAGGCGGGATTCCGCGGCCCGCTCATCCTGCTGGCCCCGGCGGCCGAGGAGGCCGATCCCGGCCTCGACCCGGAGGCGGGCGGGGTCGAGGTCGTCGTGAAGCCTTTCAAATTCGCCGTACTTCTCTCCCGGATCCGGGCGCTGCTGCGGGCACGCGAGGCGTCGGAGGAAGCCGCCGTGCCGATCGGACCCTATACGTTCCGGGCCGGGGCCAAGACGCTGACCAGCGCAGCCAGCGGATTGCTGCGCCTGACGGAGAAGGAGGCTGCGATCCTGCGCTTCCTGCACCGGGCGGGGGAGGCCATCGTCAGCCGCGACACGCTCCTGCAAGAGGTGTGGGGCTACAATTCCTCCGTGACGACGCATACGCTCGAGACGCATATCTATCGTCTCCGGCAGAAGATCGAGACCGATCCCTCGGCCGCGCGGATTCTCGTCACCGAGCCCGGCGGCTACCGGCTCGTGGCCTGAGGCGCCCTTGTCCCTGGACGATACCCTCGCGCTCCTCTCCGAGGCGGAGCTTTTCGAGCTGGTCGAGCGCGACGCCCTGCGCCTCATGGCCTTCGCGGCCGAAACGCGCCGGCTGCGGGCGGGCGAATACCTGTTCCGGGAGGGCGAGCGGTCGGACGGGGGCTATGTCGTCATGTCGGGCGCCCTGGCCGTCGGCAAGGAGAGCGGCGCGGCCGCGATCGCCGGCCGCGGCGCGCTGATCGGCCGCATCGCCCTTTTCGTGCGGATGAAGAGGCCGGTTTCCGCCGTGGCGCGCGAGCGCTCGGAGGTGCTGCGCATCTCTCCCACCATGATGAAGCGCATGCTCGAGGAATTTCCCGCCGCCGCCATCGCCATCCGCGACGCCCTGGCGGACGAACTCGCCGGCCTGTCCGCCGATCTCGAAGAGGCCCGCCGGCTTCTCGCCGGGGATGTCTCCTCCCGCGGCGCGGGCGCAAAATCGTGAAGGACAACGCATGACATCGCTGATCCACAGGCGCGGGCTTCTCGCCGGCGCCGCCTGTCTCCTGGCTCCCTCCCTGGCCCCTTCCTCTGCGCGGGCGGCTTGGCGGCCGTCCCATCCCGTCACGATCGTGGTTCCCTATCCTGCGGGTGGGGGGACGGACGTGCTGGCGCGCCTTCTCGCCCGCGAGCTGGCGACGATGCTCGAAGGGTCGGTCGTGGTGGAGAACGCGCCCGGAGCCTCCGGCGCGGTCGGCTCGCGCCGCGTCGCGCGGGCCGAGCCGGACGGCCATACGCTGCTCGTCACCACGAACCAGACCCATGCCACGAATCTCTCGCTGCTGAAGGGCGGGGGCGGCTACGATCCGGTGAAGGACTTCACGGTCCTCGGCGGCCTCGCCGATCTCCAGCACCTCCTGGTCGTGCGCAAGGGGCTCGAGGCGGGCTCGGTGAAGGACCTGATCGCCCGTGCCGGGAAGGAGCCGAAGCTCACCTGCGCCTCGACGGGAATCGGCTCGGCCTCGCACCTGACCATGGAGCTGTTCCAGGTGAAGACCGGCGTCGATTTCGTCCACGTCCCCTATCGCGGCGCGGCGCCGCTGCTCCAGGACATGGTGGGCGGGCGGATCGACCTCGCCTTCGCGACTGTGCCGACCGTCCTCGGGCAGGTCCAGGCCGGAGAATTGCGGGCGCTCGCCGTGGCCTCGCCCTCGCCCTCGCCCCAGGTTCCGGGCGTGCCGACGCTGGCGCAGGAGGGAGTGGCCGGGGTCGAGGCCGATGCCTGGATCGCCGCTTTCGCGCCGGCCGGCCTCCCGGCCGATATCCGCGCCCGCTATGTCGAGGCGATCGGTGCCATCCTCGCCCGGCCCGAGACGAAGGCGGCGATCGACACGCAGGGCATGTTGCCGAACTGGCGCGAGCCCGAAGCCTTCGCGGCCTTCCAGAAGGAGGATATCCGGCGCTGGGCGGAGATCATCAAGGCCGCCCGCGTCTCCATCGAATAGGCAGGCTCGAATCGATCGGGCTGATCCCTCGCCCCTGTCATCCCTGGTTCCGCTCCCAGGAGGCGGCGGCCTGCGCATCGGCTTCGGTCGCCGCGACCCAGGGGCCGAGCGTGCCGTCGACGAGATGCTCGCGCTTCCAGAAGGGCGCGCGCGTCTTCAGGAAATCCATCAGGAAAGCCGCCGCCGCGAAGGCGTCGCCCCGGTGCCGCGCCGCCGCGGCGACGATCACGATCCGTTCGCCCGGCCGGATCAGCCCGTAGCGATGCACGACGCAGAGGCCGAGGAGGGGCCAGCGCGCCGCTGCCTCGGCGGCCACGCGCCCGATCTCCTCCTCCGCCATGCCGGGATAATGCTCCAGCTCGAGCGCGGCGAGGCGTCCCTCCTCGCTGCGACACAGGCCGAGGAAGGTCGCCACGGCCCCGATCTCGGTCGTGCCGGCCGAGAGGGATTCGACGACGAGGGCCGGATCGAAATCCTCGCGCTGGACGGCGATCCGGGGGGGCATGGCGACGGGGAGCCTCGTCATGTCTAGCCGGCCGCGGCCTCGATCCGCTCCATATCCTCGTCGGAGAGGCCGAAATGGTGGCCGATCTCGTGGACCAGGACATGGGTGACGATGGCGCCGAGCGTCTCCTCGTTCTCGGCCCAGTAATCGAGGATCGGCCGCCGGTAGAGCCAGACCATGTTGGGGAACTGGCCCGTTTGGAGCGATTCGGCGGAGCCGCCCTGGGCGAGGCCGATGCCCCGGAAGAGGCCCAGGAGGTCGAAGGGGCTTTCGAGGCCCAGGTCTTCCAGCGTCTCGTCGTCGGGAAAATCGCTCACCCGCACGACCACGCCCTCGCACAGGCGGCGGAACGCTTCCGGCAGGGAGGCATAGGCTTCCCCGGCCATGTCCTCCATTTCGGCCAGGGAGGGGGCCTGCCGCTCGGCCCAGCCGCGAGAACCGGCCGCGCTCAGGTGGGGTTCAGGTCTCGCCATGCAGCATCCGTTGCGATCGAGGCGGGCGATCACGCTTACGGTTCATAAGGAGAGAGCACCATGTCCCTTCGTCAAGTCGTTCTCGCCCTGGCCGCCGGGATCGGGCTGAGCACCGCCGCCGCGGCGGCGCCCGTTTCCCCGCCGGCTTCCATGGGGATCGATTCGGGGCTGGTCCACAATGTCCAGCATTGGCAGCACCACCACCATCGCCGCTGGGATCCCCACCGCCGGGGCTGGCACCATCCGCATCACCGCCATTGGCACCATCGTGACCGCCATTGGCACCATCACCACGGCAGGCCACATCACCACCACCGCCGCCACGGCTGGTAGGAGGGCGGCCGCGAAGGCGGGGACGTCCCCGCCTTCGAAGCCGGTCGCTTCAGCCGCCGAAGCTGCGCACGTCGACGAAATGTCCCGCGATGGCGGCGGCGGCGGCCATGGCGGGGGAGACAAGATGGGTGCGGCCGCGATGGCCCTGCCGCCCCTCGAAATTGCGGTTCGAGGTCGAGGCGCAGCGCTCCTCGGGCGCCAGCCGGTCGGCATTCATGGCAAGGCACATGGAGCAGCCGGGCTCGCGCCAGTCGAAGCCGGCTTCCTTGAAGATCCGGTCGAGCCCCTCGGCCTCGGCATGCATCTTCACGATGCCCGAGCCGGGCACGATCCAGGCATTGACCCGCTCATGCACCTTCCGTCCGGCCACGATCGCGGCGGCGGCCCGAAGGTCCTCGATGCGGCTGTTCGTGCAGGAGCCGATGAAGACGCGGTCGATGGGGATGTCGGTGATCTTCGTCCCGGCCGTGAGCCCCATATAGGCGAGGGCGCGGCGCTTGGAGGCGCGGGCGTTCTCGTCCTCGATCAGCTCCGGATCCGGCACCACGCCCGTGATGGATACCACGTCCTCGGGGCTCGTGCCCCAGGTGACGACCGGCGGGAGGTTGGATCCGTCGAGCCGGACCACCTTGTCGAAATGGGCGCCCTCGTCCGAGGCCAGGGTCTCCCAGTAGCGGCGGGCGGCATCGAAGGCGGCGCCCTTGGGCGCCTTGGGCTTGTCCTTCACATAGGCGAAGGTGGTCTCGTCGGGCGCGACCATGCCGGCGCGCGCGCCCCCCTCGATCGACATGTTGCAGACGGTCATGCGCCCTTCCATCGACATGGCGCGGAAGACCTCGCCCGCATATTCGATGACGTGGCCGGTGCCGCCGGCCGTGCCGGTCTCGCCGATGATGGAGAGGGTGACGTCCTTCGGGGTCACGCCGGGCGGCAGCTTGCCGTCGACGACGACCCGCATGTTCCTCATCTTCTTCTGGATCAGCGTCTGCGTCGCGAGGACGTGCTCGACCTCCGAGGTGCCGATGCCGTGGGCGAGCGCCCCGAAGGCGCCGTGGGTGGAGGTGTGGCTGTCGCCGCACACGATGGTCATGCCCGGGAGCGTGAAGCCCTGCTCGGGCCCGATCATGTGGACGATGCCCTGGCGGACATCCAGCTCGTCGTAATATTCGACGCCGAACTCGCGCGCGTTCATCGCCAGCGTCTCGACCTGGATGCGCGATTCCTCGTCGTCGATCCCGGCCCGGCGGTCGGTGGTGGGCACGTTGTGATCGACGACGGCCAGCGTCTTCTCGGGCGCCCGCACCTTGCGGCCGGCGGCGCGCAGGCCCTCGAAAGCCTGCGGGCTCGTCACCTCGTGCACGAGGTGGCGGTCGATATAGAGAAGGCAGGTCCCGTCCTCGGCCCGGTCGATGACGTGGTCGTCCCAAATCTTGTCATAGAGGGTGCGGGGGGCGGACATGGTTCTGGCTGCTCGATTGGACCTCGACTGGACCGTCTCTAATCTTCCGCGGCTGCGATCGGAAGATGTCTTTCGGGCGCATCAGGCATGATCCCGGAAAGCGGAAATCCGGTTCGGAAAGGAGCATGCCCGGGCAATAAAGACGGGCGGCATTGACAGGGCCGCGCCGCTCGGCTCTGCCGGCAGGCCGAACGAGGGAGTCCCGCATGACCGCCGCGCTTCGCCGTCTTCGCCATCCCGGCCCCCCGCTCGAGCCGCGGGCGGAAATCGTGGCCGGAACGGGAAAGGTCGTGACGGCCGTTCTCCCGGCCGGGGCGAGCCTGCACGACGCCGTCGCGCGCGAGCTGGGCGCGCGGGGAATCGCCAGCGCCGTCCTCACCTTCGGCGAGATCGTCCTGGACCCGCTCGTCTATTACCTGCCGGCCCTCGTCGAGGGATCCTATCCGCGCTTCTGGTACAGCGAGGGGCAGAAGCCCGAGGGCGGCGGCCGGCTGGACATGGCCCAGGCGAGCTTCGGCCGGCGGGACGGGGAGCCCTTCATCCATTGCCACGCCGTCTGGCTGGAGCGGGACGGGCAATGGCATGGCGGCCACGTGGTGCCTGCCGAATCCGTGCTCGCCCGCCCGGCCGAGGTCAGGATCGCCACCCTGCCCGGCGCCGCGATCCTCTCCGAGCACGATCCCGAGACCGACTACCAGCTCTTCCATCCGGTCCGTATCGAGGCGGAAGCGCCGGGCGCCGGGGGCGTGCGCATGGCCTATATCCGCGTGAAGCCGAACGAGGATATCGTCCGCGCGGCGGAGGAGGCGTGCCGGCAGCTCGGCTACGAGACCGCGACCCTGCGCGGCCTCGGCAGTCTCATCGGCGCCCGCTTCGCCGACGGCACCGTGCTCGACGACATGGGCTCCGAGGTGCTGGTCACGTCCGGACGGGTCGCGCCCGGCCCGGACGGCGATCCGCGTGCGGAGCTGGAGATCTGCTTTTCGGGCTTCAGCGGCCTCGCCTCGCGCGGGCGCCTGCTGCGCGGGGAGAATCCCGTCTGCATCACCTTCGAGCTGCTGGTCGAGGAAGGCTGAGTCCGCTCCCCCGCTTGCCAGGGCCGGCCCCCGATGCGACGGCGGAGCGGTGGAGGGCGCCATGATCGGCAAGCTGCGGGGCGTGATCGACAGCCAGGGCGAGGATTTCGTCATCGTGGATGTCGGCGGGGTCGGCTATGTGGTGCATTGCTCGAGCCGGACGCTCCAGAACCTCCCGGCCCAGGGCGAGGCGGCGAGCCTCTCGATCGAGACCCATGTCCGCGAGGACATGATCCGGCTCTACGGGTTCCGGTCCGACCAGGAGCGCGAATGGTTCCGCCTTCTCCAGGGCGTGCAGGGCGTGGGCGCCAAGGTGGCGCTCGCGATCCTCTCGGTTCTCGAGCCCGGGGCGCTGGCCGCCGCGATCGCGACCGGCGACAGGACGGCGATCGCGCGCGCGCCGGGCGTCGGGCCCAAGCTCGCCGCCCGCATCGCGGCGGAGATGAAGGACAAGGCGCCTGCCTTCGGGGACGCCGGTCCCGTGGCCGCATTCCTGCCCGGTGCGATCGAGGACAGGTCGGCTCCCCCCGCCGTGGCCGATGCGGTCTCGGCCCTCGTCAATCTCGGCTACGGGCAGTCCCAGGCCGCGGCCGCGATCGCCGCCGCCTTGCGGAGCGCCCCGGAGGGCGCCGGCGCGCCGGCGCTCATTCGGCTCGGGCTGAGGGAGCTGGCCAAGGGCTGAGAGCCTGCCGGGGCCCCCGGCTCAGAGAGGTCGCTTCAGCTTCTTGGCGATGACGCCGACGACGCCCTCGCGGAACAGGAGGACGCAGAGCACGAAGATGAAGCCC
>NZ_DAOLAJ010000029.1:0-37255 GCF_035325185.1 Enterovirga sp. | reverse complement strand
GTAGAGCATCTCGCGCTCGTGCCGGTCGCGGATGCGCAGCATCTCCTTGCCGTAGGCATCGTAGCGGCCGCTCTCGCGCCACAGCTCGGCCGACTGGATGGTCGGCATCAGGATCTCGACGGCGCCGGAGCGGTTCTGCTCCTCGCGGATGATCTGCTCGATCCGGCGCAGGACGCGCAATCCGAGCGGCAGCCACGAATAGATGCCGGCCGCCTGCTGGCGGATCAGCCCCGCGCGCAGCATCAGGCGATGGGAGACGATCTCCGCCTCGCGCGGCGCTTCGCGCAGAATGGGAATGAGGGAACGCGAGAACCGCATGGCAGGTATCGGCAGGATGTCGGAGAGATCGGCGTGAGTCGCACGCGCTGCACTGCCGCAAACAGACCATTCCCCGGCAAAAGGCAAGGGGAGCCGTCTTCACAGGCGCCCTGGCGAGGATTTCCGCGAGGCCCTGGCTGTCTTGAAGGTAAAATATTCAAAAAAAGGGGTGACAACGGCGATTTCCTCGCCTATGGCCCTTTCAAGCGCGCCCCATAAGAGAGGCGCGACGGTCCAGGTCTCGGGAGGGGACTTCAAGAAAACTCGGCCTGCCAAATGGGCAGAATCGTAAAAGGCCGGGACGATCAATTGCCGAGAGGCGCAAGCAAGGCTCATGCCTTGCTTTTTTTGTTTCAAGCACCCGATTCCAGAAAACCTGTCATCCGAATCCGAGCGATTGGGCGAGCTATTCGGGCACGGGCGTCGTCGGGCGCGAGTGTCCTGGCCGGGACGGCGAAGAGGCGCAGCCGGCCCTTTCGGTCGGAAGCCCGTCAAAGTCCCGAGAGCGGGAAAAACGCCGCGATCAGAACGAAGACGACCGTCGAGACGACGGAGGTCCAGATCGCGCGCTCCCGGAGCGCCGGCGCGGAGGGGGCGCCCGGATCGGTCCCGGGCACGACCTCGTCCAGATCCGATTGGGTGCGGATGCGGACCGGCAGGATCGTGAACAACACCATCCACCAGACGATGAAATAGAGTCCGGTCGCCCCGACCGTCGTCAGGTCGAAGGCGCGACCGCCGGCGATCCCCGCGAGGCCCAGGAGGAGGACGGCGGCGCAGGTGGTCCAGATGGACCCCGCCAGCCGGGCGACGAGGGAGGGCATCGCGGCCGGACGAACCTCAGGCCTGTTCCAGCTCGACCAGCGTGCCGAGGAAATCCTTCGGATGCAGGAAGAGCACCGGCTTGCCATGCGCGCCGATCTTCGGCTCTCCGCTCCCGAGCACGCGCGCGCCGGAAGCGACGAGCCTGTCGCGCGCCGCGCGGATATCGTCCACCTCATAGCAGACATGGTGGATGCCCCCGCCCGGATTGCGGTCGAGGAAAGCCCGGATGGGTGAATCCTCGCCCAGGGGCTCCAGGAACTCGATCTTCGTATTGGGCAGATTGACGAAGACTACGGTGACGCCGTGATCGGGCTCGGGCGCGGGCGCGGTCACCTCGGCGCCGAGGGCCTCGCGATAGAGCTTCGAGGCGGCTTCGAGATCGGGGACCGCGATAGCCACATGGTTCAGGCGACCGATCAACGCATCCTCCTCACACTTCGAGCACCATGACGTGGCAGGCCGGCTTCTTGCCCCACACGTTGCGCAGCGCGCCGCGCACGGCCTTCGCCACCGCGTCCTCGATGGCGTCGGGGTCGCGCCGAACCCCGCGCGGAAGGTTTCGCAGCACCGCCACCACCGCATCGTCGACGATGTCGGCAAGCGGCTCGCCGGAGCGGGACTTCTCGGGCAGGCCCATCTGGTCGATCGCCGGATCGCCGACGAATTCGCCGCGCTTGTCGACGGCGATCGCAATCGAGACGATGCCGGCGAAAGCGAGCTTGCGGCGCTCGGGAACGGCGCGGTCGAGCGCCGGGACGACGATGTCCCCGTCCCGATAGAGCCGCCCGGCCGGAACGTGGTCGAGAATCTCGGCCCGGCCGGGAGCGACGCGGACGAGCGTGCCGTTGCGCGCCTTCACGACGGTCTCGACACCTTGGGCATGAGCGAAGGCCGCATGCTCGGCGAGATGCAGATCCTCGCCATGGGCGGGGATGGCGATGCGCGGCCGGGTCCATTCATACATGCGGCGCATCTCGTCGCGCCGCGGGTGGCCGGAGACGTGGACGAGATCGTGCCGGTCCGTCACGACGTCGATGCCCTTGCGGATCAGGGCGTTGATGATCGCGTTCACCTCGCTCTCGTTCCCCGGGATCGTGCGGGAGGAGAAGATGACCCGATCGCCCGCCGTGAGCGAGATATCAGGGTGCTGGTCGGCGGCGATGCGCGCCAGGGCGGCACGCGGCTCTCCCTGCGAGCCCGTCAGCAAAGCCACCACCTTGTCGCGCGCGAGATAGCCATAGGCTTGCGGCGACTTGAACTCGGGAAGGCCCGGGAGATAGCCGATCTCGGCCGCGACGCCGGCGACACGGTCCATGGCCCGCCCGACGACCACGACGTCGCGCCCGGCCGCCTGGGCCGCCTCCGCCACCGCGCGCATCCGCGCGACGTTCGAGGCGAAGGTCGTGACGGCGACGCGATGCGGAGATTCGCGGATGATCCGCGCAAGGGTCGCGGAGACCTCGCTCTCGCTCGGGCTTTCGCCGTCGCGCACGACATTGGTGGAATCGCAGACGAGGGCCAGCACGCCCTCCTCGCCCAGCGCGCGGAACTGCGCCTCCGACGTGTTGCTGCCGAGGGTCGGCGCCGGGTCGAGCTTCCAGTCGCCCGTATGCACGACGAGCCCGTGTGGCGTGCGGATGGCGAGAGCGTTCGATTCCGGGATGGAATGCGAGACCGGCACGTATTCGATGTCGAAGGGGCCGAGCGAGAAACGGCGCCCGGGGAGAACCTCGCGCATCTCGATCCTTGGCGCGCCCGGCTCGGACAGCTTGCGGGCCGCGATCAGGGATGCGGCGAAAGGCGTCGCATAGACCGGCGCCCGCAACTTCGGCCACGTCTCCACCAGGGCGCCGATATGGTCCTCATGCGCGTGGGTGATGAGGATGCCGAGGAGATCCTTGCGCCGCTCCACGATGTAGGAGAGGTCCGGGTACATCACATCGATGCCCGGCGTGTGCTCCTCGCTCGCGAAGCCCATGCCGCAATCGACGAGGATCCACTTGCGCCGCCGTTCCGGTCCGAAGCCGTAGAGGGCGGCATTCATGCCGATCTCTCCGAGCCCCCCAAGGGGGAGAAAGACGAGCTCGTCCTGCGCCGTCATGGCCGGGCCTCCGCCCGCGCGCTGCCCGCGCCGCCGAAATGCACCTCGCCGGCGCTGACATGGCGCGCCGACCCGTCCCCGGCCCGGATCACGAGTTGCCCCAGTTCGTCGATCGTCTCGAAGCGGCCCTCGAGGAGATCGTCTCGAATCCGCACGCTCACCTCGCCTGCCAGCCCCGCCGCCCGCGCAAGCCACCGCTCGCGGATGGCCGCGAAGCCGCGTCCGTCGTCCCACAGGGCATGGACGTCCAGCCAGGCGTCGGACAAGGCCCCGAACAGGGTCTGCGCATCCAAATCGGCGCCCAGCGTGCGGAGCGAGGTCGTGGGATAGGGGACCCCCTCGGGCTCGTGCCGGAGATTGACCCCGATCCCCACCACGACGGCGCGACCGCCCGAAGGCAGGCCCTCCGTCTGCAACAGAATGCCGGCGAGCTTCCTGCCGCCGGCAAGAACATCGTTGGGCCATTTGAGAGCGATGGTCGCGCCCGGATGCGATCCGAGGGCGGCATCAAGCGCCCGGACCAGGGCGAGCCCGGCCACGAAGCCGAGTTGGGCGATCACGTCCGAGGGACGGGTCGTGACCAGGAGAAGGCTCGCGGCGAGATTCCCGCGCGACGTCTGCCAGGGATTGCCGCGTCGGCCTCGGCCGGCCGTCTGCTCCGAGGAGACGAGCCAGAGCGGCCCGCCTTCCTCCGCCCTGGCTCGGGCGAGGCCCTCTTCGTTCGTCGAGCCGATCGTGTCGAAGGCAGCCAGCCGATAGCCAGCCGCCGCCGCGCGCGGCGACAGGGGAAAAGCCATCCGATCAGTCGAACAGCGAGCGTGCGGCGTGGGCTGCCGAGCTGACGAGCGGCGAAGGCAGCATCCAGAACAGCACTACGATGATGCTGCACACCACCAGGACCGCCTGGGCTCCTTCCGGCAGGCGCTCGAAGCTCGGCTTCGGCTCGTCGAAATACATGATCTTGACGATGCGAATATAATAGAAGGCGCCAACGACGCTCGCCAGCACGCCGATGACGGCGAGGACGATCAGCGCCGTCTGGCCGGTCTGCACCGCCGCGGCAAAGACGTAGAATTTCGAGAAGAAGCCCGCGAGCGGCGGAATGCCGGCCAGCGAGAACATCATCATGGCGAGGCAGAAGGCGCGCCAGGGATGGGTCTGCGCGGCCCCCGACAGATCGGCGATCGCCTCGACATATTCGTCGCCCCGGCGCATGCCGATGATCAGCGCGAAGACGCCGAGCGTCATGGCGAGATAGATCGCCATATAGATGATGACGCCCTGCACGCCCTCGGGAGTGCCGGCCGCGAGCCCGACCAGCGCAAATCCCATATTGGCGATCGCCGAATAGGCCATGAGGCGCTTGAAATTCGCCTGGCCGATCGCCCCGAAGACGCCGATCGCCATCGAGAGGATGGAGATGAAGATGATGATCTGCTGCCAGCTCTCGACGACGGAAGGGAAGGCTCCGACGAAGACGCGGACCGCCATCGCCATGGCCGCCGCCTTGGGAGCGGAGGCAAAGAAGGCGGTCACCGGCGTCGGCGCGCCCTCGTAGACGTCCGGCACCCACATATGGAACGGCGCCGTGCCGAGCTTGAAGCAGATGCCGGCCGCGAGGAACACGATGCCGAGGACGAGCCCGATTGACGCGTGGCCCTGGAGCGCGGAGGCGATGGCGGGGAAGGAGACGGTCCCGGTGAAGCCGTAGACGAGCGAGGCGCCGTAGAGCAGCATGCCCGACGAGAGCGCGCCGAGAACGAAATATTTGAGCCCCGCCTCGGTCGAGCGCACGTTGTCGCGGTGGATGGCCGCAATGACGTAGGAGGCAAGGCTCTGGAGCTCGATCCCGAGATACAGCCCGATCAGGTCGTTGGCCGAGATCATCATCATCATCCCGACCGTCGCGAGCAGGATGAGGATGGGATATTCGAAGCGCGCAAAGCGCTCGCGCACCATGAAGTCGGACGACAGGCCGATCGTGGCCGCGGAGGCGAGCAGGACCAGGGCCTTCATGTAGCGGGCGAAATCGTCCGAGATGAAGGCCCCGCCGAAGGTCGCGTTCTTGGCGGGGGGCGTCAGCCCGACCGCCAGCAGCGCGATCACCAGCAGGACGAACGACGCCGTGCCGACGAAGGCATTCGCGCGGTTGCCCCGGATCGCGCCGACCAGGATCAGCGCCAGCACGCCGATCGACAGGAGGATCTCGGGGAGCGCTGGCCCGAAATCGGACGCCATGAAGGTGGAGGTCATCGGATCGTCCGTCAGAAGGCGCCGGCTGCCGCAGTCTTGGTCGTCGCCACGATGCTGGCGACGCTCTTGAGCAGGGCTTCCGTCGGCGGCGCGAAGGCGTCCAGGATCGCCCCCGGCGCGAAGCCGTAATAGATGACGAAGAACGCGAGCAGGGCAAGCATGCCGTATTCGCGCCGGTCGAGGTCGGAGATGCTCGCCAGGGACGGCTTCTCCAGCTTGCCGTAGACCACGCGGGCATAGAGCCACAGCGCATAGGCGGCGGAGAGGATCACGCCGAAGGCGGCGAAGAACCCGACCCAGGGATTGGAGCGGAAGCCGCCGAGCATCGTCAGGAACTCGCCGACGAAGCCCGAGGTGCCCGGCAGGCCGACATTGGCCATCGTGAAGATCATCAGGACGACGGCATATTTCGGCATGCGGTTCACGAGCCCGCCATAGGCGGCGATCTCGCGGGTGTGCATGCGGTCGTAGATGACGCCCACGCAGAGGAAGAGCGCGCCCGAGACGAGGCCGTGGCTCACCATCTGGAACATGGCGCCCTGGACGCCCTGCGGGTTCAAGGAGAACAGCCCCATCGTGACGAAGCCCATATGGGCGACCGACGAATAGGCGATCAGCTTCTTCATATCCTCCTGCATCAGCGCGACGAGCGAGGTGTAGATGATCGCCACGACCGAAAGCGCGTAGACGAGCGGCTGGAAATACAGCGACGCGTCCGGGAACATCGGCAGCGAGAAGCGGATGAAGCCGTAGCCGCCCATCTTCAGCAGGATGCCGGCGAGGATGACGGAGCCCGCGGTCGGCGCCTCGACGTGGGCGTCCGGCAGCCAGGTATGGACCGGCCACATCGGCATCTTCACCGCGAGGGAGGCGAAGAAGGCGAGCCAGAGCCACGTCTGCATCGAGGCGGGGAAGCGGTGCTGGAGCAGAGCCTGGATGTCGGTCGTGCCCGCATGCCAGTACATCGCCATGATGGCGAGCAGCATCAGCACCGAGCCGAGCAGCGTGTAGAGGAAGAACTTGAACGAGGCGTAGATGCGCCGCTTGCCCCCCCAGATCCCGATGATCAGGAACATCGGGATGAGGCCCGCCTCGAAGAACACGTAGAAGAGGACGAGGTCGCCCGCCGCGAAGACGCCGATCATCGTCGCCTCGAGGATGAGGAACGTGACGTAATAAGCCTTCACGCGCTTCTCGATCACCTCCCACGAGGCCAGGATGCAGAACGGCATCAGGAAGGTCGTGAGCAGGATGAACGGCATCGAGAAGCCGTCCACCGTCAGCTTGAACTTGATCGACTCCGTCAGCCAGGCATGCGTCTCGGTGAGCTGGAAGGCGGCGGTCGTCGGGTCGAAGCGCCACCAGGCCACGAGGGAGAGCAGGAAGGTGATGAGCGTGGTGGCGAGGGCGGCCGCGCGCGCATTCGCGCGCACGTCGCTGTCCTCGCCCCCGAGAGTCAGGACGAAGGCCGCCCCGGCGAGAGGCACGATGATCAGGCCGGCGAGGATTCCGAGGGAAAACATCAGTGGGCTCCCCCGCCGACGATCAGATACCAGGACACGATCACCGCGACCCCGATCAGCATGACGAAGGCATAGTGGTAGACATAGCCGGTCTGGAGCCGCACGACGCCCCGCGTGACGTCGACGACCCGGGCCGAGATGCCGTCCGGCCCGAGGCCGTCGATGACGGCCCCGTCGCCCTTCTTCCACAGGAAGCGGCCGAGCCACTTCGCCCCGCGGACGAAGATCACATCGTAGATCTCATCGAAGTACCACTTGTTGAGAAGGAAGCGGTACAAGATGGGCTGCTGGTGAGCCAGCGCAGCCGGAAGATACGGTTTGCGGACATACATGAGGTAGGCGAGCAGGAAGCCGAGCACCATTGCCACGAAGGGAGACACCTTCACCAGGAAGGGGACGTGATGCATCTCCTCGAAGAGGTGGTACTGGCTCGACGCGAGGGCGCCCTTCCAGAAATGCTCGGCCCCGTGGCCCACGAAGGAACCCGAGAAGATCATGCCGGCGAAGATCGCGCCGAAGGCCAGGACCGCGAGCGGCACGAGCATGACGCGCGGGCTCTCGTGCGGCTGGTGGCCATGGCCGTGATGATCGTCCGCGTGATGATCGTCGTCATGTCCATGCGCTGCATGGTCGTCCCCATGGGCATGATCGTCGCCATGGGCGTCGTGGCCGTGGCCCGAGCCCCAGCGCGCCGTCTGCTCGAAGGTCATGAAATAGAGGCGCCAGGAATAGAACGACGTCATCAGCGCCGCGACCACGGTCGAGACGAAGGCGATCGCATGGCCCGGCCGGTCGGAGACGAAAGCGGCCTCAATGATGGCATCCTTGGAGAAATAGCCGGCCGTGAACGGAAATCCCGTCAGCGCGAGCGTGCCGATCGTCATCATCAGCGTGGTGAACGGGATGTACTTCCGCAGCGCGCCCATGTTTCGCATGTCCTGCTCGTGGTGCATCGCGTGGATGACCGAGCCCGCGCCGAGGAACAGGAGCGCCTTGAAGAAAGCATGCGTGAAAAGATGGAAGATGCCAGCGCCATAGGCGCCGACTCCGAGGGCCACGAACATGTAGCCGAGCTGCGAGCAGGTCGAATAGGCGATGACGCGCTTGATGTCGTTCTGGACGAGGCCGACCGTCGCCGCGAAGAAGGCCGTGATGGCGCCGATGACGGTGACCACCGACAAGGCCGCCGGGGCGAGATCGAAGAGCGGCGACAGGCGCGCCACCATGAACACGCCCGCGGTGACCATCGTCGCAGCATGGATGAGCGCGGAGACCGGCGTCGGCCCCTCCATCGCGTCGGGCAGCCAGGTATGCAGCAGGAACTGCGCCGACTTGCCCATCGCCCCCATGAACAGCAGGAGGCAGGCGAGGGTCAGGGCATTCCAGTCGAAGCCGATGAAGTGGAAGGTCGCGTCCTTGAGCGCCGGAACCTTGGCGAAGATCTCGCTGTAGATCGTCGAGCCCGTCAGCACGAAGACGAGGAAGATGCCGAGCGCGAAGCCGAAATCGCCGACGCGGTTGACGATGAACGCCTTCATCGCCGCCGCATTGGCCGAGGGCTTCTCGTACCAGAAGCCGATGAGGAGATAGCTCGCGAGGCCGACGCCCTCCCACCCGAAGAACATCTGCACGAGGTTGTCGCTCGTCACCAGCATCAGCATGGCGAAGGTGAAGAGCGACAGATAGGCGAAGAAGCGCGGGCGATGCGGATCCTCGTGCATGTAGCCGATCGAATAGAGATGCACGAGGGCCGAGACCGAGTTCACGACGACCAGCATGACGGCGGTCAGCGTGTCGATGCGGAAGGCCCAGTCGACCACCAGCCCGCCCGAGGTGAACCAGTTGGCGACCATGTAGCGTCCCCCGCCCGAGCCGAAGCCGACGGAGAAGAAGGCGATCCAGGAGAGGAAGGCCGAGACCATCAGAAGGCTCGTCGTGACGAGCTCGCTGGGGCGCGCGCCGATGCGGCGGCCGAAGAGGCCGGCGATCAGGAACCCGAGAAGGGGGAGGAAGACGATGACGTGGTACATCGGTCAGCCGCGCATCATGTTGATGTCTTCGACCGCGATCGAGCCGCGATTGCGATAGAAGACGACGAGAATGGCGAGGCCGATCGCGGCCTCGGCCGCGGCGACCGTCAGCACGAAGAGCGCATAGACCTGGCCGACGATGTCGTGGAGGAAGGTCGAGAACGCCACCAGATTGACGTTCACCGCCAGCAGGATCAGCTCGATCGACATCAGGATGACGATCACGTTCTTCCGGTTCACGAAGATGCCGAGGACGCCGATCGTGAACAGGATCGCGGCGACGCTGAGGAAATGGCCGAGGCCGATCGTCATGACACGCTCTCCGGCAAGCCCTGGCGGGACGGGACGCTCTGGAGGCTGACGGCCTCCTTCGGGTCGCGCGCGTTCTGGACCGAGATGTTCTGGCGGCGAACGCCGGGGCGGTCGCGCAGGGTGAGCACGATGGCGCCGATCATGGCGACCAGCAGCACGAGACCGGCGCCCTGGAAGAAGAGCGCATAGCGCGTGTAGAGCACGCGTCCGATCGCCTCGGTATTGGTCAGGGCCTCCGCCGGAGGATTGGCGACGATCGACACCTGGAGCGCCTCGGGCGAGATGGCCCAGGTGGAGACGACGAGGACCAGCTCGACCAGGAAGATCAGCGCCACGAGGCCGCCGATCGGCAGGTATTGCAGAAAGCCCTGGCGCAGCTCGGCGAAATCGACGTCGAGCATCATCACCACGAACAGGAAGAGCACCGCGACGGCGCCGACATAGACGACGACGAGGATCATCGCCAGGAACTCCGCCCCGAGCAGCAGGAACAGCCCGGCGGCGTTCACGAAGGCGAGGATCAGGTAGAGCACCGAGTGCACGGGATTCCGCGAGGCGATCACCATGAACGCGCTGGCGACCGCAACGGACGAGAAGAGATAGAAGAACAGGGCGGTCATGGCGTCAGGCTGCTCCAGGTCTCGCCGCGGGCGGCCGATACCGGAATCCGAAGGGCGTCATAGGCCGCCGTCCCTGAGAGGACAACGGCGCCGGAGATGCGATCGCTGCGCATGACGCCCTCACCGGTAGGGGGCATCGGCGCGCAGGTTGCGCGCGATCTCGCGCTCCCAGCGGGCGCCGTTCTCGAGCAGCTTCTGCTTGTCGTAGTAGAGTTCCTCGCGCGTCTCGGTGGCGAATTCCATGTTCGGCCCCTCGACGATGGCATCGACCGGGCAGGCCTCCTGGCACATGCCGCAATAGATGC
Organism: Enterovirga sp.; assembly: GCF_035325185.1. GTDB lineage: Bacteria > Pseudomonadota > Alphaproteobacteria > Rhizobiales > Beijerinckiaceae > Enterovirga. The sequence goes on along the minus strand of NZ_DAOLAJ010000029.1, from coordinate 26,968 downwards.
ATTTCACCATGTCGATGTCGTAGCGCGTGGTGCGCCGCGTGCCGTCGTTGCGGCGCGGGCCGGCCTCGATCGTGATCGCCTGGGCCGGGCAGATGGCCTCGCAGAGCTTGCAGGCGATGCAGCGCTCCTCGCCGTTCGGATACCGGCGCAGGGCGTGCTCGCCACGGAAGCGGGGCGAGGAATAGTTCTTCTCGAAGGGATAGTTCAGCGTCGCCTTCGGCTTCACGAAATATTGCATCGAGAGGACGAAGGCGTCGATGAACTCCTTGAGCAGGAGCGATTGGGCGGCGCGGGCGATCGCGGACATGGGCGGCGCTCCTTCAGCCGGCGACCGGGGCGAGCCCGGTGATCTTGAGGACGGTCGCCACGACCACCACGGCCGCCAGCGACAGCGGCAGGAAGACCTTCCAGCCGAGGCGCATGAGCTGGTCGTAGCGATAGCGCGGCACGAAAGCCTTCACCATGGCGATGAGGAAGAACAGGAACGAGACCTTCAGGACGAACCAGATCACGCCCGGCACCCAGGTGAAGGGCGGAAAGGGGATGGGCGAGAGCCACCCGCCGAGGAACAGAATCGTCCCCATGGCGCACATCAGCATGATGGCGACGTATTCGCCGAGCATGAAGAGCAGGAAGGGCGTCGAGGAATATTCGACCATGTAGCCCGCCACCAGCTCGGATTCGGCCTCCGGCAGGTCGAAGGGCGGCCGGTTCGTCTCGGCCAGCGCCGAGATGAAGAAGATGACGAACATCGGGAACAGCCAGAGCCAGTACCAGCCGAAAATCCCGTAATGGTCCTGCGCCTCGACGATCCGGGTCAGGTTCAGCGAGCCCGCGCACATCAGCACCGTGACGATCACGAACCCGATCGAGACCTCGTAGGACACCATCTGCGCCGCCGAACGCAGCGCGCCGAGGAAGGGATATTTCGAGTTCGAGGCCCAGCCGCCCATGATGACGCCGTAGACCCCGAGCGAGGAAATCGCGAAGATGTAGAGCACGCCGACATTGAGGTCGGCCACGGCCCAGCCCGCATTCACCGGGATCACCGCCCAGGCCGCGAGGGACAAGGTCGCGAAGACGAGCGGCGCGAGCAGGAACACGCCCTTGTTGGCAGGCGCTGGAATCACCGGCTCCTTGAAGAAGAACTTGGTCAGGTCGGCGAAGCTTTGCAGCAGCCCCCAGGGCCCGACCACGTTCGGTCCCCGGCGCATCTGCACGGCCGCCCAGACCTTGCGGTCGGCATAGAGCGCGAAGGCGATATAGACGAGCAGGCAGACGAGCAGGACGACGCTCTTCAGCGCCGCGAGCAGGACGGTGATGAGGAGATCCATCGGGCTCACTCCGCCGCCTGGAGCGCAGGCACCGCATGCAGGGCCGAGCACTCGGCCATGACGCGGGAGGCGCGTGCGATCGGGTTGGTCAGGTAGAAATCGGCGACGGGCGAGACAAAGGCTTCGCCCCCGGTGCTGCCGCCAAGTCCAGCCAGGGCAGCCAGGGCAGCGCTTCCCTCGCCGGGGGCGATGGCGTTGAGCGCGGCGAGATGCGGATGCGCCGCATGCAGGTCCCGCCGCAGAGCGGGAAGATTGTCGAAGGGCAGCCTGTGGCCGACTGCGTCGGACAGGGCGCGCAGGATCGTCCAATCCTCGCGGGCATCGCCCGGCGGAAACACGGCCCGGTTGGTCTGCTGGACCCGCCCTTCCGTATTCACGTAAGTGCCAGACTTCTCGCTATAGGCGGCGCCGGGAAGGATCACGTCGGCCCGATGGGCGCCGCGGTCGCCATGCGTGCCCTGGTAGATCACGAAGGCGCCGGGGCCGACCTCGATTTCGTCCGCGCCGAGATTGAACAGCACGTCCAGGGCGCCGGCCTCGGCCATGGCGGAGGCCGCGAGCCCCCCCTCCCCCGGCACGAAGCCGATATCGAGGCCGCCCACCCGCGAGGCTGCCGTATGGAGCACGGCCAATCCGTTCCAGCCCTCCACCACGGTCCCGACGGCCTGGGCGAGCCGGGCGGTCGCGGCCAGCAAGGCGCCGCCGTCGCGACGCGCGGAGACCGCGGCCCCGACCACGATGAGGGGACGCTCCGCCGCTTTCAGCTTGTCGAGAAAGTCGCTGCCCGCCGCGAGCAGCCCCAAGCTCTCGGGACCGGCGCCGAGATGAGTATAGGGATAGGTCAGGTCGACCTGCTCGCCGATGAGGCCGACGGGGAGCGGCCCCAGGCGCCAACGCTTGCGCAGCCGGGCATTGACCAGCGCCGCTTCCCAGCGCGGGTTGGCGCCGACGATCAGGATCGCGTCGGCTTTCTCGATCCCCGCGATGGTCGGATTGAAGATGTAGGAGGCGCGGCCGTGCTCCGGAGACAGCGCCGAGCCGTCCTGGCGGCAATCGACATTCGCCGAGCCAAGGGCAGCCATGAGCTTCTTCAGAGCCCACATCTCCTCGACCGCCGCGAGGTCGCCAGCGATCGCCCCGACGCGCTTTGGATCGGCGCCTGCGAGCCTCGCCGCGATGGCCGCGAAGGCTTCGGGCCAGGTAGCCGGCCGCAAGCGGCCGTTCTCGCGCAGATAGGGCCGGTCGAGGCGCTGGAGCTTGAGCCCGTCGACATGCTGGCGGGTCTTGTCCGAGATCCACTCCTCGTTGATGCCCTCGTGCACGCGCGGCAGGACGCGCATGACCTCCTTGCCCCGGGCATCGACGCGGATATTCGAGCCGACCGCGTCCATGACGTCGATCGAAGGCGTCTTGATCAGTTCCCAGGGGCGGACATGGAAGGCCTGCGGCTTGTGGGTCAATGCCCCGACCGGGCAGAGGTCGGCGACATTGGCCTGCAACTCCGAGCGCATCGCGCGCTCGAGATAGGTCGTGATCTCCATGTCCTCGCCGCGGCCCGTCGCGCCGAGATCGGGCACGCCCGCCACCTCGGTCACGAAGCGGATGCAGCGCGTGCAATGGATGCAGCGATTCATCGAGGTCTTCACGAGAGGCCCGATATACTTGTCGTGAACCGCGCGCTTGTTCTCGTGGAAGCGGGAGGAATCGACCCCGTAGGCCATGGCCTGGTCCTGGAGGTCGCATTCGCCGCCCTGGTCGCAGATCGGGCAGTCGAGGGGATGGTTGATGAGGAGGAACTCCATCACCCCCTCGCGCGCCTTCTTCACCATGGGCGAGCGGGTGACGACGGTTGGCGGCTCGCCGTTCGGGCCGGGCCGGCAGTCGCGCACGCCCCAGGCGCAGGAGGCCACCGGCTTCGGCGCGCCCTTCAGCTCGACGAGGCACATGCGGCAATTGCCGGCGATGGACAGCCGCTCGTGGAAGCAGAAGCGCGGGATCTCCGCCCCCGCGGCCTCGCAGGCCTGGAGGAGCGTGTAGTCCGCGGGGACGTCGACCTCGACGTCGTCGACGATGATCTTCGTCATCTTTCTACTCCGCCGCCATGAGGGCAGGCTCGGAATGCGGATTGGCCGAGTACTGGTCGATCCGCTTCTCGATCTCGCCGCGGAAGTGCCGGATGAGGCCCTGGATCGGCCATGCCGCCGCGTCGCCGAGCGCGCAGATCGTGTGCCCCTCGACCTGCTTGGTCACTTCGAGCAGCATATCGATCTCGCGCCTCTGCGCCCGGCCCTCGGCCATCCGCGAGAGCACCCGCCACATCCAGCCGGTCCCTTCGCGGCACGGCGTGCACTGGCCGCAGCTCTCGTGCTTGTAGAAATACGAGATCCGCGCGATCGCCCGGACGATATCGGTCGACTTGTCGAGGACGATGACCGCGGCCGTGCCGAGGCCCGACTGGAGCCCGCGCAGGGTGTCGAAATCCATCGGCGCGTCGATGATCTGCTCGGCCGGCACGAGCGGCACCGACGAGCCGCCCGGAATGGAGCAGAGCAGGTTGTCCCAGCCGCCCCGCATGCCGCCGCAATGCCTGTCGATCAATTCGCGGAAGGGAATGCCCATTTCCTCCTCCACGTTGCAGGGCTTGTTCACGTGCCCGGAGACGCAGAAGAGCTTGGTGCCGGTGTTGTTCTTGGTGCCGATCCCGGCGAACCAGCCGCCGCCGCGCCGAAGGATGGTGCCCGCGACCGCGATCGATTCGACGTTGTTCACTGTCGTCGGGCAGCCGTAGAGGCCCATATTGGCCGGGAAAGGCGGCTTCAGCCGCGGCATGCCCTTCTTGCCTTCAAGGCTTTCGAGCAGCGCCGTCTCCTCGCCGCAGATATAGGCGCCCGCGCCGTGGGCGACGTAGATGTCGAAGGGATAGCCGTGGACGTTGTCCTTGCCGACGAGCCGCGCCTCGTAGGCCTCGTCGACCGCCTTCTGCAAGGCGATGCGCTCGGCGATGTATTCCCCCCGCAGATAGACATAGCAGGCATTTGCCCGCATCGCGAAGGAGGCGATCATGCAGCCTTCGATCAGGAGATGCGGGTCGTGCCGCATGATCTCCCGGTCCTTGCAGGTGCCGGGCTCCGATTCGTCCGCGTTGACGACGAGATAATGCGGCCGCCCGTCCGACTTCTTCGGCATGAAGGACCATTTGAGGCCGGTCGGGAAGCCGGCGCCGCCGCGCCCGCGCAGGCCCGACGCCTTCATCTCGTTGATGATCCAGTCGATGCCCTGCTCCAGCAGGAACTTCGTGCCGTCCCAGGCGCCGCGCTTCCGCGCAGCCTCGAGCCCCGGCGAATGCAGGCCGTAGAGGTTGGTGAAGATGCGGTCGCGATCGGCGAGTGCCATCAGGCGGTCCCCTTCGTTCCGCGGCCGACGGCCTCGGCATCCTGCTTCGAGCCGCCGCCCGCCAGCACCTTGGCCTGCTCCACCCAGCGATCACGCATCGGACGCCCCTTGAACGCCTCCAGATGCTCGTCGATCCAGCGCAGATTGTCATCCGTCCAGGAAGCGATCTGGGCATAATGGAAGACGCCGAGGTCGTTCAGCAGCGCCGCGAGCTTGGGCCCCACGCCCCAGATGTTCTGAAGCTCGTCGCCGCCGCCCTGGGGAGCCGATGTCAGCAATTCGGGTTTCGTGCCACCGCCCGGCAGCACCTCCCCTCCCGAGGAAGCTCCAGACGCCGCCGGAGCCGCAGGAGGCGCGTCGACCTCCGCCTTGGGCGCGCCGGTATCGGCGGCCGTCGCCTTGGAGGCGTCCGCCGCGTCGGCGCGCGCCTCGGGGTGGATCGGCTCCTTGCCCTCCTGAACGCGCTGGGCCGGGGCATCGGCCGCCGGCGCATGCTCGGCCCGGCCCGCATCGGGCTTGCCGGGCTTCGGATCGTGAGGACCGGAGGCCGTGGCGACGCCCGGATCCTTGGCTGGCGGCACGGGCGCCGCCGGAGCGGGAGCCGCAGCGGCGGGACGGGCCTCGTCGAGCAGCTCGACCTCCCGCCGCTCGAAGCGCTTGCGCCAGGCGCCGATGAGCGAGCCGTCGAACAGGGCCGGGTCCTGAAGCGTGTCGATCGCGTCCTGGGGCTCGGAGGCGCGGCGGCCGTTCTGCGGCCCGACCTTCACCTCGCGCCCGGCGGCGAGGTCGTCGAGGAGCTTGATCAGGAGGTCCGGCGTCAGGTCCTCGTAATAATCGTCGTTGATCTGCACCATGGGCGCGTTGCAGCAGGCGCCCAGGCACTCGACTTCCAGCCAGGAGAAATTGCCGTCCGCGGTGACATGCTGCTGGTCGCCGACCTTCTCGAGCAGGACCTGCTTCAGGTCGAGCGCGCCCTTCACGTGGCAGGGAACGGTGCCGCAGAGCTGGATGAAGAAGCGGCCGACCGGCTCCAGGTTGAACATGGTGTAGAAGGTCGCAACCTCCAGCACCCGGATGACCGGCATGTCCAGGCGCGTGGCGACCGCCTCGATCGCCTTCTGGGGCAGCCAGCCGTCATGCTGCTTCTGGGCCTGCCAGAGCATCGGGATGACGGCGGAGGCCTGCCGGCCCTCGGGATATTTCGCGATCTGCTTCTCGATCCAGCGCTCGTTCTCCTCCGTGAAGGCGAAGGAGGCCGGCTGGATTTCGGGCGGGGCGAGACGACGGACGGACATCAGCGATCAACCTCGCCGAACACGATATCGAGGGAGCCGAGGATCGCCGAGACGTCGGCCAGCATGTGGCCCCGGCAGATGTAATCCATGGCCTGGAGATGGGCGAAGCCCGGCGCGCGGAGCTTGCAGCGATAGGGCTTGTTGGTGCCGTCGGCGACCAGATAGACGCCGAACTCGCCCTTGGGCGCCTCGACCGCGGCATAGACCTCGCCGGGGGGCACGTGGAAGCCCTCGGTATAGAGCTTGAAGTGATGGATGAGCGCTTCCATCGAGCGCTTCATCTGGCCGCGCTTGGGGGCGACGACCTTGCCGTCCACGGAGGAGACGGGGCCCTGCCCAGAGGGCTCGCGCAGCTTGCGGATGCATTGCTGCATGATGCGGTTCGATTGCCGCATCTCCTCCATGCGGATCACCTGCCGGTCGTAATTGTCGCAGTTCTTCCCGACCGGGATGTCGAACTCCATCTCGTCGTAGCACTCGTAGGGCTGCGCCCGGCGCAGGTCCCAGGCCGCGCCGGAGCCGCGCACCATCACGCCCGAGAAGCCCCATTTCCAGCAATCCTCGAGCGTCACGATGCCGATATCGACATTGCGCTGCTTGAAGATGCGGTTGCCGATGAACAGGACGTCGAGATCATCCAGCACCTTCGGGAAATGCTCGCAGAACTCCTCAATGTCGTCGAGCAGCTTCGGCGTCAGGTCCTGGTGCACGCCGCCCGGCCGGAAATAATTCGCATGCATGCGCGAGCCCGAGGCCCGCTCGTAGAAGACGACGAGCTTCTCGCGCTCCTCGAAGCCCCAGAGGGGCGGCGTCAGCGCGCCGACGTCCATCGCCTGGGTCGTGACGTTCAGGAGATGCGACATGATCCGCCCGATCTCCGAGTAGAGCACGCGGATGAGCTGGCCGCGCCGGGGCACGTCGAGCCCGAGCAGCCTCTCCACCGCCAGGCAGAAGGCATGCTCCTGGTTCATCGGCGAGCAATAGTCGAGCCGGTCGAAATAGGGCGTCGCCTGGAGATAGGTCTTGTACTCGATCAGCTTCTCGGTGCCGCGATGCAGGAGGCCGATATGCGGATCGACCCGCTCGACGATCTCCCCGTCGAGCTCCAGCACGAGCCGCAGCACGCCGTGGGCCGCCGGATGCTGCGGCCCGAAATTGATCGAGAAATTGCGGATGTCATGCTCGCGCCCGACCGAGGGCACGAGATCGGCGGTCGAGCTGAAGTCGTTGGACGCGCCGGGCTGCGGCTTCTCGTCCAGAAGTTCGTCGCGTTCCGCCGCGAGGCCGTGATCTGCCGCCATGGTCAGTTCGCCTTGGCTTTCTCGTCGCCTGGCAGCACGTAGTCCGTGCCTTCCCAGGGAGACATGAAGTCGAAGTTGCGGAATTCCTGCGTCAGCTTCACCCGCTCGTAGACGACGCGCTTCTGCTCATCGTCGTAGCGGACCTCGACGAAGCCCGTGAGCGGGAAGTCCTTGCGCAGCGGATGCCCGTCGAAGCCGTAATCGGTCAGGATGCGGCGCAGGTCGGGATGGTCGGAGAAGAGGACGCCGTAGAGATCGTAGGTTTCCCGCTCGAACCAGTTGGCCGCCGGGAAGATCGAGACCGCGGACGGCACCGGCGTCGCCTCGTCCGTCTCCACCTTCACCCGGATGCGCGTGTTATGGCGCGGCGAGAGCAGGTGATAGACGACGTCGAAGCGCTTCTCGCGCTCCGGGTAATCGGCGCCGCAGATATCGATGAAGCTGATGAAGCGGCAGCCCGGATCGTCGTGAAGAAAGCGCAGGACGTCGAGGATCTTCTCGGCCGGCGCGACGATGGTCAGCTCGCCGAAGGCGATCACCCGCGAGGCGACGAGGTCGCCGAGCCCGGCAGCGATGTGGTCGGAGAGGGTCTGGAGGTCGGTCATAGGGCGCTCCTAGTCGACCACGAAGAGGGTGGCGCCGGCCGCGCCCGTGCGGGAGCGGTGCGGCTCGGCGCCATCCGCCACCTGATAGCTCATTCCCGGCTTCAGCACGAAGCGGCGCCCGTCGGACAGCTCGGTCTCCAGCTCGCCCGAAAGGCAGAGCAGGATATGCCCCTTTTGGCACCAATGGTCGGCGAGATAGCCGGGGCTGTACTCGACCATGCGGACGCGGATGTCGCCGAACTGGCGCGTGCGCCAGACGGCCTCGCCGGCCTCCCCGGCATGCCGGGAAGGCTCGACCCGGGACCAGTCGGTCGTCCCGAACGGGATTTCTTCCATCCGCATGGCGCGATCAACGCTCGATCGTGCCGATGCGGCGGATCTTCCGCTGCAACAGGAGTACGCTGTAGAGAAGCGCCTCGGCGGTCGGCGGGCAGCCGGGAACATAGATGTCCACCGGCACGACCCGGTCGCAGCCGCGCACCACCGCGTAGCTGTAATGGTAATAGCCGCCGCCATTGGCGCAGCTTCCCATGGAGATGACGTAGCGCGGCTCCGGCATCTGGTCGTAGACCTTGCGCAAGGCCGGCGCCATCTTGTTCGTCAGCGTGCCGGCGACGATCATCACGTCCGACTGGCGGGGCGTCGCGCGCGGCGCGAAGCCGAAGCGCTCGGCGTCGTAGCGCGGCATCGACAGGTGGATCATCTCGACCGCGCAGCAGGCGAGGCCGAAGGTCATCCACATCAGCGAGCCCGTGCGGGCCCAGGTGATCAGGTCCTCGGCCGAGGTGACGAGGAAGCCCTTGTCCGCCAGTTCCGCATTGACCTCGCGGAAGAACGGATCATCGGCTCCGACCGGTTTTCCGGTCGCCGGGTCGATGATGCCGCGGGGGGCGGGCGCGACCACCGTCTGGCTCGGGCTCAGTCCCATTCCAGGGCTCCCTTCTTCCACTCGTACACGAATCCGACCGTGAGCACCCCGAGGAAGATCATCATCGACCAATAGCCGTACCAGCCGAGGTCGCCGAATGTGATCGACCAGGGAAAGAGGAATGCAACCTCAAGGTCGAAGATGATGAAGAGGATCGCCACGAGGTAGAACCGGACGTCGAACTTCATGCGCGCGTCGTCGAATGCGTTGAAGCCGCATTCATAGGCCGAGAGCTTCTCCGGATCGGGACTCTTGTAGGCCAGGATGAACGGCAGGACGAGCAGCGCCCCGGCGATCACCAGCGACACGCCGATGAAGATCACGAGCGGCAAATAGGCTGTGATGAGGTCTGTCATCCTGCACCCATAGGCCGCCATCCGCTTGGGGACGGGCGACCCCCGATTCTCGTTCCTCCCCGGGGACGCGGCCAAACCGCGACCCGAAGACCTAGCCGGCTTATCGCAGCGATTCTAAGGTGACAAGCTGACTCTACACATCGCCCACCTCTTTAACGCCCGCATCGAAAACCTGCGGATGCTGGCAGGCTTCGTTTCGGGCCGGCGCGGGGTTCTCCACAGGCGTCCCGGCGGGCGGCGGCGCAGCTAAAAAAATTGATCCGAAACAATGTCCCGGCTCTATCGCCCAGGCCGCAAGATGTGATGTGCTGGCGGAAGCCGGCCCGGCGGCCCGCGATCGCCTCGGAGATCCCTCGTGACACACCGCATCGTCGTCGTCGGGGCCGGCTTCGCGGGGCTGCAGCTCGTCCGCGATCTCGCCGGAGCGGGATGCGAGATCACGCTCATCGACCAGCGCAACCACCACCTGTTCCAGCCGCTGCTCTACCAAGTGGCGACCACGCTGCTGGCGGCATCCGAGATCGCCTGGCCCATTCGCCGCCTCCTGCGCGACCGCAAGGACGTGACGACGCTTCTGGCGACGGTCGAGGGCGTCGACCGGCAGGCGCGGGAAGTCCTCCTCCAGGGCGGAGGCCGCATCCCCTTCGACACGCTCGTCCTCGCCACCGGCGCCCGCCACGCCTATTTCGGCAACGACCACTGGGAGGCGGACGCGCCGGGGCTGAAGACGCTGGAGGACGCGACCACGATCCGGCGCCGGATGCTCGTGGCCTTCGAGCGCGCGGAAATGGCCGGGGACGAGGCGGAGCGGGCGGCCGAGCTGACCTTCGCGGTGATCGGCGCGGGGCCGACCGGGGTCGAGCTGGTGGGGATTCTCGCCGAGCTGGCCCACCGCGTCCTGCCGCCCGAGTTCCGCCGCATCGATACGCGCCGGGCGCGGATCATGCTGATCGAGGCCGGGCCGCGCATCCTCGCCGCCTTTCCCGAAGAATTGTCCGATTATGCGACGCGCATGCTGCAGAAGAGCGGCGTCGAGGTCCTGACCGGGACTCCCGTAACGGACTGCTCCCGCGACGGAATCGTGCTCGGCGAGCAGCCCATCGCCACCCGCACCGTGATCTGGGCGGCGGGCGTCCAGGCTTCGCCGGCCCAGGCGTGGCTGGGCGCGGAGGCCGACCGCGCGGGGCGCGTCGTCGTCGGGCCCGACCTGACGCTGCCCGGCGACCCCTCGATCTTCGTCCTGGGCGACACGGCCCATGTCGAATGCGACGGGCGGCCGGTTCCGGGCGTCGCCCCGGCCGCGAAGCAGCAGGGCAAATATGCAGCCGACGTCATCCGGGCTCGTCTCGCCGGCCGGCCCGCGCCGCCTCCCTTCCGCTTCAAGGACATGGGAAATCTCGCCACGATCGGCCGAAACGCCGCCGTGATCGATTTCGGCCGGTTCCGGATGAAGGGCTGGCTCGCCTGGTGGGTCTGGGGAATCGCCCACATCTATTTCCTGATCGGCACGCGCTCGCGGCTCGTCGTCTCGCTGAGCTGGCTCTGGAGCTTCCTCTCGGGGCACAATTCCGCGCGGCTCATCACCCAAAAGGAAACCCTGAGGAGCAAATAGGATCGGAATGCCCCGCGAATCGCCCGGGCGGTCGCGCCGCAACGGGGACCTCCCCTGTGCATCCGGGCACGGTTCGTTGTAAGGAAGGCGGCAATCTCATCGTTCGGAGCCGGGTCTTGGTACCTGTTCGCGTCTTCACGGCCGCTGCGCTGGCCTTGCTTTCCGCGGGCCCGTCCCTCGCCTTCGACCAGCGCGAGGTGGGGCCGGGCCGGCTGCCTCCGATCCCCCGCGACTATGCGGCCACGATCGCATCCTGGGGGCGGTTCTTTTTCGCCGATCCGAACGCGCTCGCGGGGGCGAGCCTCTCCGCGCCGGTCCTGATCCGCGACGGCACCGGGCGCCTGCTATGGCTCGTCTGCCTCGAGGCGCCGAATGCCGGGCCCGATCCGCGCACCGGCGGCGTCCAGAGGCATGCCTTCGGCTTCGCGCCCAACAACTACTTCACTGCGCCCGAGGAGCGGCGGCAGTCGACCCTGACGCGCGACTATTGCGACGAGCGCCCGCTCGCCTGGCGCCCCCTTCACGCCACGCTCCGCACCGCCCGGCGGCGCTGAGCCGCGCTCAGGCGCCGTTCCGTCCGTCCCGGTCGGCTGGACGCAGCCGCGAGGGCAGGAGAACCCCCTTGCTTTGCAGGACGGGATAGGCTGCGCCCGAGACCAGATGGTCGTTGATGCGCTTGAGGTCCCGCAGCAGGTCGAGATCGGGCGAATTCGCCTCGGCGGCGCCGCGCTCGCGGGAGCGCAGCGAGCGGAAATGCTCGGCGACCGCCTCCGATTCCAGGTCGCGGAAGATCGTCTTCTCGTCCGCGAGGCTGCGCGCGGCGCGCAGGTCCTCCGTGACGAAGACGGAGGCCGCCGCGCGCAGATTCGCCTCGAGCCGGACCATCATTCCATGCGCCCGCTCGCGCCCCCGCCCGGCCGGGAGACCCTCGCCGCGCTTCAGCCGCTTCGAGGCGAGAGCCATCACGTTCCGGTCGAGAATATCGCCGGCATGTTCGAGATTGGTGGCGAAGGTGAGGATCGCCGCCGCCCGGTGATGGTCGGCCTCGCTCATGTCGTCGACGTCGAGGCCGGACACATAGGTCTTGATGGCCCGGTTGAGGCTGTCGAGCACGTCGTCGGTGCGCCGGACCTCCGCGACCCGTCCCCGGTCGGAGGTCTCGATCACGTCGATCGTTCCACGCAGCATCGTCTCGAGAACATCGACCATCCGCAGCGTCTCGCGCGTGGCGTGGCCGAGGGCGATGGAGGGCGTTTCGAGCGCGGACTGGTCGAGATGGACGGGGCGGGACGGGTCGGCGGCCTCGATCCGCGTCGGCAGGAGGCGCCGAAGCAGATGCGAGAAGGGGCCGAGGAGCGGCAGGAAGAGAACGGCCAGCACGATGTTGAAGGCCGTGTGGAAATCGGCGACGGCGCGGGAGTGGTCGGGCTGCCATGTCGTGAGGATCGGGCCGATCCAGCCCAGGAGCGGAATGGCGATGGCGCAGCCGGCGAGGCGGTTGAGCACGTTGCCCAGGGCGACGCGCCGGCCGGCGACGTCGCCCGTCGTCCCGCTTTCGATCAGCGGGTTGAGCGCGCTGCCGAGATTGGCGCCCACGACCATCGCGAGGGCGGCCTCCAGCGGCAGGACGCCCTTCTGCGCCATGGACATCACCAGGAGCACGACAGCGACGCTCGAATGGGCGAGCCAGGTCACGGCCGCCGCCGCGACGGCGGCGATGACGCGATCGGTGGTCAAGAGCCCGAGCATCAGCCTGAGCGAGGGGGCGTCCTCGTAGGGAATGAGCAGTTCCAGCATCCGCGAGAGCGCGATCAGCATCAGGCCGAGCCCGATCGCGACCCGGCCGAGGTCGCGCGTTCTCGCCGCGCCCCCGCGCCGGAACATCAGCACGCCGGCGAGGACCAGGACGGGCGCGACGCGCGAGACGTCGAAGGACAGGACCTGGACGATCAGCGTCGTGCCGATATTGGCGCCGAGCATGACGGCGAGGGCCGGCACGACGGCGACCAGCCCGCTGGAGGCGAAGGACGAGGCCATCAGCCCCGTCGCCGTCGAGGATTGCAGGACGGCCGTGACGCCGAGCCCGGCGAGAAGCGCCTTCAGCCGGTTGTGGAGCGCCATCTCCAGGGCCTGCCGCAGGCGCGCCCCGTAGGCGCGCTGGACGCCGCTCTGGACCATGTGGAGGCCCCAGAGCAGCAGCGCGACGCAGCCGGCGATGTCGAGAAGCAAGAGGGCCGTTGTCCGATCTCCCGGCTGTCGTGGATGAATGCCGGCGTCCCGCTTTCGGACGGCGCGCCCGCAGCCCATTTAGCGGAACGATAACGTCGCAGGTCCCTTAATGCCACCCGTTGAATTCGAGCGGGGGCCTTCACGTGTCGCGTTATAACTGGGCAGCACCTGCGAAGCTCTTCTTCTGGCCCGCCGATGACGGTTCCGAGGAGGAAGCGGTCTATGCGACGCTGGACGACGCCATCCGCGCGGCCGGCGAGGGCGACAACGAGCATGCGTGGATCATCACGCATGACGGCGACATCCTGAACCCGCGCATCATCCAGGCGCTCCGGGAGGAGCTGGCCGAGCGGCGGCGCGGCAAGCGCTCCCGCGCCTTCTCCTTCCTCTCCCGCTCGCGGGCGGCGTAAGTCACGGCGGCTCGGCGGCGAGGAAGGCGGCGGGCCGCTCGCATCCGTCCACGAACATCGCGGCCGTCAGAGGGCCGCCATAAGCGGCGGCGGTGTCGAGATTGACCCGGTGCCGACGCAGATCGGGGCGCCCGTCCTCCTGCGGCGTATGGCCATGCACGACATAGCGGCCGAAATCGTGCTCGGCATCGAGGAACGGGCCCCGGATCCAGAGGCGATCCTCGTCGCGCTGGTCCAGCCGGTCGCGGGTCGGATCGAGGCCCGCATGGACATAGCAGCGCCAGGTATCCTCGAAATAGGTCGGGCACTCCGCAAGCCAGTCGGCCACGTCCTCCGGCAGGTCCCCGGCCGACGGGATGCCGAACGAGACGAGGCATTCGCGCCCCCCGTTCCGCAGCCATAGCTGCTCGGACAAGGTGCCCTGGCGAACCCGCAGGAGCATGTCCTCGTGGTTGCCCTTGAGGCACATGAAGCGGTCGCGGCCTGCCAGCGCCTGCCGCTCCCGCAGAAACGCAATGACCCCCGCACTCGCTGGCCCGCGATCGATATAGTCGCCGAGGCAGATGATCCGGTGGGGATCGCCCCCCGCCATTCGCTCGATCCTGGCCAGGAGATCGACGAGCAGGTCCAGATGGCCGTGGACGTCGCCGATCGCGAAGGTGCGCATCTGCCTCTCGCCTCACATGAGATCCGGCAGATCGGCCGGGCTTGTCTTGAGACGGCGGGCGGCGGCGAGCGCGGCGGCATCGCCCTCCTCCCAGGCGCCCCCGACCGTGCCCCAGAGGCGGACGGAGGTCGCCTCGCCCGCGATCCACAGGCGCTCGCCGATCGGCTCCGCGAGCGTCCGGCGGTCGGGCGCCCTCCCCGGCCTCGCCACCGCCCAGGCCGCCCGCGACCACGAGTCGCGGACCCAGTCGGTGACGCAGGGAATGGCGAGCCCCCGCACGGCATCCCGCCCGAGCCGGGCCGCGAGCCAGTCGCGGGTGAAGGCGGCGAGAGACGAGGCGTCGCGGCCAAGGGCTTCGGCCGTGGCGTGGTCGATCTCGAAATAATGGAGCGGGCCGCCCTCGATCCGCGTCATGAGGCCGTAGCTCGAATCCGGCCCCACGATCTTGACCAGCCGGTCCGCCTCCCGGAACGGAGAGTTCGCCCAATCGAGCACGACATGCTCGTAGGTTCCCGGCAGGAAGGCGGCGATGGCGTCGCGGGCCGGCTCGGGCAAGGCCGGCGCGAACCGGATGCGGTCCTCGGCCAGGAGCGCGATCGGCACGGTCACGATCGCCGCCCTGGCTCGAACCTGGCCTCCCGGACCCTCCAGGGACACGCCCTCCCCCGACCAGTCGATCCGATCGACCGGATGACCGAGAGCGATGGGCAGCCCCTCGGCGAGGCGCGCCAGATAGGCGCCGTAGCCTCCCTTCGCGAACCAGTTGTCGCCGAACTCCTCGCTCGGGAAGTCGTGGGCGCTCACCTCGTCGAGGGGGCGCCCGCTGATCAGCGCAAGGGTCGCGGCGACCGGTTGCCTCCAGCGGCCGAGTTCCGGCAGGACGTCGGCGATGCTCGGGTCTTCCGAAAGGCCGGCGGCCTCGGCGATGGCCGCGCCCGCTGTCTCGAAAGCGTCGAATTGCGCCCTCGCCGTCGCCTCGTCCGCAAGGACGCCCTCGACCACGAGCCCGCCGGAGCGCGGCGCCGGGACGAGAGGCTCGCCGCGCTCGCGCCCCAGGGCGACGAGCGGGTTGAGGTCGCCGGCATGCAGCCAATGGGCGCCGAGATCGAGCGGACGGCCGCCGACCGGAACCGTCACGCAGCGGCCGCCGATCCGGTTGCGAGCCTCGAGGACGGTGCAGGTCAGCCCCTCGGCGAGGCAGCGCCGCGCCGCCGCGATCCCCGCCGCGCCCGCGCCGACGATGGCGACATCGACATCGGACGGCGCCAGCGCGAGGCGGGGGACCTGAACGGGGCGGAGAGCGTTCACCTCTGGCCTATCCTCCCAGTCCCCGCCCCGGCTGCCACGGCGAGGATTTCGCCTTAAACACCGGCTCCATGATTCTGACAGCCGCCTTCGCAGCCATCCGGCAGGTCTTCTCGCCGCCGCTGCGGCAAATCGTCCTGCGCTCGCTCGGACTCACCGTCGTCCTGCTCATCTTCGTCTGGGGCCTCCTGACCAAGGGCCTCGACCTGCTCCTCGCCGCCCATCCTCTCAGCGCGGATTATCCCGTCCTGAACACCTTCGCCTATTTCGCCGGCGGAGCCGGGCTCGTCGTCCTCCTGGTATTCCTCCTGCCGCCCGTTTCCGCGCTCGTCGGCGGCTTCTTTCTCGACGAGGCCGCCGCGATCGTCGAGACGACCGACTTTCCGCAGGACCGGCCGGGCGCACCTCTCTCGACCTGGTCGTCGATCCGCTCCGGTCTGCGCTTCGCCGGACTGTCCCTTCTCCTCAATCTCGCCGCGCTCGCCCTGATCTTCGTGCCGGTCGTGAATGTCACTGCCTTCTTCGCGGTGAACACCTACCTGCTCGGACGGGAATATTTCGAAATGGCGGCCGCCCGGTTCCGGCCGGCCGCCGAGGCGTCCGAACTGCGCCGCCGGAACCGCCTTCCCGTCCTGGCCGGCGGGGCCGTGCTGGCCGGCCTGATGCTGGTTCCCGTCCTGAACCTGCTGACGCCGGTTTTCGGGATCGCCCTCATGGTCCATCTGCACAAGGAGATCGCCCGGCAGCCGGCAGCCCCCCGATGAGCAACCTCGTCGTCATCGCGGGCGGGGCGGCCATGGGCTCCTCCGTCGCGGCCCATCTCCTCGCCGATCCCGACTTCGGCGGGCGCGTGCTCGTCGTCGAGAAGGATCCGAGCTACCGCCTCGCCGGCTCCGCGCTTTCGGCCGCCTCGATCCGCCAGCAATATTCGCAGGCGGTCAATGTGCGCCTCTCGCTTCATGGGTTGGCCTTCCTGCGCGATCCGGGACGGTTCCTTCCCGTGGGTGAGGATCCGCCTGCACTCGGGCTGAGGGAGGGCGGCTATCTCTACCTCGCCGGCACGGAAACCGGCGCCGGCGCCCTGCGTCGGAACAACGCGCTCCAGCGGCAGGAGGGGGCCGAGATCGCCCTCCTCGATGCCGCCGCGCTGGCCGCGCGATTTCCCTGGCTGGAAACCGGGGATCTCCTCCTCGGCTCCCACGGCGTCACCGGGGAAGGCTGGTTCGACGGCTGGGCCCTGCTCCAGCTTCTGAGGGGAGCGGCGCGCCGCCTCGGCGCGACCTTCGTCGCCGACGAGGTCGTGGGCTTTCGGCGGGAGGGAGGGCGCATCTCCGGGGCGGTGCTGAAGGAGAGGGGAGAGGTCCCCTGCCGCGCCCTCGTCGATTGCGCCGGCTCCGGGGGCGCGGCCCTCGCGCGGCTCGCGGGGATCGACATCCCGGTCCGCGCCAAGCGCCGCTCGGTCTTTTCCTTCTCCTCCCGCAATCCCCTCCCCCGCTGCCCGCTCCTGATCGATACGACCGGCGTCTGGATGCGGCCCGACGGCGAGCCCCGGCCCGAGGGGCGGAGCTTCATCGCCGGCTGGTCCCCTCCCGCCGCCGCGGATCCCGACTGGAGCGACGACGACCCCGCGAGCCGGGAGGTCGATTGGGAATTGTTCGAGGAGGTCGTCTGGCCCGCCCTCGCCTCCCGCATCCCCGCCCTCGCCGAGATCAGGCCGGGACGTGCCTGGGCGGGGCCCTACGACATGAACCTCGCCGATCACAACGCCGTGATCGGCCCGGCGCCGGGCCTCGAGAATTTCCACCTCTGCAACGGCTTTTCCGGCCACGGGCTCCAGCATGCGCCGGGGATCGGCCGGGGCCTCGCCGAACTGATCGTCCACGGCCGCTTCCGCACGCTCGATCTCTCGGCGCTCGGATTCCTGAGGATCATCGAGAATCGTCCCTTGGTCGAAGACAACGTCATCTGAAAGACACTTGTCACGACCATGCCGTGTGACCATCGTGCCCGCGCGCGATAAAAGGCCGGCGCCAGGGGCCCGCTCCGGCAGGGAGACATCGATGCGATTGTTACGGATCACCGCGCTCGCGGCGGTTCTCTTCCACGCCACCGCGGCGGCCGCCCAGGTCGAGCTGCAATGGTGGCACTCCATGACGGGCGGCAACAATCAGGTCGTCGTCGAGCTGGCCCGGGAATTCAACGCCTCGCAGAAGGAGTACAAGGTCGTCCCGAGCTACAAGGGCAGCTACCCTGACACCCTGAATGCGGGCATCGCCGCCTTCCGCGCCGGCAATGCGCCGCATATCCTGCAAGTCTTCGAGGTGGGCACGGCGACGATGATGTCGGCGCGCGGCGCGGTGAAGCCGGTCTTCCAGCTCATGGCCGATGCCGGGGAGCCGTTCGATCCGAAGGCGTATCTCCCCGCCGTCACGGGATATTACTCGACCGCCAAGGGGGAGATGCTGTCCCTCCCCTTCAATTCGTCGTCCATGGTGATGTGGATCAACCGCGACGCCTTGAAGAAGGCGGGGCTCAATCCAGACCAGCCGCCGAAGACATGGCCGGAGGTGTTCGAGGCGGCGAAGAAGCTGAAAGCCTCGGGCCATTCGTCCTGCGGTTTCTCGACCGCCTGGGCGACCTGGGCGAATCTGGAGCAGCTTTCCGCCTGGCACAACGTGCCCCTGGCGACGAAGGGGAACGGCCTCGACGGCTTCGACACGGTGCTCCGGTTCAACGGACCCTTGCAGATCCGCCATCTCCAGAACCTCGTCGAGCTGCAGAAGGACAAGGTCTACGACTATTCGGGCCGCACCAATTCCGGCGAGGGACGCTTCACCTCCGGCGAATGCCCGATCTTCCTGACCTCCTCCGGCTTCTATGCGAACGTGAAGGGGAACGCCAAGTTCGACTGGGCCGCCGCGCCCATGCCCTATTATCCCGACGTGCCGGGCGCCCCGCAGAACTCCATCATCGGCGGCGCCTCGCTCTGGGTCATGGGGGGCAAGAGCGCCGCCGAGTACCGGGGCGTGGCGAAGTTCTTCACCTTTCTCTCGGACACGGACCGCCAGGCGAGGCTGCACGAGGAATCGGGCTACCTGCCGATCACCCGCGCCGCCTACGAGAAGGTGAAGGCGTCCGGGTTCTACGCAAAGAACCCCTCCTTCCAGATCGCGCTCGTCGAGATGACGGGCAAGGAGCCGACCGAGAATTCGCGCGGCCTGCGCCTCGGCAACATGGTGCAGTTGCGGGACATCTGGTCTGAGGAGATGGAGGCCGCGCTCGGGGGGCGGAAATCCGCCAAGGCCGCTCTGGACGCGGCGGTGACACGCGGGAACCTGGTGCTGCGGCAATTCGAGCGCACGGCGGGGCGGTGACCGCCCGTACCCCCCGGCCCGGGCCTCCGGCCGGATCCCGCCGGGCGCCTTCTCCGGCGCGGGCCGAAGCCTCGGAGGAGCGGGCCGTCTTCTCCGATCGGGGCCTGCCCTATGCACTGCTGGCGCCTCAGCTCCTCGTCACCCTGATCTTCTTCTACTGGCCCGCGGCCCAGGCGGTCCGGCAATCCTTCCTGATCGAGGACGCCTTCGGCCTGTCCTCGGATTTCGTCTGGTTCGAGAACTACAGGGCCCTCTTCTCCGATCCCTCCTATTACCACGCGCTCGGCACGACCCTCGTCTTCTCGGCCGCCGTCGCCTCGCTCTCGCTGTCGCTCGCGCTGCTGCTCGCCGTCATGGCCGATGCGGAGATCCGCGGCGCGGCGGGCTACCGGACCTTCCTGATCTGGCCCTATGCGGTCGCGCCCGCCATTGCCGGCGTGCTCTGGATCTTCATGCTCGACCCCTCGCTCGGCCTGATCGCCCATGGCCTCGAGGGTCTCGGCATCGACTGGAATCCTCGCCTCAACGGCCTCCAGGCCCTGACGCAGGTCGTCCTGGCCTCGGCCTGGAAGCAGATCTCCTATAACTTCCTGTTTTTCCTCGCTGGCCTGCGGGCGATTCCGCGCAGCGTGATCGAGGCGGCGGCGATGGACGGGGCGCGGGCATGGCGCCGGTTCTGGACCATCACGCTGCCCCTCCTGTCGCCGACCACGTTCTTCCTCGTCGCCGTCAATATCGTCTATGCCTTCTTCGAGACCTTCGGCACGATCGACACCATGACGGGCGGGGGGCCGGCCGGGGCGACGGAGACGCTCGTCTTCAAGGTCTATTCGGACGGCCGGATGGGCGGCGATCTCGGCGGCTCGGCGGCCCAGTCGGTGATCCTGATGCTCTTCGTGATCGGCCTCACCGCGATCCAGTTCCGCTTCGTCGAGCGCAGGGTGGCCTATTGATGGTCGGGCGCCGGGGATTCCTCGCCCGCTCGCTGCCGCATCTCGTGCTTCTCGCGGGCACGGCGATCGTGACCTTTCCGATCTATCTCGCCCTGGTCGGCTCGACGCAGGAGGCATCCGTGATCGCCAACGGGCAGATGAGCCTCCTGCCCGGCCCGGCGGGAGCCGACACCTATTTCCGCACGATCCTCGTCGGGCCGAGCGGCACGACGCGCGAGCCCGTCGGCACCATGCTCCTCAACAGCTTCGTGATGGCGACGCTCATCGCGGCCGGAAAGATCGCCATCTCGATGCTGTCCGCCTTCGCGGTGGTCTATTTCCGCTTTCCCTTCCGGAAGGCGGCGTTCTGGACGATCTTCGTCACGCTGATGCTGCCGGTCGAGGTCCGCATCTTTCCGACCTACAAGGTGGCGGCCGATCTCGGCCTTCTCGACACCATGGCCGGGCTGACCTTGCCGCTGATCGCCTCGGCCACCGCCACCCTCCTCTTCCGCCAGTTCTTCATGACCGTGCCGGAGGAGCTGGTCGAGGCCGCGAAGATCGACGGGGCCGGGCCGATGAGGTTCTTCCGGGACATGCTGGTGCCGCTTTCGCGCACCAACATGGCCGCCCTGTTCGTGATCCTCTTCATCTACGGCTGGAACCAGTATCTCTGGCCGCTCCTGATCACGACGCGCGACGACATGCAGACGATCGCGATCGGCATCCGAAAGATGATCGTGACCACCGATGCGATGACGGAATGGCAGGTCGTGATGGCGACGGCCGTCCTCGCCATGCTGCCGCCGATCCTCGTCGTGGTCGTGATGCAGAAGCTGTTCGTGCGCGGGCTGGTCGAGACCGAGAAGTGACGGCGGGGACATGGCATCCGTCAGCCTGAGCGACATTCGCAAGACCTATCGCGGCTCGGTCGAGGCCGTGCGGGGCGTCTCCCTCGAGGTCCCGGACGGCCGGTTCTGCGTGCTGGTCGGGCCTTCCGGCTGCGGCAAGTCCACCCTGCTGCGGATGATCGCGGGGCTGGAGACGGTCTCGGCCGGGACGGTGAGGATCGGCGGTCGGGTGGTGAACGACGTCGAGCCGGCCGATCGCGACATCGCGATGGTGTTCCAGAACTACGCGCTCTATCCGCATATGAGCGTCTACGACAACATGGCCTACGGCCTGCGCAACCGGGGCACGCCCCGGGCGGAGATCGAGGCGCGGGTGAGGGAGGCGGCCCGCATCCTCGCCATCGAGTCCTTCCTCGACCGCAAGCCCGGGCAGCTCTCGGGCGGCCAGCGCCAGCGCGTCGCCATGGGGCGGGCGATCGTGCGGAAGCCCCGTGTCTTTCTCTTCGACGAGCCCCTGTCCAATCTCGACGCCAAGCTGCGCGTGCAGATGCGGGTCGAGATCAAGCGCCTCCAGCGCTCGCTCGGCGTGACCTCGGTCTATGTCACGCACGACCAGGTCGAGGCGATGACGCTGTCCGACCTCCTCGTCGTCATGAATGCCGGCCGGATCGAGCAGGTCGGCCGGCCGGCCGATCTCTACAGGCGCCCCGCGACCCGCTTCGTGGCGGGATTCCTCGGCTCCCCTTCCATGAACTTCCTGCCGGGCCGGATCGAGGGGCCGGGCCGCGTCCTCGTCGGGGATCGGGCGCTCTCCGTGGCCTCCATGTCCGGCACCGGGCACGGCATGGCGGTCGAGGTGGGCCTGCGCCCGGAGGACCTGCGCCGCGTGCCCGAGGAGGAGGCGCAGCTCCGCCTCGAGGTGGATTTCGTCGAGGAGCTGGGAGCGACGCAGCTCGTCCACGGCACCGTCGCGGGACATGAAGCGACGGTGCAGGTGCCCGCCGGCGAGGCGCCGGCAGGCGGATCAATCGGGCTCGCCGTCGACCCGCAGGCCGTGCATCTCTTCGACATGGCGACCGGGGCGAGCCTGCGCCGGCTCACCGCTCCTTCGCCATCTCCTCCTTCGCCCGCAGCGTGATCGGCGGCGTACCGATCTGCTTCTCCTTGTGGCGGCGCTTGGTGCGCGCCAGCATGTTGAGAGCCTCCACGAGCACCGAGAAGGCCATGGCCGCGTAGATGTACCCCTTGGGCACGTGGAAGCCGAAGCCGTCCGCGATCAGCACCATGCCGATCATCAAGAGGAAGCTGAGCGCGAGCATGACGATGGTCGGGTTCTTCTTGATGAAATTCGCGAGCGGGCCCGCGGCGACGACCATCACCGCGATCGCGAAGACGACCGAGATTATCATGATCGGCAGGTGGGAGGTCATGCCGACCGCCGTGATGATCGAATCGAGCGAGAAGACGAGGTCGATGACGACGATCTGGGCGATCACGCTGGCCATGCCGGCGGGCCTGGGCTCCGCGCCGTGCTCGTCCTCCTCCTCCGGCGTGACGCTTTCGTGGATCTCGACCGTGGACTTGTAGACGAGGAACAGGCCGCCCGCGATCAGGATGATGTCGCGCCAGGAGAAGCCCTTGCCCATCACCTCGAAGACCGGCTTCGTCAGGCCGATGATGACGGTGATGGTGAACAGCAATCCCAGCCGCATGAACAGGGCCAGGCTGAGGCCCACATATCGGGCGAAGGCCCGCCGCTCCACGGGCAGCTTGTTGGAGATGATCGATAGGAAGATGAGGTTGTCGATCCCGAGGACGACCTCCATCACGATCAGCGTGGCGAGCGCAGCCCAGGCTTCGGGCTGGCTGGCGAGTGCCAGGAGCGAATCCATCATCCCCTCTGTCTATGGAAATAATACCGGTGTCATGGTTCGGTCGGAGCAGGCGCGTAGACGCGCACGGCCTTGCGCAGGACGCGGAACCGCACCGGCGTCGCGGTCGTCAACTCCCCGTCCGTATTGACCGAGCGCGTCCGCCTCGTGCGCACCACCAGCGACCTCGCCTTGAAGACCCTGACGTCCTCCTTCGCCAAGAGGGTGCCCCGCTTCAGCGCCGGCACAAGGGCGAGAAGCCGGGACCAGTGCCTGACTTCCAGGCTGTAGACATGGAAGACGCCGTCATCCAGCTCGGCTTCGAGGTCGACCGTCAATCCCCCTCCGTAATAGCGCCCGTTGCCGACGGCAATCTGGATCGTCCTCACCTTCTCGATCGTGTCGTCGTATTCGAGGAAGGCGATGAAGGGCCGGACGCGGCTCAGGAGCTTCGCGCCCGCCAGGGCATATCCCAACACGCCCCAGCGGCGCTTCGCCTCCCCAGTGAGCTCGGCGGCCAGTTCCGCGGAAAAGCCGATGGAGGCGACGTTGAAGAAGGGATGGCCGTTGGCGGTCCCGAGATCGATCGCCCGGACATGCCCCTCGACGATGACGCGGGCGGCGGCAACGGGATCGAAGGCGATCCCGAGCGAGCGGGCGAGGTCGTTGGCCGTCCCGAGCGGGAGGATCCCGAAGGGAATGCGGTTGGCGATGAGGGCGGGCGCCGCGCGATTCATCGTGCCGTCGCCGCCGCCCAGGATCAAGCAGTCGATCTCGCCGCGACGGCCGGCGACGAAGGCCGAGAGATCGCCGGGCGCCGGCATGGGCGCCTCCTCGACCGCGAGGCCGCCGTCCCGAAGCGTCTCGATCGCCGCCTCGACCGGACAAGCGCCGTTGCGCGCGCGCCGGTTGACGAGCAGCAAGGCCCGTCGCGCGGAACCCTCACCACGCGGGTCGCTCTTCTCGATCGCCCGCTCCAAAAGGGGAACCCCGCTTTCTCGCCGCGCATTGGCAGCCGTCGCCGATAGGGCTTAGGTGGAGACGCCGCGGAAAGTTGCAACCCGGACATGACCGTAAAACCGCCATCCATCGTCGCAAGACCGCTTCCCGAAGCAGCCGGGAGTTTCCCGGCCCGTCAGCCGAAGAGTGGTCCCGTCACGCCATGAGCGCCGTCACAGCCTCCCGCCCCGAGGGCACCGGCATTCCCGATTTCAGGGCCGGGCTCGTCGCGGAATTGCGCGAGAAGCTCGAGAAGAGCCGGGCGGCGGCCGAATCCCTCCTGATCAAGTCGGGCAGCGGCCTCGCCTGCGCGCGCGCGCTCGCCGAGGGCATGGATGAGGCAATCGCCCATGCCTATGGGCGGGCGATGGGCGAGCTTCGCAGCCCCGCCGCAGCCGGGGCGGATCAGGTCCTCACCGTGGTCGCGACGGGAGGCTACGGGCGCGGAACCATGGCGCCCGGCTCGGATGTCGATCTCCTCTTCCTGATGCCGAAGCGGGCGAACCCCTATTCCACCCCGGTCGCGGAGGAGATCCTCTATGCCCTGTGGGATCTGAAGCTGAAGGTCGGGCACGCGGTCCGCACGGTCGATGAGTGCATCAAGGAGGCCAAGGCGGACATGACGATCCGCACGGCGGTCCTGGAGGCGCGCTTCATCGTCGGGGACCGACGCGCCTTCGACGACCTCCAGTCGCGCTTCGCCAAGGAGGTGGTGAAGGGATCTGCTTCCCAGTTCGTCGAGGCGAAGCTCCGGGAGCGCGAGAACCGCGTCGCCCGCGCCGGAAACTCGCGCTACCTCGTCGAGCCCAACGTCAAGGACGGCAAGGGGGGCCTGCGCGACCTCAACACCCTCTTCTGGATCGCCAAATACGTCTACAAGGCGGACACGGCCGAGGAATGCGTCGCCGCGGGCCTCTTCACGCCCGACGAGGCGCAGGTCTTCGTGCGCTGCGAGGAATTCCTCTGGCGTGTGCGCTGCCACCTCCATTTCCTGACGGGGCGCGCCGAGGAGCGGCTGAGCTTCGACACCCAGCGCGCCGTCGCCCAGCGGCTCGGCTACAAGGCCCGCACGGGCCTCCTGGGCGTCGAGCGCTTCATGAAGGCGTATTTCTCGATCGCCAAGCAGGTCGGGGACCTGACGGCCATCGTCTGCGCCGGGCTGGAGGCGCGCCACGCCAAGAAGCGCCCGGTGCTCGACCGCGTCTTCGGCTCGCTGAGGCGGCGGCGGGGCGGCCTCGATTCGCCTGATTTCCGCATCGACAACGACCGCATCACCCTGGCCCGGCTGGACGCCTTCCAGCGGGACCCCGTGAACCTCTTGCGAGTCTTCTGGCTGGCGGACCAGCACAACCTGCCGATCCATCCCGATGCGAGCCGCCTCGTCACCCGCTCGCTCGGGCTGGTCGGGCCCTCGCTCCGTTCGGATAGCGAGGCCAACAGGCTCTTCATGGACATCCTGACCTCGCGCAACGCGCCCGAGGTCGTCCTGCGCCGGATGAACGAGACGGGATTGCTCGGCCGCTTCGTGCCCGATTTCGGGCGCGTCGTCTCGATGATGCAGTTCAACATGTATCATCACTATACGGTCGACGAGCATCTGATCCGCTCGATCGGCGTCCTCGCCGAGATCGACGCGCAGCGCCTCGAAAGCGAGCATCCGCTCGCGAACAAGATCGTCCACACCATCCGGCGCCGGCGGGCGCTCTACGTGGCCATGCTCCTGCACGACATCGCCAAGGGACGCCTCGAGGACCACTCGATCGCCGGCGAGCAGATCGCGCTCAAGCTCGGCCCACGCTTCGGCCTCGACAAGACGGAAGTCGAGCTGGTTGCCTGGCTCGTCAAGCATCATCTTCTCATGTCGACGATAGCCCAGAGCCGCGACCTGTCGGACCCCAAGACGATCTCGGCCTTCGCCGAGGTCGTGCAGACGATGGAGCGCCTGAAGATGCTCCTCATCCTCACCATCGCCGACATCAAGGCGGTCGGCCCGGGCGTGTGGACGGGCTGGAAGGGCGAGTTGCTTCGTACCCTCTACGGCGAGACCGAGGCCGTCCTCACTGGCGGGGAATCCGACCGCTTCCGCCCGAGCCGGATCGAGGCGATCCATCACGACCTCAGGCAATCCCTGCCCGACTGGAGCGACGACGAATTCGACGCCTATACCGCCCGCTTCTATCCCGCCTACTGGCTGAAGACCGTGCCGGAGCGGCAGGTCAAGCATGCCCGGTTCATCCGCGCCATGGAGCGGGAGCACAAGACGGTCGGGACCTCCGTCGAGACCGACGTCTTCCGCGGCGTGACGGAACTGACCATCGTCTCGCCCGACCATCCCCGGCTGCTTGCGATCATCACGGGGGCCTGCGCCGCGGCGGGCGGCAATATCGTGGACGCCCAGATCTTCACCTCGGCCGATGGGACGGCGCTCGACACCATCTTCCTGTCGCGCGCCTTCGAGCGGGACGAGGACGAGGTCCGGCGCGCGACCCGCGTCGCGAACGCCGTCGAGGGAGCCTTGCGGAGCGAAGTGCGGATCGCCGACCTCGTGGCGGGCCGCAAGGGCGCCAAGAAGGTGCCGAAGGCTTTCGTGGTGCCCTCCGAGGTCGTGATCGACAACGAATTGTCCTCGCGCCACACGGTCATCGAGGTGAGCGGCCTCGACCGGCCGGGGCTTCTCTACGAGCTGACCACCGCCCTCGGCCAGATGAACCTCAATATCGCCTCGGCCCATATCGCGACCTTCGGCGAGCGCGCGGCCGACGTGTTCTACGTCACCGACCTTCTGGGCACGAAGATCACGCAGGGCTCGCGCCAGAGCGCGATCAAGCGCGGCCTCAAGCCCATCCTGGACGGTGCCCGTGCCTGATCCATCCTCTTGATCGGGCAGCGGGAAGCCTCGATATGAGGGCGCTCGGAGCCCTCTTGGACATTCGGCGAACCGATCCGCTCGGGATGCCCGGACGGATTCTCAGACGAAGGTGAGACATGACGAGCAACGGTGACGCCCGGGACATTCCCCCGAACGCCACGGACAATGCCCACGATCCCGCGACCGCTCCGGGGCAGGACGAAGCCGCGAGGGCGGATTCCATCGCGGCGCTCGAAGCCGAGAAGACGGATCTCAAGGACCGCCTGATGCGCTCCCTGGCGGAGATGGAGAACCTGCGCCGGCGCACCGACCGCGAGATCAAGGACGCCAAGGCCTATGCGATCACGGGCTTCGCCCGGGACATGCTGAACGTCGCCGACAACATTCACCGGGCGCTCGACAGCGCCCGCAAGGCGGAGAATGCCGACAGCCCCGGCGTGAAGGCGCTCATCGAGGGCGTGGAACTGACCGAGCGCGACCTCCTCGCGACCCTCGCCCGGCACGGCGTCAAGCTTCTCACGCCCGAGGGGCAGAAATTCGATCCGAATTTCCACCAGGCCATGTTCGAGGTGCCGACGGAGGAAGTGCCGGGCGGCACCGTCGTCCAGGTCGTCCAGAAGGGATATGCGATCGGCGA
>NZ_DAOLAJ010000028.1:24541-39706 GCF_035325185.1 Enterovirga sp. | reverse complement strand
ACCCGTCGCGAGCCCGACGATCCCGCCACCCACCACGCAATAATCGTAGATCATGTGCCCCGTTCCCCGTTGTCTCCTTATGGCAGGATTCCGGGTCAGGCCGCCACAATCTCCCAGCCCTCCATCTGGTGGCGGAACCAGGTGATCTGGCGCTTGGCATAGGCGCGGGTATCGGCCTGGCCTCTCTCGATCGCCTCGGCCAGCGTCGCCTCGCCGCGCAGATGGGCGAGGAGGCCGGGGACGCCGTGGGCGCGCATGATCGGAAGGTCGCGCGCGAGGCCGCGTTCGGCGAGGGCGCGGACCTCCTCCAGGGCGCCGGCCTCGATCATCTGCTCGAAGCGCCGGTCGATGCGCGCGCGCAAGACGGTCCGCTCCTGCGGCATCAGGTAGAGGCCGCGCCAGGGCCGGCCGGCCAGGGGACCGGGGATGCGCGCGCCCTGGAAGGCGCCGATCGGCCTGCCGGTCGCGGCATGGATCTCGAGCGCGCGCAGGATGCGCTGGCGGTCGCCGGGCCGGAGCCGCGCGGCGCCTTCGGGATCGCGGAGCGCGAGTTCGGCGTGGAGGTCCGGCGCCGGCCGGCCCTCGGCCCCGGCGCGAATCCGCGCGCGCACCTCCTCCGGCACGGGCGGCAGGGCCGAAAGGCCCTCGGTGAGCGCCTTGAAATAAAGGCCCGTGCCGCCGCAGAAGATGGGCAGGGCCCCTGGCGGCAATTCCGCGAGGAGCCGCCCTGCATCCTCGACATAGCGGCCGGCGGAATAGTTCACGGCCCCGTCCACATGGCCGTAGAGCCGATGCGGGGCGGCTGCCTCCTCCTCGTGGGAGGGGCGGGCCGAGAGGAGACGCAGGTCGCGGTAGACCTGCATCGAATCGGCATTGATCACGACGCCGCCCCGCTCCCGCGCGAGCCGCAGCGCCAGCGCCGACTTGCCCGAGGCGGTCGGCCCTGCAATGAGGATCGCCTGCTCCACGACAACTCCCAGACCGAAGATCGCCCGACCTTGGCAAGCCCGTCCCTCATCGCGACCCTGATTGCAAATCCCGCGCGCCCCGCCCTCACCGAAGAGGCGCTGCGTTGCGCCTCCTCGGTGCTCGCGGGCGCATCCGTGCGCCTCCTGGCCGAGGGCGTCGCGGCCGAATTCGACGCCGGGGGCGATGCGGCGGCGGTCGAGGCGCGCCTGCGCGAGGCGCTCGGGGGGCTCGCGCTCGACGTCGCGGTGCTGCCCGCCCCGGCGAGGCGCAAGCGCCTGTTCCTGGCCGACATGGATTCGACCATGATCGACCAGGAATGCATCGACGAGCTGGCCGATTTCGTCGGGCTGAAGCCGCAGGTCGCCGCCGTCACCGAGCGGGCGATGCGGGGCGAGATCGCCTTCGAGCCGGCCCTGCGCGAGCGCGTGGCCCTGTTGCGCGGGCTGCCGCTGGACATCGTCGGCAAGATCATCGCCGAGCGGATCACGCTGACGCCGGGCGGGCGCGAATTGGTCCGCACGATGCGGCGGGACGGGGCCTATGCCTGCCTCGTCTCGGGAGGCTTCACGCTGTTCACCGGGCCTGTCGCGGCCATGATCGGCTTCCAGGAGAACCGCGCCAACCGGCTTCTGACGGAGGGCGATGCGCTGGCCGGCGCGGTGGCCGAGCCGATCCTCGGCAAGGAGGCCAAGCGGGACACTTTACGCGAGTTGCGTGGGAAGCTCGCCCTCGCTCCCGAGGATGTCCTGGCGGTGGGCGACGGGGCCAACGACCTCGCCATGCTGGGGGAAGCCGGCCTCGGCGTCGCCTATCACGCCAAGCCCGCCGTCGCCGCGGCGGCGCGCGTGCGCATCGACCACGGCGACCTCACGGCCTTGCTCTATCTCCAGGGATATCGGCGCGAGGAATTTGCTGCCTAGGAGACCTTCGATGGCTGGAGGGGACGCCCCAGCCATAGGGTTCAAATGCGATGGCCGCGGGCGCGGGCCGGGCGCTTGCCGCCGGGCCGGTCGAAGATCAGCGTCAGGACGGCGACGAGGACGAGACGGCTCCAGGCGGGACGGCGGGCGATCCGGGCCAGGGCCGCGAAAACGATGACGAAGAGCGCGAAGGTGAAGAGGATGAGGCTCGACATGGGACGTCTCCCCCTTTGTCCGTTGGTCGCCTCCGGCAGCCTTCTGGTTCATGGCGGGCCGCTTCTGTCCCAGGATCGCACCCGGCTGTTAGGCGAGCGTTAACGGGCGAGGACGGCGCTGCATCCCGCGTGCCGGAGTTAGGGGCGTATACCTGCAAAGAACTCCCGCAGCAGGGCGGCGGCTTCCGACTCGCGGATGCCGCCATAGACCTCCGGGACATGGTGGCAGGTCGGCTGCCCGAAGAAGCGCGGACCGTGCTCGACGGCGCCGCCCTTGGGGTCGGGCGCGGCGAAATAGAGACGGCGGATGCGGGCATGTGCAATGGCTCCCGCGCACATCGCGCAGGGCTCGAGCGTCACGTAGAGATCGCAGCCGGCGAGGCGGTCGTCCCCGAGCGCGCGGGCGGCGGCGCGCAGGGCGACCATCTCGGCATGGGCGGTGGGATCGCTGTCGCGCCGCGTCGCGTTCCCCGCCGCGGCGACGACGGCCCCGTCCCGCACGACGGCGGCGCCCACGGGAACCTCCCCGGCGGCGCCGGCGGCCCGCGCCTCGGCGAAGGCCCGCTCCATCGGGTCGATCCTCGGCTT
Source organism: Enterovirga sp. (assembly GCF_035325185.1). Classification (GTDB taxonomy): domain Bacteria; phylum Pseudomonadota; class Alphaproteobacteria; order Rhizobiales; family Beijerinckiaceae; genus Enterovirga. The sequence continues at coordinate 37,014 of NZ_DAOLAJ010000028.1, read as the reverse complement.
GCGGTTCCTTGCGACGGCCAATGCGCTCGCCCTCCATGGTCTGCTCTGCTATCAGCAGGCCATGACCGACACCAACGACGATGACCGGCGGCCGGGCCGCGGCGGCCGGCGCGCGCCTCCCGGACGGGGCCCAGGGGGCGAGGGCTTCCTGACACGGAGGCCGGAACAGCGTGCCAAGCCCCGCCCCGCCCCGGGGCGCACGGAGCGTCCTGCACGGCAGGAACGTCCTGTACGACAGGAACGCCCTGCACGACAGGAGCGTGCCGAGGAGCCGGAGGCGGCCCCGGCCGAGGAGCGGATCGCCAAGGTGATCGCGCGCGCGGGCCTTGCCTCGCGCCGGGATGCCGAGGCCATGATCGAGGCCGGCCGCGTCAGCCTCAACGGCGAGACCGTGACCTCTCCGGCCCTCAATGTCGGGCCGGAAGACCGCATCGCCGTGGACGGCGAGCCGCTGCCCTCGCGCGAGCGCACGCGGCTGTGGCTGTTCCACAAGCCGCGCGGCCTTGTGACGACCTTCCGCGATCCCGAGGGGCGGCCGACCGTGTTCGATTCGCTGCCCGAGGACATGCCGCGCGTCGTCGCCATCGGCCGGCTCGACATCAATACCGAGGGCCTCCTGCTCCTGACCAACGACGGCGGCCTCGCCAAGGTGATCGCGCAGCCGGCGACGGGCTGGACGCGGCGCTACCGGGCGCGGGCCCACGGCGCGGAGGTGACCCAGGCCCAGCTCGACAGGCTGCGCGGCGGCATCACCGTCGACGGCATGGAATACGGCGCGGTCGAGGCCACGCTCGACCGCGTCCAAGGAGACAATGCCTGGTTGTCCATCGCGCTGCGCGAGGGCAAGAACCGCGAGGTCAAGCGCATCCTGGAGCATCTGGGCCTCCAGGTGAATCGCCTCATCCGGCTGTCCTTCGGGCCCTTCCAGCTCGGCGAGATCGAGCCGGGCCTCGTCGAGGAGGTGCGGACCAAGGTCCTCAAGGAGCAGCTCGGCGAGGCGCTGGCCGCCGAGGCGGGGGCGGATTTCGCGAGCCCGGTCAGGATGCCCATCGCGCCCTTCGGGCGGGAGCCGAAGCTGCCGGCCCGCATGCCGCGCCCGCGCCGGGCCGGCGAGGAACGCGGCCGGGATTTCGGCGCGCGCGCGGATTTCCGGCGTGGCCGGGAGATGCCGGAACCTGCGCAGGATCGCCGCAAGCCGCGCGAGGAGCGTCCCCGCGACCTCGTCTGGCGGGCCGACGAGGAGACGCGCCCGCCCCGGCCCCCGCGCCGCGAGCGGCGGGAGGACCCCAAGAGCGAGCGCCTCGCTTCCGCCGCCCGGCCGCGCAGCCGCGGCAAGCCGATCGAGGCCGGCGAGGGGAGGCGGGTTCTCGTCGAGCGGCTGAAGCCCGTCCCCGAGGAGAGGCCGGCCCGCCATCGCCGCGACCATGCGGGATGGCGAGAGACGGCCGAGGGGCCGCCGGGCCGGGCGCCGCGCGGCGCCTCCTTCGGCAAGCGCGGTCCGGGCGGTCCCCCTGGCCGGGGCGAGGCGCCCCGCGGGGGCGGCGCGCCCCGGGGAGGCGGCGCGCCTCGCGGAGGCAAGCCGGGCCGCTTCGGCGGCTCCCCAGGCGGCAAGCCGCATCGCGGCGGCGGCCCGAAAGGACGCGGGGCCTAGGCGTCGTCATGAGAATCGTCGGCGGCCGCTGGCGCGGGCGGCCGCTCGCAGCGCCGGCTGCGCAGGGGCGCGATTCGGCGATTCGCCCGACGTCCGACCGCCTGCGCGAGACGCTCTTCAACGTGCTGGCCCATGCCTATGAGGACCCGCTCGCGGGCGCGCGGGTCCTCGACCTTTATGCCGGGACCGGGGCGCTGGGCTTCGAGGCTCTGTCCCGGGGCGCGTGCTTCGCGACCTTTGTCGATGACGGCGCGGAGGCGCGTGGACTCATCCGCCGGAATATCGAGAGCCTCGGCGCGGGGGGGATCTCGCGCCTGTTTCGGCGCGACGCGACGAGGATGGGGCCGGCCGCCCCGAACGCGCCCGCATCGCTCGTCTTCTGCGACCCTCCCTATGGCCGCGATCTGGCGGGACCCGCCCTGTCCTCCTGCGCGGCGGGAGGCTGGCTCGCGCCCGGGGCGCTGGTCGTGGTCGAGGAGGCGGCGCAGAGCGCCTTCGCGCTGCCGGAGGGATTCGTCGAGGCCGAGCGGCGGCTCCAGGGCGAGACGGAGATCGTGATCGGACGCTTCGCCCGCGAGGCTTGAGAGGGACGGCGCGGATGGCGCGGGCGTCCCGATGGCCCTATGGGGCGGGGCGTCATCGTGGCGCCGCTTTTGGCCACGAAGCCGTTCCATCCGTCACGGAGATCATGATGCGCCTTCTTCTTTCCCTCTCGCTGCTCCTGCCTCTCGCCTTTGCCGGCGCCGCCGAGGCGCAGCAGCGCAAGGGGGCTCCCGCCAAGCCGGCCGCGGCCGCCCCCGAGCCCGTCCAGATCTTCCCCTGCCGGACGGCCGAGGAGATCTGCCATCTCGGCGTCGTCGTGGGCTCGCAGGTCGCGATCCTCTACAGCAACGCGCCCGCCGCGCAGGGCGCCGATCCGACGCCGGTCGACGTGACCGGCCCCGACGGGCAGAAGATCGACCTGTCCAAGAATGCCGGACGCGTCGTGATGCTGACCGGCGATTTCGATCCGAAGACCGGCATCGGCAAGGCCGAGGTCGTCGAGGTCGCGAGCCCTCTCGCCTCGCTTGCCGTCAAGGCCCAGCTCGCCGCCGGCGAGGAGCCTGCGGCTCCGCCCGCCAAGGGTGGCAAGCGGCGCTGAAGGCACGGCGAGCGTTGTCACGGGCCGGTCGCATCCGGCCCGGATCCTCGTCCTTTCGCTGGAGAGACCTGTCCGATGAGTCTGCGCGAGCCCGTCCTGCACTCGGTGCCGATCGAGGAGCTTCGCCCGACCCAGATGACGGTCGGCTATCGAGAGGTCGAGGAGAAGCGCCGCCGCTGGCGCGAGCAGGAGGAGGAGGACCAGGGGAACTTCCTCGGCAAGCACATGATCCCCGTCCTGCTGGGGCCGAAGGGCCGGCGCTACATCATCGACCACCACCATCTGGCCATGGCCCTCCTCCTGGAGGGGGTGAAGCACGTGTCGACGAACGTGGTCGCGGATCTGCGCCATCTCGACAAGGATGCCTTCTGGATCGTGACCGACCACCGGGGCTGGGCACATCCCTATGATGCGACGGGTGTGCGCCGTTCGATCGACGACATCCCGAAGCGGGTCTCCGATCTCGCCGACGATCCGTTCCGCAGCCTCGCCGGGGAGCTGAGGCGGGCCGGCGGTTTCGCCAAGGACACGACGCCCTTCAGCGAGTTCCTGTGGGCGGATTTCATGCGGCGCCGCCTGTCGCGCAAGCTCGTCGAGAAGGATTTCACCGGCGCCATGCGTCAGGCGCTCGCCCTCGCCAAGGGCGACGAAGCCGTGTACCTGCCCGGCTGGTGCGGGCCCCATCAGGATACCTGACGGAGCCGCCCCGGCTTCAGCGAGCGTGCCATGCCCGATATCCAGATCCAGGTCGTGCCGGTCACGTCCTTCCAGCAGAATTGCTCGCTCATCTGGTCGCAGGCGACGAAGCACGGCGTCGTCGTCGATCCCGGCGGCGACGTGGCCGCGATTCGCGAGGCGATCGAGAGGGCCGGGATCACCGTCGATTTCATCCTCCTGACCCATGGCCATATCGACCATGCGGGGGGCGCGGCCGAACTGGCCGAGGCGTTGGGCGTCGAGGTCGTCGGCCCTCACGAGGCGGACAAGCCCCTGCTCGAACGCCTCGACATCCAGGGCGCCCAATACGGGCTCGACGGCACGCGGAACGTGACGCCCAACCGCTATCTGAAGGAGGGCGACACGATCGAGATCGCGGGCGTGCCCTTCGAGGTGCTGCATTGCCCCGGCCATTCGCCGGGAAGCGTCGTGCTCTTCGCGCCCTCGCTCCGCTTCGCCTTCATGGGCGACGTGCTGTTCCAGGGCTCGGTCGGGCGCACGGACCTTCCCGGCGGCAGCCACGAGCAGCTCATCGGGGGCATCAAGGCCAAGATCCTGCCCCTCGGAGACGACGTCTCCTTCCTGCCGGGCCACGGGCCGGGCTCGACGATCGGCCGGGAGAAGGCGACGAATCCCTTCATCCGCTAGCATGGGTGCCCGCCTCGCCTTCGTGGTCACGGAGGACTGGTTCTACGCGTCCCATTTCCTGCCCATGGCGCGCGCCGCGCGCGAGATGGGGCTCGAGGTCGACGTGGTCACGCGCGTGCGCGACCACGCGGCTCTCATCGAGGAGACGGGCGCGACGGTCGTGCCGCTCGAGGCGGAACGGCGCAGCCTCAATCCGCTCGCGGCAGGCGACGCGGCGGGGCGCCTCGCCGCCATCCTGAAGGCGCGCCGGCCCGACATCGTCCATTGCATCGCCTTGCGCTCGATCCTCGTCGGCGGGGCGGCGGCGGCGATGGCGCGGATCGACCGGCGCGTCTATGCGCTGACGGGGCTCGGCTATCTCGGCGCGCGGCCCGATCTCGTCGGGCGGGGGGCGCGGCTCGCCATCCGCAGTCTCCTGCGCGGCCCGCTCCAGAGCGCCGGGACGCGCTTCCTGTTCGAGAACGAGGATGATCCGCGCCTTCTCGGCCTCGATCCGGCGAACCGGCGGCGGGTCTGGCTCGTCGGGGGGGCGGGGATCGATCCCGGCCATTTCGCCCCCGCGCCCCTGCCGCCCCCGCCCCTGCGGGTCGCGATCGTCGCGCGCATGCTCTGGTCCAAGGGCATCGATACCGCCGTCGAGGCGGTGCGGCGCGCGCGGGCCGGGGGGGCGGAGGTGGAACTGTCGCTCTACGGCTCGCCCGATCCCTCCAATCCGCGCGCGCTCTCGCGGGAGCAGCTCGAATCCTGGTCGCGCGAGCCCGGCATCGCCTGGCACGGCCCGACGCGGGATGCCGCCGCCGTCTGGCGCGCGCATCATGTCTGCTGCCTGCCCTCGCGGGGCGGGGAGGGCCTGCCGCGCACGCTGCTCGAAGGGGCGGCGTGCGGGCGCGCCGTGGTGACGACCGACGTTCCGGGCTGCCGCCGGCTGGTGCGCGACGGGCGGGAGGGCCGCCTCGTGCCCCCGGACGATCCGGCCGCCCTCGCCGCGGCTTTGGCCGGCCTCGCGGCCGATCCCGGCCTTGTCGCCCGGATGGGCGAGGCGGCCCGCGCGCGCGTCCTCGACGGCTTCACCGAGCGCGCGGTGATGGAGCAGGTGAAGGCGCTCTACCGCGACATGCTGGACAAGGCCCCGTGATCGGGGACCGGCGCGGCTTCATCCGCGCGCAGACCCGGCTGCGCACCGCGCCGCACGTGCCCGAGATCAGGCTCCATCTCGCCGACGAGGCCATGGATCTGTGGGAGAAGACCGAGGAGGAACTGGGCGAGATGGGATTGCCGCCGCCCTTCTGGGCCTTCGCCTGGGCGGGCGGGCAGGCGCTGGCGCGCTATGTGCTGGACCATCGCGAGATCGTCGCCGGCCGCGCCGTGCTCGACGTCGCCTCCGGCTCGGGGCTCGTCGCGATCGCGGCGGCCCTGGGGGGCGCGGCGCGGGTCGAGGCGTCCGATATCGACGCCTTCGCGGCGGAGGCCGTCGCCCTGAACGCGGCGGCGAACGGCGTCGCGGTCGCGCCGCGACTCGGCGATCTCGTCGGGCGCGACGAGGGCTGGGAGGTCGTGCTGGCGGGCGACATCTTCTACGACCGGGACATCGCCGGCGCGATGGAATCCTGGCTGCGCGCGCTGGAGAAGCGGGGGGCGCGGATCCTGATCGGCGATCCCGGTGGCTCCTCCCTGCCGCAGGACCGCCTCGTCGAGGTCGCCGCCTACAGCGTGCCGGTCACGCGGGCGCTGGAGGATGCGGAGGTCAAGCACGCCAAGGTCTGGCGGCTCGGGTGAGGCCGGAAAGGCCGGCGATCCTCCCGGCGAATGCGCTTTTCATGATATGGCTTGGCGTCTCGGAATGGTCGAGGGGCGGGGCGTGAGCGGCGGGACCGGCATCGTGATCCTCGGGGCGGGGCAGGGCGGGCTTCAGGTCGCGACCTCGCTGCGCGACGACGGCTATCGCGGAGCGATCCGGCTCGTCGGCGAGGAGCCGGGCCTGCCCTACCAGCGGCCGCCTTTGTCGAAAGCCTATCTCGCGGGCAAGGTCCATGAAGGCGGCCTGGACCTGCGCACGGAGGATTTCTTCCGCGAGCGGGAGATCGAGCTTCTGGCGCCCGAGCGTGCGCTCCGGATCGACCGGGGGACCCGGACGGTCGGGCTCGCATCGGGGGCTGTGCTGTCCTACGACCGTCTCGTGCTGGCGACGGGCTCCCGAAACCGCCTGCTGACGGTGCCGGGTGCGACGCTGGACGGCGTCTTCTACCTGCGCCTGCGCACGGAGGCCGACCTGATTCGCGCTCGCCTCGCGCAGGCGCGGCGCATCGTCGTGGTCGGGGCGGGGTTCATCGGGCTCGAATTCGCCTCCCTCGCCGCCTCCCTCGGCATCGAGGTGACGGTCGTCGAGGCCGCGAGCCGGCCGATGGCGCGCTCGCTGTCGGTGCCGATGTCGGATTATCTCCGGCAGGCTCACGAGGCGGCGGGACTGCGCTTCCTGTTCGAGACGGCGGTGACGGGCGTCACCGGGGAGGGCGGCCGGGCGAGCGGGGTCGTGACGGCGGACGGCGCGCATCTTCCGGCCGATCTCGTCCTGGTCGGAATCGGGGTCGTGCCGAATGTCGAGCTTGCCGCCGAGGCGGGACTCGCCGTCGAGAACGGCATCCGGGTCGACGAATATCTGGCGACAGGGGATGAGGCGATCTCGGCGATCGGCGATTGCGCGAGCTATCCGAGCGCCTTTGCGGGAGGCCGGAGGATCCGGCTCGAATCGGTGCAGAACGCCGTCGACCAGGCCCGCTGCCTCGCCGCGCGGCTCGCCGGACGGCCGGCTGCCTATGACGCGGTCCCGTGGTTCTGGAGCGACCAGGGCCGGATGAAGCTCCAGATAGCCGGCCTGACCGCGGGACATGACGAGGCCGTGCCGCGGGGCGATCCAGGCCGCGGGGCCTTCTCGGTCTTCTGCTATGGCGGGGGGAGGCTGCTCGGGGTCGAATCGGTCAACAGGCCGGCCGACCACATGATCGCGCGCCGCCTCATGGCGAGGGGGCTCGGCGTCACGCCCGCCGAAGCGGCCGATCTCGGCCTCGACCTCAAGGCCCGCGCCCACGCGCTCCTCGAGGGAGGATGACGGCGCGGCCCTATCCGGCGGGCTGCCGGGCCATGGCTGCGATCAGCCATTCGTAGGACCGGCGCCGCGCCTCCTGGTCCCAGATGGCGGAGGTGACCATCACCTCGTCCGCCCGCGTCGAGCGGGCGAAGGCGGCGAGCTGCGCCGCGACCGCGTCCGGCTCCCCGACGAAGAAGCGTTCGCGGTTGCGGCGGATCGAGGCGCGCTCCGCATCGCTGTAGGGATAGGCGGTGGCCTCCTCGGGGCTCGGCAGGGGTCCGAATTCGCCCCGGTCCCGGCGCAGGCGATGCAGGTCGTGGCTGGAGGCCAGCCGTTCCGCCTCCTCCTGCGTCTCGGCCGCGGCGGCCGCGACGGCCAGGATCGCATAGGGCGCGGGGAGCCGTGGGGAAGGCTGGAACTCCGCCTTGTAGGCCAGCATGGCGTCATGCGCGTCGTGCTGCGCGAAATGATGGGCGAAGGCGAAGCCGACCCCGATCCGCGCCGCGAGCCGGGCGGAATAGCCCGAGGAGCCGAGCAGCCAGATGGGCGGCAGCGCGACGTCGGACGGCATGGCCACGACGCGCCGGAAGGGATGCCCTTCCGGGAAGCCGCCGCTCTCCCACAGGAGCAGTTCCTGCAATTTTTCCAGGAAGTCGTCGCCCTCGCGGCTCTCCTGGTGCCGGCGAAGCGCGAAGGCCGTCACGCCGTCCGTTCCGGGCGCCCGGCCGAGGCCGAGATCGATCCGGCCCGGAAACAGCCCCTCCAGCATGCGGAAGCGCTCGGCCACCATGAGGGGCGGATGGTTCGGCAGCATCACGCCGCCGGCGCCCACGCGGATGCGCGCCGTGGCGGCGGCGATCTGCCCGATCATGATCTCGGGCGCCGGGCTTGCGACGGAGGGAAGGTTGTGGTGCTCGGCGAGCCAGTAGCGCGCATATCCGGCCGCATCGCAGGCGCGGGCGAGACGGATCGTGTCGTGAAGAGCCTCGCTCGGGCGATGTCCCGAGCGGACGAAGGAGAGATCGAGACAGGAAAGCGGAAGCATTCGCCCCAGATGGGCGCCCGCCTTCCGAATGTCGAGCCGCCTCGCTCAGGCGAGGTCCCGCTCCGTCTCCGCCGGGCCGGGCTTTCCGGGGGGCGGACGGGCGCCCCCCGGGAAGGGTCGTCAGGCGGCTTCGCCGGCCTCGCTGCTGGCGGCCTTCGGCCGACCGCGCCGCTTCGGGGCGGGAGCCTCGACGGGCTTCTCCACCTTCTTGCGGCGCTGCTGGCCGAGGCCCAGCGCCTTGGCGAGTTCGGAGCGTTGCTTGGCATAGTTGGGCGCTACCATCGGGTAGTCCCGCGCCAGGCCCCATTTCTCGCGATATTCGGCCGGCGTCAGTCCGCGGCCGGACAAATGGCGCTTGAGCGACTTGTAGCGGCGGCCGTCTTCCAGGCTGATCAAATAATCGGGCGTGATCGTTTTCTTGATCGGCACGATCGGCGTCAGCCTTTCAGGCTCGGGAGCCTTCTTCTCGCCCAGGCTGCGCAGAGCGGAGTGGACCGTAGCGATGATCTCGGGCAGCTCGCTCGCGGTGAGCTTGTTGTTCGAGACGAAGGCGGAGACGATCTCGCTGGTCAGCTCGGCGAGTTCTTGGGTCGACGTGTCGGTGGATGGTTCCATGGTGATTCTTTCTCGGGTCGTCGGGACGACAATCCTTCAATGCACCGACCACCCAATAAAGCAAGTGACATTCGCAAGCAAATCACACCCATTGTCGCATAATGAAGCTTTCCGCCGCCCATCCGGTCCAGAATAGGACCCGCCGGTCGCGCGTCCTGCCGCTTGGCACGGCAGAAGAGGGCCCTAAGATGCCCCGTCGCGAAGAGAAGACACGGTCCGGGCCGTGAGAGCCGTGGCCGGATGGCGGGGAGGAGGCGATGGGACGTTGGATCGATCGGGTAGGCGTCGTCGGAACGGGGCTCATCGGCGCGAGCTGGGCCGCCTGCTTTCTGGCCCAGGGGCTCGATGTCGTCGCGACCGATCCCGCTCCGGGGGCGGAGGAGCGCCTGCGGCGGCAGGTGGACCGGGCCTGGCCCGTCCTCGCCGAGCTGGGCCTCGCCGCGGGCGCAAGCCCCGACCGCATCCGCTTCGAGCCGGATCTGGAGGCGGCCGTCGCCGAGGTCGATTTCGTGCAGGAGAGCGGGCCCGAGCGGGAAGAGGTCAAGCGGGAGACCTTCCGCCGCCTCGACGCGGCGACGGCGCCGGACGTTCTTCTCGCCTCCTCGACCTCGGGCCTGATGCCGAGCCTCTTCCAGGCCGGCTGCCGCCATCCGGGCCGCGTCCTCGTCGGCCATCCGTTCAATCCACCGCACCTGATCCCGCTGGTCGAGGTGGTCGGCGGCAGGGAAACCGCGCCGGAGGCGATCGAGGAGGCGATGGAGTTCTACGCCCGCATCGGCAAGCGCCCGATCCATATCCGCATGGAGCTGATCGGCCACGTCGCCAACCGCCTCCAGAACGCCCTCTACCGGGAAGCCTATCACCTGGTGAAGATCGGCGCGGTGTCGGTCTCGGAGGTCGATGCGGCGATCGCGCACGGGCCGGGCCTGCGCTGGGCGTTGATGGGGCCCTGCCTGCTCCAGCATCTCGGGGGAGGCGAGGGCGGGATCCGCCACGCCCTCGACCATCTGGGACCGTTCAAGGAGGCGGCATGGGCCGATCTCGGGACGCCGAAGCTGGACGAGGACCTGAAGGACAAGCTCGCCGCCGGCATGGACGAGGCCATGCGCGAGGTCGATCGGGAAGCGATGCTGCGCGAGCGCGACGCGCTGATGGTGGCGCTCCTGAAGGCCAAGGCGGCGGCGGGCCACCTGCCGTGAGGGCGGGGTGTTTTACGGCTCGTTAACGTTAATGCGCCATGGTCGGGCGAGGAGGCCGGTTCATGGCGTGCCCGAATCACGAGCCAGCGCGGCGGGATGCCGCGGATTTCGCGCCCGATTACGATCGGATCGCGCGCCGTATCGGCTTGAAGCTGCGCGAGATGTACGGCGCGCCCGAGGCCGCGCCGCTGCCGGCCGAGCATGTCGACCTCCTGCTGCGCCTCCACCAGAAGGAGCGCGAGCAGGCGAGACTGCGCTCGGCCTGAGGGCCGGCGGCGCGGGTTACTCCGCCGCTTGCAAAGGGGCGGGAGAGGAGGCGCGGGCCGCCGCGACGCCTTCCAGGGCGGGCGGCAGCGGGCCGCCGGTGGCCCAGTCCAGCAATTCGACCGTATGGACGATCGGGATCGAGGTCCCGTGCCCGATCTGGGTGATGCAGCCGATATTGCCGGCTGCGATCACATCGGGCTCCAGGCGCTCGATATTCGCCACCTTGCGCTCGCGCAGGCGCCCGGCGATCTCGGGCTGGAGAAGGTTGTAGGTTCCCGCCGAGCCGCAGCAGATATGCCCCTCCGGCACGTCCCGGACGAGGAAGCCCGCCCGCTTCAGCGCCGTCTTCGGCTCGGTCCTGACCTGCTGGCCGTGCTGAAGGGAGCAGGCCGAGTGATAGGCGACGACGAGGTCGCTCTCCTCGGCCGGGGGCGCGAGGTCCAGGGAGAGGACGTATTCGGTCACGTCCTTCGCGAGGCGCGAGACGGTGGCCGCCTTCTGCGCATAGGCCGGCTCGTCGCGGAACATGAAGCCGTAATCCTTGACCGTCGTGCCGCAGCCCGAGGCGGTCACGAGGATCGCGTCGAGTTCTCCTCTTTCGTGCTCCGCGAGCCAGGCGTCGATCGCCCGGCGGGCGAGGGCCTTGCTCTGCGTCTCGCGGCCCATGTGGTGGACGAGCGCGCCGCAGCAGCCTTCGTGCGCCTGCACGACCTCGACGCCGTGCCGGGTGAGGAGGCGGATCGCCGCCTCGTTGTAGCCGGGCGCCAGCACCGCTTGGGCGCAGCCCCGCAGCAGGGCGACGCGGCCCCGGCGCTCACCCTCGGCCGGGAAGGTGCCGGGACGGTCGCCGAAGGAGCGGTTCGGCGGCTTGCGGGGGGCGAGGTCGAGCATGGCGACGAGCCGGCTGCCGAGACGGGGCACGAGGGCGAGGGCAGGCTTCAGGGGCCGCGCGACCATCGCCGCGAGCATCGCGAGCCGGAAGCGATGCGGATAGGGCAGGGTGAGGGCGAGCAGGCCCCGGATCAGCCGGTCGTGAAGGGGCCTTCGATAGGTATGCTCGATATAGGCGCGGGCATGGTCGACGAGATGCATGTAATGCACCCCGGACGGGCAGGTCGTCATGCAGGAGAGGCAGGAGAGACAGCGGTCGACATGCTTGACCACTTCGGCGGAGGCGGGCTTTCCTCCCTCCAGCATGTCCTTGATCTGGTAGATGCGCCCGCGCGGCGAATCCAGCTCGTCGCCGAGGAGGAGATAGGTCGGGCAGGTCGCCGTGCAGAAGCCGCAATGGACGCAGGTCCGCAGGATTTTCTCCGAGGCGGCCATCTGCGGATCGGCGAGCTGGGCCGCCGTAAAATTGGTCTGCATCGCCCTTCCGTCCTGCCGGCCCGTCTCCCGCTGAATCGGGAGGGGGCGCTTTCGGGGATTATCCCGGATCGGCGCGCGCCGCGCCACCTCTCCTTCGCGCCGCGGGCGCGCGCTCCTCGGTCCGGCGCCGGACGAGCCGCGTCAGGGGTTTCTCCACGAGGCGGTAGGAGACGAGGGCGAGCGCGACGGTCGCGGCGAGGCCCGCGGCCGTGATCCCCACGCCCCCCAGGGCGAGGCCGAGGCCGAGCCCGTCGACCAGTCGCAGCGCCGCCCTGATCGCGAAGGGATGGAGCAGGTAGATGGCGTAGGAGGCGTCCCCGAGGCTCTCGCCGAAGCGGATCGGCCAGGGGGAGAGGGAGTGGGTGGGGGCTTGCCAGCGGTCCGTCTTGCGGCCGGCCGCGAGGCCGCAGCCCGCGACGAGGCAGGCCGCGGGGAGCGCGAAGAGGACGGCGGTGTTCTGCCCGGTCCTCGCCACGGCGTCGCCGCCGACGAGCCAGAACAGGCCGGCCCCGGCCGCCAGCAGCGCGAGGCGTGCGGGGAGCGGCAGCGTCAGCCCTTCGAGCCGCGCCGTGCCGAGCAGCATGCCGAGCACGAACTCGATCTGCATCGCGGAGGTCCAGAAGCCGAGCGGCTGGGGGAGCGCCGGGACGGCGAGCCCGAGCGCGATCAGCCCGATCAGCACCGCCATCAGCGGCAGCATGAAGGGCCAGGCAATCGCGTAGTCGCGCCCGAGCCAG
>NZ_DAOLAJ010000028.1:0-24531 GCF_035325185.1 Enterovirga sp. | reverse complement strand
GAAGCCGAGCGGGTGGGGGGGGGCGGGGATGGCGAGCCGGAGCCCAATCAGCCAGAACAGCACCGCCGAGAGCGCCCCGACCACGGCGCGCCGCGCGAGGCCGAGGCCGAGCGCGGCGGCGAAGAGGACGTAGAAGAACATCTCGTAGTTCAGCGTCCAGCCGAGCGTATAGACCGGCTGGACGAGGCCGTCCGGGCGCGGCCAGGGGATGAAGAGGAAGGAGGCGAGGACGAGGCCGGGCGTGGCGAGAGCGCTGCGGATCAGCTCGGGCCGGAAGGCGATGGCGGCGAGGACGAAGGCGGTGGTCAGCCAGTAGAGGGGCACGACCCGCGCGATGCGCCGCGCGAGGAAGATGCGGCCGGCCCCGTCCCGGCCGAACAGGGCGGCCGAGGCATAGACCATGACGAAGCCCGAGATGACGAAGAACACGTCGACCCCCGCCTCGAACGGGAAGGGCCGGACCCAGCCTTCCGGGACGATGCCGCGCAGCCGCCATTCGGGCTCGAGATGCACGAGCGCGATCGCGAGCGCCGCGCAGGCGCGCAGGATCTGGATGGCGGAGAGCTTGGGCACGTCGGCGGGGCTTAAGCTTCCGCCTGCGCGATAGCGTCGGCGAGGGCGACCGTCCGCTGCGCCATCTCGGCATGGAGGCGCTCGACCATGCGCCCGCCGAGCGAGATCACGCCCTTGCCCCGGTTCTCCGGGAGGGCGAAGGCGGCGATGACGGCGCGGGCCGCCTCGATCTCGGCGGCGGGGGGCGCGAAGATCTCGTTGGCGACGGCGATCTGGTCGGGATGGATGAGCGTCTTGCCGTCCATGCCGAGGTCGCGGCCCTGCTCGCATTCGGCGCGGAAGCCCTCGGGATCCTTGAGGCCGTTATAGACGCCGTCGAGCACGTCGAGGCCGTGGGCGCGCCCGGCCGCGAGGACGGTCGCGAGCCAGGGCAGCATCGGCGCGCGGCCGGGCACGAGGCGCGCCCGCGTCTCCTTGGCGAGATCGTTGGTGCCGAGGATCATGCAGGAGAAGGGCGAGGCGCCGCCGCGCGCCGCCGCCGCGATCGCCTCGATGCGCAGGATCGCGAGCGGGGTCTCGATCATGGCCCAGATCCTCGTCTTCGAATCGGGGCCGAGCATCGCCTCGACGGCCGCGATCTCCTCCGGCGCCGACACCTTGGGCAGGAGGATCGCGTCCGGCTGTGCGGCGATCGCCGCGCGCAGGTCCTCAGGGCCCCATTCCGTCGCGGGGCCGTTGACGCGGATCACCACCTCGCGCCGGCCGAAGCCGCCCTCGCGCACGGCCGCCGCGACCGCCTCGCGCGCCGCCTCCTTGGCGTCGGGCGCGACCGAGTCTTCCAGGTCCAGCATGACGGCGTCGGCCGGCAGCGTGCGCGCCTTGGCGACGGCGCGCGGGTTCGAGCCGGGCATGTAGAGCGCGGAGCGGCGGGGGCGGACGGACGTCATGCGGGGTCTTTCGTGTCGGCCGGCGGGGAGGAGCCGGGCTCGGGCGCCGGGGGGAGGCACAGGGTGATGCGGCATCCATGGCCCAATGCTGTGTCGATGGCCACCGTGCCCTCGGCCTGGCGCACGAAATCGGCTACCTGCGCGAGCCCGAGCCCGGTGCCGATCCCAGCCTCCTTGGTGGTGAAGAAGGGCTCGAAGGCGCGCTTGGCGACCTCGGGCGTCATGCCGCTGCCCGTATCGGATACGCTGAGGCAGATGCCACCGGGCCTCGCGCCGTCGGCCTCCGCGCCATGGCTCGCGATGGTCACCTTGCCGCCGTCGGCCATGGCGTCGCGGGCATTGACGACGAGGTTGAGCAGCGCCGATTCGAGGCCGCCGCGATCGGCGACGACGAAGAGCGGCTGCTGGTCGAGGGCGAGTTCGAGCACCGCCTTCTTGCCGAGGGCCTGCTGGAGGAGGTCGGTCAGGCCGGTCGCGACCTCGTTGAGGTCGAGGCGGCGCGCCTCGAGCGGCTGGCGGCGGGAGAAGGCGAGCAGCCTGCGGCTCAGCGCCGCGGCGCGCTCCGCTCCCGAGCGGGCGCCGTCCACATAGCGGGTGAGATTGGGGTCCTCCCGCCCGAAGCGCCGGGTCAGCCGGTCGAGATTGCCGATCACGACGGTGAGGAGATTGTTGAAATCGTGGGCGATGCCGGAGGAGAGCTGCCCGATGACTTCGAGCTTCTGCGACTGGCGGAGCTGGTCCTGGAGCTCTCCGAGATCGGCGACCGCGACGGCGCGCTCGCGCTCGGCCTGCGCGACGGCCTCGTAGGCCCAGAACTGGCGCATCAGGGCGGCCGTCACCGCCATGGCCGCCGCCGCGAGAAGGGCACCTCCCAGGAGGAGCACCACGATTTCCTGCCGCGTCTGCTTCAGGATCTCGTCGCGCTTGCGCGCGACGACGGTGACGAGCGGGAAATTCTGCACCACGTGGCTGGAGACGATCCTCGGCTTGCGGTCGAAGACGGATTCCGTCTCGAAGACGGCCGGTGGGCTGCTTTTCGTCAGGCCGCTCAGGCCGGGCGCGTCGAGGCGGCGGCCGATTTCCCCGATCTGCGGCACGCGCACGAGCGGCATCCCGTCCAGCCGCCACAGGCTGATGGAGGTGCT
Source organism: Enterovirga sp. (assembly GCF_035325185.1). Classification (GTDB taxonomy): domain Bacteria; phylum Pseudomonadota; class Alphaproteobacteria; order Rhizobiales; family Beijerinckiaceae; genus Enterovirga. The sequence continues at coordinate 21,926 of NZ_DAOLAJ010000028.1, read as the reverse complement.
CCGGTTCAGCAGGAGCCGGCCCCAGGAGCGCTCGAAATAGTCGAGGTCGATCCCCGCATAGACGGCGCCCAGAAAGGTGCCGCCGGGCGCCACGATCCGCCGCGCGAGATAGATGGTCCAGCGGCCCGTGGCGAGGTTCTGGACCGGCTCGCTGACGAGCGGCTCCTCTTCCGCGCGGTCGCGCAGGCGCCGGAAATGCTCGCGCTCGGACAGGTCGATCTCGGGCGTCGGGAAGCCGCGCGAATAGCTGACCACGTGGCCGTTCCGGTCGACGACGCTCAGCGCATCGAGCTGCGGCAGGCCGCTCACGCGGCTCCTGAGCGCGTCGTGGAAGCCGCGCACGGTCTTGAGCCGGGCGAGGGCCGCGGGCGAGGCGATCTCGTTCTCCCGCATCTCGTCGATCACGCTCTGGAGGACGAGATCGACATTCTCGAGCGTGCGGCTCGTGCTCTCGGCGAGAAGCGCGTTGAGGTTGAGGAGGGAGCGGCGGGCATCCTCGATCTCGCGGGCGCGCAGCTCGACGAGAAGCGCGGCGACGCCGGCCACGAGCAGCACGAGGATCAGGGCGCCGGCGGCGAGAACCGCCTGGACCGGGCGGCTGGTACGGATGCGAGCCAGCAGGCCGCCTTCCGCGGGCGGTGCGTCACGAACATCCCGCGAGCCGAGTTGCAGCGTCGCCATGCCCCTCCTTTGGCCGCTGGTCGCCGGAAGGGTAGCCGACCGGACAGCCGGGGAAAAGCGCACCTTCCGGTCCATTGCATGATCCGCGCGAGCCCGGCCATGCGACCAAATCACGAGGCGCCGGCCCCGGCCTCAGGCGGGGGATTTCCCCTCGGCCCTGCGGCGGCGGCTCTCCTTGATGATGAGCTGCAGGTTGCGGATATAGATGAAGATCGACAGAGCCTGGCCCATGATGATGACGGGCTCGCGCTTCACGAGGCCGTAGACCAGCGTCAGCGTTCCCCCCGCCATCGAGAAGAACCAGAAGGCGATCGGCATGACGCTCTTGCCGGCCTTCTCGCTCGCGATCCATTGCACGATGAAGCGCATCGCGAAGAGGACCTGCGCGACGATGCCGAAGGCGAGCCACAGGTCGAATTTCGCGACGAAGACGTCGTAGAGATAGGCGCCGACATCGCGCGAGAGCTGGATCAGCATGGGGCTATTCCGGCGTTCCCTCGATCCGCGCCACCCGCTTCCTGCGCCGCAGCAGCCAGGCCACGCCGAACAGGTCGTGGATGCCGAGCCACAGCCGGTCGAGGAAGCCGTAATGCGAGGCCCCCGCGATGCGGGGCCGGTCGATCACGTCGACATGCACGACACCGTAGCCCTCCCGCTTGGTCAGGGCCGGCAGGAAGCGGTGCAGGGTGTCGAAATAGGGAAGCCGCAGGAAGACCTCGCGGCGGATCACCTTGTGGCCGCAGGCCGTGTCGCGCGTGTCGTCGCCCAGCATGAAGCCGCGCACGGCATTCGCGACGCGCGACTGGTATTTCTTGAAGGCGCCGTCGCCCCGCCGCAGGCGCTGGCCGACGGCGAGCCCGACCTGCGGGCCGCCGCGCTCCAGCGCCTCGACGAGGGGAAGGACGTAGCTCGGATCGTTCTGGCCGTCGCCGTCGAGGGTCGAGACGATCGGCGCGCGGGCGGCGCGGATGCCGGTGAGAAGCGCCGCGCTCTTGCCGCAGCTTTCCGCATGGCGGATCACGCGCAGCCAGGGCCGCCGCTCGCGCTCCAGCACCGCGAGCGTGTCGTCGGTCGAGCCGTCGACGACATAGATCACCTCGAAGGGGGCGAGGGGCGCGAGCACCCGGTCGAGCTCGGCGAATTGCTCCGCGATGGATCCCGCCTCGTTCTTGGCCGGGATTACCACGGAGAGGCGGAGGGGGGCGTTGGTCTCGTCGGCCATGGTCAGCGCGGAATCCTGAAGAGGCCGAGTTCCTGCTGGCGGCCGCCGTTGATGTTGAAGCCCCGGATGCGCCCGAGCACGTCGAGATGCGTCTCCTGGCGCGCGAGCAGCGCGTCGCGGAAGGCGGGAATATAGCGCTCCTCGACGATCGTCACCCGGCAGCCGGGCCCCGCCGCGAAGGCAGCGGCCTGGTCGGCCGTCTCGACGAGGTCGAGCGTGGTCCCGACCAGGAAGACGAGGCTCGGCTCGCGATAGCCGAGGCTCGCAACCTGCGGATCGGGGCAGGGGGCCGTCCGGACCATCGCGGCGGCGCGGCCGGACAGGCGCAGGGATTGCAGCACCGGCTGGGACAGGCCGAAGACGCCGACCGACATCAGGGCGGAAGCCGCGACGCTCGCGAGCAGCGACCCCGTGACCTCGCCCCGGACGAAGAGATGCCAGGCGAAGAGGGCGACGAGGCAGGCGCCGGCCATGACCGGAAGGCCGAAAGCCGGAAGCCGGTGGTCCAGCCCCCAGGCGCCGAGCGTCACCACGGCCGCGAGCCCGACCGCGACGAGCGGCATCGCGCCGAAGCCGAGCTTCGCGCCCCAGCGCCAGGGTCCCGAGAAGCCGCGCGAGACCCCGATCACGGCGGCGATGGCGAAGGCCGGATAGAGCGGCATCACGTAGTGCGGCAGCTTCGTCGGCACCGCCTCGAAGACGATCCAGGCCGGCACGACCCAGGCGATCAGGAACAGGGCCCAGTCCTGCCGCCTCTCCTTGAAGACGAGCGGGATGGCCGCGACCGCCATGATGGCGCCCGGCCAGAAGGTCGCGAAATAGGCGACGATATAGAAGCCCGGCGGCGCGCCGTGCTTCTGCTGGCCTTCCGTGACCTTGCCGAGCATGTCGTCGCCGACGGCGAGGCGGTAGAACTCGCCGTGGCTCTTCCAGGCGATGGCCAGGAACCAGGGCAGCACCGCGAGCAGCACGAAGGCGAGGCCGAGCCAGGGGCGCAGCCCCCCGAGCCAGCGCGGCGAGCGCTCGCGCACGGAGAGAACCGCGGCGGCGAGCCCGGTGAACATGATCACCATGGGCCCCTTGATGAGGATGCCGATGGCGAAGGCGAGCCAGAAGATGACGACCGTGTGCGTCGGCTGGCGGTCGAGATGGCGCGCGAACCAGACCCGCGCCAGCGCTCCCATTGCGGCGACGCAGCAGGCGAGCAGCATCGCATCTGTCTTGGCGAGCCGCGCCTCGATCATCAGGATGAGCGAGGAGGCCATCAGGGCCGCCGCGACGAAAGCCTCGCGCCGCCCCGCGAAGGCGAGCGCCGCCCAGTAGGTGAGCAGCACCGCCGCGAGGGCGCCGAGCAGCGAGGGAATGCGGTAGACCGCGATGGTGGTCTTCGCCTCGGGCAGGCCCAGCGCCCGGGCGAGGTTCACGGAGGCGGCCTGCATCCAGTGGATGCCGATCGGCTTCTTGTAGCGCGGCTCGTCCTGGAAGCGGATGTCGATGTAGTCGCCGGTCTCGACCATCTGCTTGGACGCCTGGGCGAAGCGGGGCTCGTCGCGGTCCATCGGCTGGAGCGAGGCGAAGCCAGGCAGGAAGCAGACGAGCGACAGGAGAAGGAGCAAGGCGGCGGCGCGCCGGTGGCTGCCCTCGGCGAAGGCGAGGAGGCGCTCGGACCAGGACGCTGCCTGGCCCGACAGGGTCGGGGTGGTCGCGGCGATGCCGGGCATCGTGTCGTCGCTCTCGTCTCGGGAGAAGCGGCGCGGTGTCGGTCAATCGGGGCGCGGAGTCAAACCGGGCCTCTCTTCCCTGTCATCCCCGGCCGGGGATGACAGGGAAGAGAGGCGGGGCGGGAAACGGTGCAGCTCCACTCATGTGCGCCCTCGCACGGCTCGGACGGGGGCGGATGACGCAGGGGCCGCACAGTTGCCGCAATGGTGAATCCAATCTCCGCCGGATATCGGAGACGCCCTGCATGGCCCCGCACGCCCGCCTGCCCTCCGCCTTCCGCGGGATTCCGGCTCGTCTCGCCGTGGTCGCGCTGGCGGCCGGCGCTTTCGGCGGCTGGGCGTTCTGGCCCTCGCGGCCTGTGCCCGCGCCTGTCGCCGAGCCCGTCGGCAAGCATGCCGACCGCCTCGCCTTTTCCGGCGACGAGAGCGAGATTCCGGTCCGCGAGGCGCGGATCTACGACACGCTCGCGATGTTTTCCCTGCCGCAGGCCGAGCCCCGCCCCTGGAGCGCGGCGCCCGTCCGGGCGACGGTGCGGGAAGCCGGCATCCGGCCCGTGCAGATCCGCCCGACCTCGCTGCCGCGGCTCGCCGCCGGCGCCCATCGGCCGTGGGAAAAGTCCATCCGCGTGGCCGCGGCCGACCCCGTCCCGGTCGGACCGGCCGCGCCCGTCAAGGTGCTCGGCTGGGACGTTCCCGGCAGCCGGCACCTCCCGACGCGCCAGGACGCGGCCCACGCTTTCGGCAAGGTCGGCAGCGGCATCGCGGCCGTGGGCTCGGGCGCCGCGCGGGCCGTCTCGCATTCCGCCTCCGCCCTCGGCGGCGGCGTGGCGGATGCCGGCAACGCCCTTGCCGAGACGCTCGGCCTGCGCTGATCAGCGCAGGTTCCGGCTGATCTCCTCGTAGGCGTCCCGGACCGGCTCGCGGCCGTAGCGGCGCTCGAGCCGCCGCACGGTGAAGTGCGCCCGCGCGACCGTGCGGAAATGCGCCATGAAGGCCGCGTTGACCGCCGCCCCGCCGAGGGCGCCGACCACGGGGACCGCGCTCGCCGCCACCTTCTGCGAGACGACGATGCCGAAGCGCGAGGCGATCTGGGCGAGGAGCTTGACCAGGCCCGGCGCCGAATCGGCGATGGCCCGGCCGGCCGCGAGCTTGGCGGCCTGCGACACGGAGCGCGCGAGGGCCGTGCGCACGGCGAAATAGCCGCTCGAGGCGAGATCGTCGGATTCCGTCCGCGAGCCGAGCGCGAAGACCTGGAGGCAGGCGAAGGCCGTCTCGGGGTCCGAAAGGTCCTCGCCCTCCTCGCGGGCGATCCCGGCAATGGCGCGCAGGACGAGCGTGGTCGAGATCGGCAGCTCGATCGGGAGCGTCACGAGGCCGAAGGCGCCCCCCAGCGCCCCGCTCGCCGCGACCAGCGTCGTGTCGCGATGCCCGCGTCCGCGCGGCTCCCCGGCGGGAAGGTCCGGCAGCGTGCGCAGCGCGACGTGGAGGGCGGTGCGCAGCGCCCGGTCCGCGGCCTCGGTGATGAGCCCGCGCGCCTGTTCGGGAAGGGCCTGGCCGATCAGCTCGATCGGCTTGCCGGCCATGGCGCTGAGCCGCCCGGCCAGGGTCGAGCGCTCCAGCGCCTGCACGGCGAGGCGGAGCGCCGCCATGTCGGCGAGGTCGAGGCGGAGATCGCGGATGGCGACCGGACCGTCCGCTTCGGCGGACGGAGGCTCCTGCACGACGAGCTGGCTCACCTCGGCTCCTTTTCCGTGATGCCCCGCAGCTCGATATAAGCGCCAGGGTGGGGCAAGAGTTCATCTCGACAGAACGGCAAAAGAGGGCAGAACTGCGAATCCGCCTTCATCTTGCCGCGCCGCAGTGATCCAAGCAGCTGACATGACTCCCTCCTCCACGGCCGTCGCCGCGTCCGTGACGCCCTTTCCGATGAAGCGGAAGATCGCCGCGATCCTCGCCGCGGACGTGGCCGGCTATTCGCGCCTCGTGGCCGAGAACGAGGAGGCGACGCTCACCCAGCTCGCCGCCGCGCGCGAGGTCTTCGACGGCCTCGTCGCGCAGGTCGGGGGCCGCATCTTCAACACGGCCGGCGATTCGGTGATGGTCGAGTTCGACTCGGCGGTCGAGGCCCTGCGCGCGGCGGTCGAGATCCAGGAGGCGCTGAAGGCCGGCAATCTCGGGATCGAGCCGCGGCGCCGGCTCGAATTCCGCATGGGCCTGACCATCGGCGACGTCGTCGAGCGCGACGGCGATCTCCTCGGCGACGGCGTCAACATCGCCGCGCGGCTGGAGGGGCTCGCCCCCGCGGGCGGCATCTGCGTCGCACGCTCGGTGCAGGAGGCCGTCTCCAACAAGCTCGCGGTCTCCTTCCGGGAACTCGGGCCGCGCCACGTCAAGAACATCCCGCAGCCCGTCTTCGCCTATCTGGTCGAGCCGGCAGGCAGCGAGGCCCCCCTCGCCGTGGAGCCGATCGTCGCGCGCCGCGCCGTCTTCGACCTCGACGTGCCGCGGCGGCGGGAGCCAGCCCGCGAGAAAGACCCGCGGCCGGGCTTTCTCGGCCGCCTCGTGCGCAGCCTCGCGATCTCCGCGGGCGTGCTCGCGCTGATCTTCCTCGCCGTGCCGGCGCTGAAGATCGCCCGCACCTCGCTCGAGGGCTGGCAGCAGCCGGCCGCGCCGTCCTCGGGGCCCTCCGCCCCGGAATCCCCCGCCGCGGAGCCCCAGGCCGGGGAGACGCCGCCCGCCAACGAATCCGGCGGCCCGGCCGGCGCCGCTCCCGCCGCGCCGGACAAGCCGCCCGCCCGCGCCGAGAAGCCGGCGGCTCCCCGTCCGCCCAAGGCCGAGCGGCCGAAGCCGGCGCCGAAGCCCGAGCCGGCCAAGCCCGAGCCCCCCAAGGAGGCCGCGCGGCCCGAGCGGCCCGCCGACCCGGCCGCCGCCTATGCGGCGATGGCGCGCGAGGGCTTCATCGCCGATCCCCGGACGCTCGCCGAATATTATCACAATGCCCGCTTCCTGGAGGCGAGGAACGACCGCGCCGGAGCCCTGGCCTCCTATGGCCATGCCGCGGCGCAGGCCGGCGACTACATCGACGTCCATTTCCGCTACGCCTCGCTGCTCCGCGCGATGCGGGGCGCGGGGGCGGTCCGGGCGGCCTATGCGGCTCTCCTCAAGACCTCGCCGAGCCTCGCGGCGGAGATCGTGCTGGCCTTGTCCTTCGAGGGAGACGAGCGGCGCTCGAAGCTCGAAGCCCTGGCCGCCGCCCATCCTGACGCGCCGCTGATCGACAATCTCCTCGCCGATGCCCTGCTCGATGCGCAGGGCGGCGGGCCGACCCTGACCGACCGCCGCCTCGCCTTCAGCGCGACCGAGCGCTTTCTCGACGCCGCCGGCTCGGGCGAGCTGAACGGCCGCTTCGTCGACCGCGCCTTCCTGGATGCCTGGCAGGACGCGGCCCGGCGCCGGCGCGGGGAGATCGAGCGCTTCTTCTCCTCCGGGAACATGCGGCCGAGCGTGGCCTTCACGCGCATCCCGTCGGGCTGGCTCGCGCGGCTGACCCTGCCCGAGCCCGCCTCCGCGATCTCGGTCCGGCTGGGGGAGGGAGGCCAGTTCACCTCGACGGGCTTCTCCTCGACGCTCGATGCGAAGACCGGAAAGCCGCTGCCGCATCTGGAATTCGAGCTGCCGGCGAGCACGCCGCGCGTCACGCTCTATCTGCTCTACCAGGACCGCTCGGGCCGCGAGGCCGGGCCGTTCCCGCTCGCCTTCGATCCGGGCGCGGCGACCGTCGATTCCGGCCGCGCCGCCCTGGAGCGCTTCCCGGAGAGCTGGGTGAGCTTCCCGCCGGACATGCCGGGCGTCCTGTCCTTCGCGGGGCTCGTCAGCAACCGCTGCGCCCTGTCGAAGGCGGCGATCGGGTTCGGCGACGAGCCGCCGCGGCGGCCCCTGCCGCTCCCGCCCTGCGATCCCACGGGGGCGGCGGCCCTGCCCTCCGCCACCACGCTGGTCAGCCTCCCCGCCGATACGGATGTGGTGCAGGTCCAGCTCGTCTATGCCGACGGCACGCCGAGCGAGGTCCGCACCTTCAAGCGGCCTCGGGAGACCGATCCCTGACCGGCCATGGACGATTCCGGCGCAGCGTCAGGCTTATGGCGGCGGCCCGTTGACCGCGCGGCCGAGCGCGGCTTCCAGCTCGGCCTGGGAGAAGGGCTTCGGCAGGATCGGCCGGTCGCGCCAGGACGGATCGATGCCCCCCGCGCCATATCCGGTCGAGAAGATGAAGCGGACGCCGCGGCGGGCCAGGACGTCGACGATGGGATAGACCGACTCGCCCGCGACGTTCACGTCGAGGATGGCGACGTCCACCTCCTCGCTTTCCGCCAGCGCCTTGCCCTGCGACAGCCGCCCCGCCGGGCCGATCACGACGGCGCCGAGGTCGAGCAGCATGTCCTCGACCAGCATCGCGATCGCCATCTCGTCCTCGACGACGAGCACACGAAGGCCGGCGAACCCTTCGGTCGGCGGCCGTTGCGTGTCGTTCATCGTCCTTGGCACCCGGTCGAGACAGGAGCCTCCACAAGACATGCATGCACGGGTGCCGCGCAACTCGATTCCAACCGCCGGTGGATTGCAGGCGAAGCTCGTGGCATTCAGGCCACAGTTCGCGGGGGAAAGAGCCGGGAGGCGTTTGCCGCGGTTCGCACGCGTCCATGCGAGGTTAACTTTCCTTCTCCTAGAATCGAGGTCGGCCTTCGGATGTCGCTCATCGGAAAGCTCGTCGCCTTCGCGCACGGGGCGCTGGACAGGGAAAGCGGGGATTCGCTGCCTCGTCTTTCCGACGAGCATCTGGCGGCGGCGGCCCTCCTGGTCCACGTGGCCAGGGTCGACGGAATGATCGAGGAGGGGGAGCGGCGCTCTCTGCTGACCCTCCTGGAGACCGGCTACGGCCTGGACGGCGCGAGCGCGCGGGCGCTCCTGGCGCGCGCCGACCGGTTGGATCTGGAGATCGACGACGTCGGATCGCTCGTCGAGATGCTGGGGCATGAAGGCCATGGCGTGGACAGGGCACGGCTTCTCGGAATGGCCTATGGGGTGGCCGCGGCCGATGGCCGGCTGGCCGAGTTCGAGGAAAACCTCCTCTGGCGCCTCGGCCACCTCCTCCGTTTCGACGACGGCGCCATCGCCGACATCCGGGCGCGGAACGTCGGGGCCGCCGTCGTCGTGGCGCAGCCGCGGGCGTGAGGCCGTGACGGACGCCGAACCCCTCCCGATCCTCATGGTGCTCCACCAGGAGACCTCCAGCCCCGGCCGGCTGGGGCGGCTCCTGATGGAGCGGGGCCATGCGCTCGACCTGCGCCGCCCCTGCCTCGGCGATCCCCTGCCCGAGACGCTCGCCCGCCATGCCGGCGCGGTCGTCTTCGGCGGCCCGATGAGCGCCAACGACGATCTCGACTTCGTCAGGCGGGAGATCGACTGGATCGGCGTCGCGCTGAAGGAGAGGAAGCCCTATCTCGGCCTCTGCCTCGGCGCCCAGATGCTGGCGCGCCATCTCGGGGCGCGCGTCTATCCCCATGCCGGGGGGCGGGCCGAGATCGGCTATTATCCGCTCATCCCCACCGAGGCCGGGCTGCGCTTCTCCTCGGAGCTCGGCGCGTCCTGGCCCGGCCATGTCTATCACTGGCACCGCGAGGGCTTCGACAGGCCGGCCGGCGCGACCATGCTCGCCACGGGCGACGATTTCCCGACCCAGGCGATCCAGGTCGGGCCGTCGGCCTTCGGGCTCCAGTTCCATCCCGAGGTGACCCACGCCATGATGTGCCGCTGGACGGTGCGCGGCGCCGAGCGCCTGTCGATGCCCGGCGCGCAGGACCGCACGCGCCAGATCGAGGGCCGGTTCATGCACGATCCGGCCGTGCGGCTGTGGCTCACGGCCTTCCTGGACCATTGGCTCGGCGCGAGCGCCCCCTCGACCGCCCCGCGGGCGGTCTCCCTCCCCCGTTACGCGGGGGAGGATCAGGGCGCCGCGTCGGGTCCTCCCCCGTAGACGGGCGCGCGCACCGGGACGTGGCCGCGCTTCCTATCCCGCGAGCGCGGCCTCGACCGCGGCGGCGATGGCGAGGAGCCTGCGGTCGGCACCACGGCGGCCCATCAGCATCATGCCGGCGGGAAGGGAGCCCGCCGGAACGGGCGCCGGCAGCGAGACCGAGGGCGTGTCGAGCAGGTTGCCGACGCGCGGATTGCGCAGCACGAGCCCGTTGGCGCGGTGGAAGCCCGCATCGTCCGCGACCGAGGCGAGGGTCGGGGCCTGGATCGGCGTCGTCGGCAGAATATAGGCTTCGTCCTCGGCCATGCCCGCCTCGAAGGCGGCGACCATGGCCGCGCGCCGGCGCCGCATGCGCACATAATCGACGCCGAGGATGCCCGCCCCCGCCTCGATCCGGGTGCGCGTCTTGGGATCGACTTCGTCGAGGCTGGTCACGCCGAGGTCGCGCAGGGTGGCGCCCAGCTCGATCGAGGGGAAGCCGCCGATCCTGTCGATCTCCGCGAGGCGGTCGAGAGCCGGGTCGAGCGAGCCGTCCTCGACCCTGATCCCCGCCTTGCGGAGCCGCTCCAGCCCCGCCTCGAAGGCGTCCGCCACGGCCGGCTCGATTTCGGCGAAGAGGCGGCCGCGGACCACGATCAGCCGGGCCGGCGCCTGCGGAACCAGCGGAGGCTGCGCCTGGCCGCACAGGACGGCATCGGTGGCGGCGCAATCGGCGATGCTCCTCGCGATCGGGCCGACCGTGTCGAGGGTGGTGGAGAGCGAGAAGGCGCCGCTCGTCGGCACGCGGCCGGAAGTCGGCTTGAAGCCGGTCGCGCCGCAGAGGGAGGAGGGGATGCGGATCGAGCCGCCCGTGTCGCTGCCGATCGCGATCTCGGCCATGCCGTCGATCACGGAGACCACCGCGCCCGAGGAGGAGCCCCCCGGCACGCGGCTGCGGTCGCGCGGATTGCCGGCCACGGGATTATGGGGATTGGTGCCGAGCGCCGAGAAGGCGAATTCGGTCATCTGCGTCTTGCCGACGATCACCGCCCCGGCCGCCCGCAGGCGCTGGACCACGGGCGCGTCCGCCGCGGCGGGGGGCTGGCGGCGCAGGACCGCCGATCCGGCCAGGGTCGGCTCGCCGGCGACGTCGAAGAGGTCCTTGATCGACACGATGCGCCCGTCGAGCGGCCCGAGCGCGCGCCCGGCGGCGATCCGCGCATCGGCGGCCTCGGCCTCCCGCCGGGCGGAGGCTTCGTAGAGAACGGTGAACACCTTGGCCCCTTCGAGCCCCGGATCGCGGATCCGGGCCAGGGCGGCATCGAGGCGCTCGGCGGTCTTGAGGCTGGGGGCTTCGGTCATGAGATCACCTTCTTGGGGGGCGGAGTGAACGGGGTGGGCAAGGATCAGGAGAGGGGCCGGGCGAGGTCGGGCCCGACCGCCGAGGCGAAGCGCATCGCCTCCTCGGCGACGAGGGTCGCGACGCCCTCGGCCGCGTCGCTGCCCGGATCGTCGCGATAGCTCACGACGAGGCGCAAGGGCCCGAGATCGACCTCGCAGGGAATGACCGCGAGGGTTCCCGCCGCCAGCTCGCCATGGATCGCGGCGAGCGGGAGGGTCGCGATCCCGAACCCCGCCCGGACCAGCCGGACGATGGCCGCGAGCGAGCCGACGCAATGGATCGTCTTCGGGGTGGCCCCGGCCCGGCGGCAGGCTTCCAGGAGCGCCCGGTGGGGCTGGGAGCCGCGCGTCATGGTGACGATGGGGCGCGAGACGAGATCGCCGATCGAGAGGGGCGTTCCCTGGTCGCGGGAATCCTCGGGGATGCCGACCCAGCCCATCTGCATCGAGCCGATCTCGCGGTTGCTGATGCCTTCATGGAGAACCGGATCGGTCTGGACGGCGATGTCGAGCAGGCCGCGCCGGAGGTCGTCGTGCAGCCGGATCGTCGAATCCGCCGTGAGCTGGACCTCGAGCGCCGCGTGGCGCTCGTGCAGGGCGGAGAGGAAATCGGGAAGCCAGGTATGCACCACCGTCTCGACGACGCCGATCCGCAGGACGCCGGTCAGCTCCCGGCTGGAATTCATGGCCGCTCGCATGTCGCGGCCGAGATCGAGCATGCGCTCGGCATAGCCGAGCAGCAACCGCCCCGAGGGCGTGAGCCGCAATTCGCGCGGGTCGCGGGTGAACAGCTTCTGGCCGAAATCGTCCTCGAGCGTCGCGATGCGGCTCGAGATCGCGGCCTGGGTCAGGTTGAGCCGCTCGGCGGCCGCCCGGAAGCTGCGGAGCCGAACCACCCAGACGAAGGCTTCGAGGAAGCGCAGGTTCATGGCCGTGATCCCCTCGGGCGGCGGGAATGGATGGAGAGGCGGAGCGGAAGATGGCTGGATCATGCAGCAGGGTCCGGGAATGGTCCCGGCCGGAAGGGCCGGGACCACGATCTGCGAGGTTACGACACCACGGGCAGGACCTCGATGTCGTAGGCGTGGCGCAGGGTGCGGCCGAGGACCGGATCCTCCAGCTCCATCTCGAAGCGGGTGCCGGGCCGGATGCCGCCGATGGCGCCCGGCGTGCCGCAATACATGGCGGTGCCGGGGGGCAGCGTGTCCGTGCCCGTATGCTTGCGGATCAGGTCGCGCGGCGTGCGCAGGGAGGATACCGTGCTCTCTTGGTAGAGCACGCGCTCGCCGTCGATGGTGGCGAAGGAGCGCAGGACGAGCTGGTCCCAATGGCCCTCGACCTCCTCGTAGCGCCAGAGCTGCCGGCCGACCGGCTTGCCGCAGAGCTGCTTGGAGAGCGCGATGCCGACCGCCTCGGCCTTGCGGTCGGTATGGTCGGAGCCGAGGCCGACCCAGAGGCCGTCCGCGAGCGAGACCACGACCGGCTCGACCTCGCCGGAGGAATCGGGCCCGAGCACCACGAAGCGCTCGGCCTGGGTCAGGGTGGCGGCGGAGACCCGGTAATAGACCGGGGTCGTCGAGGGGCGCGGGATGCCCAGCGCCGCCAGTTCCTCGATGTGATGCTCGATGGCGGCCGCGTCCCGGCCGGCCCAGCCGGCGATGATCAGGTTCTCGATCTCGACGGAGATCCGGTCCCGGCCGGTCTTGGAGATGCGCTCGAAGGTCAACATGATGTCTGCTCCTTGAGAAAAGGGTTTCAGTGGGCGGCGGCCGTGTCGGCCTTGGCGGGGGCGGCGATCTTGCCCACGCTGAAGAGGAGGACGGCCGCCAGCAGCTCGAAGCCGGCCACGACATAGAGTCCCGAGGAGGACGAGCCCGTGACCTGGGTCGAGAGGCCGATCGTGTAGGGCGCGACGAACCCTGCCAGATTGCCGATCGAGTTGATCACGGCGATGCCGCCGGCCGCGGCCGTTCCGGTCAGGAAGGTCTGGGGCATGGCCCAGAAGACCGGGAAGGCGGCGAGGATGCCGATCGCGGCGACGGTGAGGGCGAGCAGCGCGGCCACGGCGTTGCCGATCAGGGCGCCCGTCGCGGCGAGGCCGATCGCCGCGATCAGCGCCGCGAAGGCGCAGTGGAGGCGGACTTCCCCGGTCTTGTCCGAATGCTTGCCGTTCCAGACCATGGCGGCCGTGCCCGCGATGAAGGGGATCGCCGCCACGAGGCCGATCGTGAAGTTCCCCTGGATGCCGACCTCCTTGATGATCGAGGGCGTCCAGAAGGCGATCGTGGCGTTGCCGCTGACGATGCAGAAATAGAGCAGCGTGCAGAACCAGACCTTCCAGTCGGTGAGGGCGGCCTTGAAGTTGTGCTCCTTGGCGTTCGCCTTCGCCTCGGTCTCCAGGCGCGTGGACATGGCGTTCGCCATGGCCGGGGTGAGCCAGCGGGCATCCTTCGGGCGGTCGGGCAGGAAGAGGAGGACCGCGATGCCGGCCAGGACCGAAGGGATGCCTTCCAGGATGAAGAGCCATTGCCAGTTGGCATGTCCCAGGACGCCGCCCATGGAGCTCATGATCCAGCCGGCCAGCGGGCCGCCGACGACGCCGGCAATGGCGAAGGAGGTCATGAACAGGCCGTTGATCTGCGAGCGTTTCTGCGCCGGGAACCAATAGGTGAGATAGAGCACGACGCCGGGGAAGAAGCCGGCCTCGAACACGCCGAGCAGGAAGCGCAGGATGTAGAAGCTCGTTTCCGACTGCACCCAGGCCATGAGGATCGAGTTGATGCCCCATAGGATCGTGATGCGGGCGAGGGTCTTCTTGGCGCCGATCTTCTCGAGCAGGAGGTTGCTCGGCACCTCGAAGAAGAAATAGCCGATGAAGAAGATGCCGGCGCCGATGCCGTAGATCGTCTCGCTGAATTTGAGGTCGGACAGCATCGACAGCTTGGCGAAGCCGACATTGACCCGGTCGATCCAGGCCAGGACGAAGAGAAAGACGAGGAACGGGATCAGCCGTGTGGCGGCGCGCCGATAGCCTTCCTCCAGAAGAGCGGCCTCCCCGGCCGCGGGTTCGTTTGTCATCGTTCTACCCTCCATGATTCATCCTCCGGCAAGCGTGCGACATCGTTCGCTCCGGGGAGCGTCGTCGGCACGCGGGTTTCGTGGCTGGAGCCTTCCGCAGCATGTAGAGAGCGGCCCCGTTCTCCGCATACCGGGCCGACGCATTTTTTTCGAACGGGTTATTTCGATCGCGCGCGACAAGATTTCCTTGTCGGCTCGCGTCCAAGACTAGAAAAAATTTGCGCCGCCTCCTGCTGTCATTCCGGGTCGCCGGGAGGCGAGCCCGGAATCCATGGACACCTGGGGAACCGAAGAGGCTTGGTCCTGCCGGCGGAGAAAAGGGGCCGGCGCCGGGTTCATGGGCTCCGGGCTCGCTCCGGCGCCGCGGAATGACCGGCCCTCCCGATGACATCCCGTCTTTCCGTTCCCATATTGGCGGCTCCCGAGATCCAGTCCTGGAGCCGTCCATGTTTTCCCCCTTCCGCAGGAAGGCCGAGATGCCGAGGCCCGGCGAGGCGCTGCCGGGGCGTCCCGATCCGATCCCCACCGCCCGGACCCATGCCGTCAGCGGCCATGCCCTGAAGGAGCCCTATCCCGAGGGGCTCGAGACGGCGGTGTTCGGCATGGGCTGCTTCTGGGGCGTCGAGCGTCTGTTCTGGAACATTCCCGGGGTCTACGTCACCGCGGCCGGCTATGCGGGCGGGCAGACGCCGAACCCCACCTACGAGGAGGTCTGCTCGGGCCTGACCGGCCATAACGAGGTCGTGCTCGTGGTCTTCGATCCAGGGCGGGTCTCCTACGAGCGCCTCCTGAAGGCGTTCTGGGAGGGGCACGATCCGACCCAGGGCATGCGCCAGGGCAACGATCTCGGCACGCAATACCGCTCGGGCATCTACGTGATGGGCGAGGCGCAGCGGGCGGCGGCGGTCGCCTCGCGCGAGGCTTTCGCGAAGGCCCTCGCCGCGGCGGGCCATGGCGCGATCACGACCGAGATCGTCCCGGCCGGCCCCTTCTATTTCGCCGAGGACTATCACCAGCAATATCTGGCGAAGAATCCCGGCGGCTATTGCGGGCTCGGCGGCACGGGCGTCTCCTGCCCGGCCGGCATCGAACGCGCGGCCTGAGCGATGGGAGAGAATCTCGAGCCGGCGCCGGCCGGCGAGCCGAGGCGACGCGTGCCCCTGCCGGAGCGCGCGGTCGAGCGCATCATCTTCTCCAGCCGCTGGCTGCTGGCGCCCTTCTATGTCGGGCTCGTGGGCGCCCTGGTCGTGCTCCTGCTGAAATTCTGCCAGGAGCTGGTCCATTTCATCGCCCATCCTTTCTCGATCAGCGAGGCGGATACGATCCTCGCGGTCCTGACCCTCGTCGATCTCGCCCTGACGGGCTCGCTGATCGTGATCGTGGTCTTCTCCGGCTACGAGAACTTCGTCTCGAAGATCGATGTCGAGGACACGAAGGATTGGCCCGAATGGATGTCGAAAATCGACTTCACGGGCCTGAAGATGAAGCTGATGTCCTCGATCGTGGCGATCTCGGCCATCCAGCTCCTCAAGGTCTTCATGAACGTGTCGAATACGAGCGACCGGGAGCTCGCCTGGTATGTCGGGCTGCACATGGTCTTCGTGGTCTCGGGCCTCCTCTTCGCCCTCACCGACCGCTTCGGCGAGAGCGGGCACGAAAAGGGGCATTGAGGGCGCCCGCCGCCCCCGTCTCACGGGGCGGCGAGCACCTTGCTGCACTCGGCCGGAAGCTGGGACAGGAGCAGTGGCGGCGGGGGCGCGCCGGGGCCCGGGAACAGCATCTCCCGCGTGAACCAGCGGTCGAGATCGTCGCCGCAGCCGTCGCCCTGCGGCACGGGATCCTGGTCGCGGCATTCGCCGGGCGGGCAATGCAGGCGGACGTGGAAATGGTAGTTGTGGCCCCAGAGCGGGCGCACCTTGGCGAGCCAGGCGCGGTCGGGGCCGGCATCGCGGCAGAGGGCGCGCTTGATGGCCGGGTTGATGAAGATGCGCGCCACCTCCGGCTCCTGCGCCATGGCGCGGACCAGCTTCATATGGGCGAGCGTATAGGCGGAGGGATCGACGTCGCGCCGGTCCTGGCGGACGAGGTTGATGGCGGCGATCTCCTCGCGGTCGGAGCGCGAGAGCTTGCGGCCCGGCATCGCCGTCAGCCAGAGATCGGCGTCGAGGCCGATCTGGTGGGAGGCGTGGCCGGTGATCATCGGCCCGCCGCGCGGCTGGGCGACGTCGCCGACGAGGATGCCCGGCCAGCCGTTGATCGCCGGCACCTTGGCGGAGAACTGCTCCAGGAAGGCGATCAGCTTCGGATGGCCCCAATAGCGGTTGCGGGAGGGGCGCATGACCTGCCAGGTCTGGCCCTCGAGCGGCAAAGCCTGCCCGCCCGCGAAGCAGCCGCGCGAATAGAAGCCGATGGCGCGGGGCGGCAGCCGGGCCGGCCTCGCCTTGCGCCCGAACACCTCCTTGGCCGGGGTCGAGGGACCCGCGGAGGCGAGGGGAGGGAGGGGCGCCGGGTCGAGGCTGCCGCCTTCCTGCGCCCGCGCCCCCGACAGGGATAACGCGAGAAGGACGGGGAGGCAGCGGAGGAGCTGATTCGCGCGCATCGCCGCAACCTGTCATTCCGGGCTCGCTTGCGCGACCCGCAATGACAGCGTCTTGCGACCAAATCGGGGTGGCCGGGACAACGCCCTCCGTCATTCCCGGCGGCCCACAGGACCGGGAAGGGCGGAGCCGCCTGCGAGCCCTCCGGATCCCCTTCCCCTCCGCTTCGCCCCGGCCGGGGATGACAGGGGGCGTATTGCTTCAAATGGAAAGCTTACTCATCGAAGAAAGCCTGCATTAACTGTATTCATCGCCCCTTGCGGATCGGCGATCGGTTTAACCAACCAGCAACGGGCGGCGGCTAATCTGACTTCGGTTCAGACGAACCCGGGTTTCACCGGCCTACGGGCATCAAAAGAAAGCATCCAGGAGACCGACCATGAACATCATGAAGCGCTTTGTTAAGGACGAGTCCGGCGCCACCGCGATCGAATACGGCCTCATTGCCGCCCTCGTCGCCGTCGGGATCATCGGCGCTCTGACGGCTCTCGGCACCGACCTGAAGGGCCTGTTCAACGGCATCAGCACCAGGCTCATCGCCGAGACCGCGAAGACGTCCGATACGAACTGATAGGCCAACCGGCTACAGGTTGATCCGTGACGACCGGGGTGGCCTTGCGCCACCCTTTTTTTATCCTGTCCGAAGAGGAAAGACCGCAGCCATGCTCGAAGCCGCCCTTCTCGTCCTCTTCCCGCTGCTGATGGCCTATGCCGCCAGCAGCGATCTCCTCACGATGACCATCCCGAACCGGCTCGCCCTCATCCTCGTGGCCAGCTTTCCCGTCATGGCCTGGGCCGTGGGCATGGACCCGGCGGCCATGCTCATGAACCTCGCGGCGGCCGGGATCGTCCTCGCGCTCACCTTCTCGTTCTTCGCCTTCGGCTGGATGGGCGGCGGCGATGCGAAGCTCGCAGGGGCGAGCGCCCTCTGGCTCGGCTTCGGCGTGCTGCTCGACTACCTGCTCCTCGCCGCCGTCGCGGGCGGGGTGCTGACCGTCGCCCTCCTGGCGATCCGCCGCTACCCCTTGCCGGCCTTCGCGCTCGGCTGGCCCTGGCTGGCGCGGCTGCACCATCCGAAGACCGGCATCCCCTACGGCATCGCCCTCGCCGCCGCGGCCCTCGCCGTCTATCCCTACTCGGCCATCTGGACCGCCGCCCTCGCCGCCTGATGCGCCGGCTCTCCCTCCCCCCGCTTGCGGCGGAGAGGGCGGACTCGGCCGAAGGCCGAGCCGGGTGGGGGGGCTCGACGCCTTCCGGCAGGCCGGGCATTCGCGTCGGCGCCCCCCACCCCGGTCGCGCCTTCGGCGCGACTCGACCTCCCCGCCACTTCGTGGGGGGAGGGGGTGGGCCTATCTTACCACGCGCAGGAAATCCGCCACCTCGCGCCGCGCCGTGCGGACGGCGTTCTCGGGAGCGGCGGGATCGGGATGGCCGAGGGCGAGGCCGCAGACCACCGAGACCCCCTCGCCGAGCCCCAGGGCGTCGCGCACGATCCCGGGATAGGAGGCCAGCGCGCCGATGGCGCAGCTTCCGAGGCCGCGTGCCGCCGCGGCCAGCATGAGGCCGTAGAGGCACATGCCGAGATCCATGTAGCAGCCGGCGCCCATCCGCGCGTCGATCGTGACCACGAGCGCGACCGGCGCGTCGAAGAAGCGGAAATTGCGCTCGAACTGCGCCCGGCGCGCCTCCCGGTCGTCGCGCGCCGCGCCGAGCGCCCCGTAGAGCGCCTGGGCCGCGGCCACCTGGCGGCGGCGCAGAATCATCGGCATCGGATCGGGGAAATAGCTGTAGTCCTCGCGCGGGGGCAGGCCGGAGCGATAGGCCCCGACCAGCCCCTCCGACAGCCGGCGGCGCGCCTCGGCCTCGACGCGGATGAACTCGCCCGGCTGCAAATTCGCCCCGCTCGGTGCGTGCCGCGCCTCCCGCAGCATCTCCTCGATCCACCCCTCCGGCACCGGCCGCTCGACGAAGCGGCGCGTCGAGGAGCGCCCGGCGGCCAGCGCCGCCCAGCCGCGGAGCCGCATGTCGTCCGCCTCGTCCATCGTCGCCTGCACCGGGAAGGCCAACCAATCGTTCATCCGCGAGCCTTATGGTCCGGGACCTGCCCCGAATGAAGAGTGTGGCTTGGACATGCCGCTGATTCCGGCCGGGCCGCCGTGACCGAAGCGGCTTTTCTCTCGCCGGAAGAGGCGGACGATCTCGGCCGGCCGTGGGACGAGTTGTCGGCCCGCGCCGCCGAGCCCAACGCCTTTCTCAGCCGCTGGGCCGCGCAGGCGCGCCTGCGGCACCTGCCCGACCGGACCGGGGCGCGGGTTCTCGCCGCCTGGAGAGGGGAAAGCCGGCGCCTCGTCGGCCTCATGGTGCTGGTCCGGCCGCGCGGGCGCCATTTCAATCCGCTTCCGGTCCTGCGGGCGGCCGAGCTTTACGCGCCGCTCTCGACCCCGCTCCTCGATGCCGAGCGGCCGGCGGAGATCTGGGCCGCCATGCTGGCGGCGCTCGCGCGCGAAGGCATCGGCGCGCTGGCCCTTCCCTTCCTCGGCGCCGGCGGCCCCGTGGCCGCCGCCCTGCGCGAGGCCGCGGCCGGCGGGTTTCCACTCGCGGTCTTGGGCGGTCATCGGCGCGCGCTCCTGCCGGGCGGCTGCACCGGCGCCGACTACATGCGCTCGACGCTGGAGCGCCGCCGCCGCCGCGAGGCGGACCGCCAGCGCCGCCGGCTGTCGGATCAGGGATCGCTGGACTTCGCCGTCGCCCGCTCGCCGGCCGAGGTGGCGGCCGCCCTCGACGGGTTCCTCGCGCTCGAAGCCGCGGGCTGGAAGGGCCGCGCCGGCACGGCCCTCGCCGCCGCTCCGGGCGCGGCGGCCTATTTCCGCGAGGCGGCGGAAGCGGGCGCGCGCGCGGGAGCCTTCCGGGTCGCGACCCTGCTCCTCGACGGGCGGCCCGTCGCGGCAGGGCTCGTCTCGATCGCCGGGCGGCGCGCCTTCTACGTCAAGACTGCCTATGACGAGGATCTTGCGCGCTATTCGCCGGGCCTCCTCCTCACCCTCGACCTGACCGCCCATCTCCTCGACGATCCGGCGATCGAGGATGCCGATTCGGTCGCCGATGCCGACCATCCGATGATCGACCGCCTCTGGACCGGGCGATGCGCGATCGAATCCCTCCTCGTCGGCACCCGGCCGGAGGGCGGGGCCGCCTTCCGGGCGGCGTTCGCCGTCGAGAAGGCGAGGCTGTCCGGCCGGGATGCGGCCAAGGCGGCCCTCGCCGCGCTGAAGGGGCTCGGCGGGGACCGGTTCACGCCGCCTGCGCGACCTCCTCGCAGATCACCCTGAAGCCGGTGAGGGTGCAGGGGCCGAAATTCGTGACCATGGCGACGTCGGTCGCGTCGCGCCCGCGCGCCATCACCACCCGCCCGATGCGCGGGACGTTGTGGCGCGCATCGAATGTGTACCAGCGCCCGGCGAGATAGACCTCGAACCAGGCCGAGAAATCCATCGGATCGTCGACCGGCGGGATGCCGATATCGCCGAGATAGCCGGTCGCATAGCGCGCCGGGATGTTCATGCAGCGGCAGAGGGCCACGGCCAGATGGGCGTAGTCCCGGCAGACGCCGCGCTGCTCCTGATGCGCCTCGAAGGCGGTGCGGGTGGCGCGTGCATGCTCGTAGCCGAAGGCGATGCGGTCATGGACGTAATCGACGATCGCCTGGACCAACCCCCAGCCCGGTGGAATGGAGCCGAAGAGCGACCAGGCCGTGTCCGAGAGCCGGTCGGTCTCGCAATAGCGGCTTCCCAGGAGGTAGACGAGGACCTCGGGCGGAAGATCCTGCACGGGGTGCTGCCAGGCTTCCGGCACCACCTCGTCGTGGCGTCCCGAATCCGCGACCGTGAAATCGCTGGAGAGCACGAGCGGGCCTGGCGAGGTCATCAGGCGCGTGCAGCGATTGCCGAACATATCGACATAATCGGAGCGGGGCAGGGGGCGCGAGAGCAGGATCTCGTCGGGCGCGCCGAGGTCCTTCCCGCGCTCGGGATGCACGTTCAGCATCAGGATCATCGGCGAGGGCGTGTGGATCTCGTAGGATATCTCGAATCCGCACCGGATGAGCATCGGCTCGTCTCCCTCAGGCTGCCGCGATGGCGGGGGGATCGCGGGAGGTGACGGAGACATTGACCGTCATCCCGAGATAATCGGAAGGGAAGCCCATGAAGCTGCCCGCCAGCGGGGCGGCCTGGGCGGGGTCGCGGGCGGCGGCGACCCGCACGAGGCCGCCATTGCCGACCCAGCCGCTCGTCGGGTCGAAGTCGATCCATCCCGCCCCGGGCAGATAGACCTGGATCCAGGCATGGGTATTGCCCCCTGCCTGGGCGGCGCGCCCCTCCTCGTGGGGCACATGGAGATAGCCCGACACGAAGCGCGCCGCGAGGCCGAGGCTGCGCAGGCCTTCCGCCATCAGTGCCGCGAAATCGCGGCAGGAGCCCGAGCCCTTGCGCAGGGTCTCGGCGGCCGGCTGGATGCCGGGCTCCTCCCGCCGCAGATAGGCGAGATCGTGGTGGATGGCGGCGTTCATGCCGGTGAGGAAGCTCCAGGTGTCCTGCCCGGCTTCCGCGAGGATCCGGCGGGCCCACTGGTCCACGCAATGGTCGTGGTCGGGATCGTGGGGCTCGATGAAACGCACGAGATCGGGCATTTCCTCCGCCCCGTACGAGAACGGACATTCCCGCGCATGGGCGGGAAGCCGCAGATCCTGCTCGCGGAACGGGCTCTGCTCCACGGCCATGGTCGCGACGACCGACAATTCGCTCGCGCGCCGCCCGAAAGTCGCGGTCGCGACTGCGTTCCCCGAGACGTCCTCGCACCAGGTTAGGCTCGCCGGGGCCGGCTCGATCTCCAGCCGGTAATCCAGCGTGCGCTGGTCGAGGCCGTCGCGGGGGCGCAGCAGCATGCGATGCTCCCCGAAGGCGACGGGGGAGCGATAACGGTAGATCGTCTCGTGCCGGACGTGCAGGATCGTCATCGGCGAGGCGCTAGCAGGTTCCGAGCCAGTCGGGCTAGAGGGCGGCCGTTTCGGCTTGCACGCGGACACTCCCTGTCATCCCCGGCGGCCCGAAGGACCGGGAAGGGGATCCAGAGTCGCCTGCGAGCCTTCTGGATTCCCTTCCCCTCCGCTTCGCTCCGGCCGGGGATGACGGGGAGCGGCTCGAACGAAAAAGCCC
>NZ_DAOLAJ010000027.1:0-40644 GCF_035325185.1 Enterovirga sp. | reverse complement strand
CTCGGCGAGCACGCCCCGCGCATCGAGGTCATGCAGATCCCGACCGACAAGATCCGCGACGTGATCGGCACCGGCGGCAAGGTGATCCGCGAGATCGTCGAGAAGACCGGCGCCAAGATCAATGTCGAGGACGACGGCACGATCAAGATCGCCTCGTCGGACGGCAAGCAGATCACGGCGGCCCGCAACTGGATCCGCTCGATCGTGGCGGAGCCCGAGGCCGGCACGATCTATGACGGCACCGTCGTCAAGACGATGGAGTTCGGCGCCTTCGTCAACTTCTTCGGGCCCAAGGACGGCCTCGTCCACATCTCCGAGCTGGCCCCGCAGCGGGTCGCCAAGGTCACCGACGTCGTCAAGGAAGGCGACAAGGTGAAGGTGAAGTTCCTCGGCCAGGACGACCGCGGCAAGATCAAGCTCTCGATGAAGGTCGTCGACCAGCAGACGGGCGAGGACATCACCGAGAAGCTGCGCGCCCTGCGCGACGCCGACCGGGCCGAGCGCGAGGCTCGTGGCGAGGTCGTCGAGGACCGCGAGGAGCGGGGCGAGCGCCGCCGCGACCGCGACCGGGGCAGCCGTGACCGCGGCCCGCGCCGCGACCGGGACCGCGATTTCCGCGAGCGTGACTTCCGCGAGGAGCGCCCGCGCCAACAGAGCGACGAGCCGGCCGACGCCGGCGAGTAGGCCTTCCCCCAGGTCCCAAAAAGCGAAGAAGCCCCGGCCCCGGCCGGGGCTTCTCTTTTGTGGCGCCTCCTCCCTCGCGCCTGCCCGTGGCGAGCACGGCTTCAGGGCAATTGGAAAAAACTCCCTCCCTGTCATCCCCGGCCGCGCTCTTCACCCGATCGCCTCGAGGGAGGCCCTTCTCCCCATTGCCCCCCGCCCCCGGATGTGAAAAGCGCCTCGCATCCGCCGGCGCCCGCCGGCTCGCATCCGAGGGTCCCGTGTCGCATCCCGTCTCGCCCCTGGCGCCGAAATCGGTGCCCGCCCTGCCGCCGGTCGCCGGCGTCCGGCTCGCGACCGCGGAGGCCGGCATCCGCTACAAGGGGCGAACCGACGTGCTCTTCGCCCTGCTCGACGAGGGAACCCAGGCCGCCGGCGTCTTCACCCGCTCCCGCTGCCCCTCGGCCGCGGTGGATTGGTGCCGGGCCCATCTCGGCGGCGGCACGGCGCGCGCGCTCGTCGTCAATTCCGGGATCGCCAATGCCTTTACCGGCCTCAAGGGCCGGCAGGCGACGGAACTCACCGCGCAGATCGCCGCGAAGGCGGCCGGGTGCGGCCCCCACGAGGTGATGCTGGCCTCGACCGGCGTCATCGGCGAGCCGCTCGACGCGACGAAATTCGAGGGCGTCCTCGCCGATTGCGCGGCGCGCGCGGAATCCGGCCGCTGGCTCAATGCGGCCCGCGCCATCATGACCACCGACACCTTCCCGAAGGTCGCGACGCGCGTGGCCGAGATCGGCGGGGTGCGCGTCATCCTCAACGGCATGGCCAAGGGCGCGGGCATGATCGCGCCGGACATGGCGACCATGCTCTCCTTCTGCTTCACCGATGCCGCGATCCCGGCCCCCGTCCTCAGCGAGCTGCTGGCGGCGGGCGCCGCGCAGAGCTTCAATTGCTGCACGGTGGACGGCGACACCTCGACCTCCGACACGCTGCTTCTCTTCGCCACGGGCAAGGCCGGCCACAAGCCGGTCACGCGCGCCGACGACCCGGCGCTCGCCGGGTTCCGCGCCGCCCTCGACAACCTTCTCGCCGACCTCGCCCAGCAGGTGGCGCGGGACGGCGAGGGCGCGCGGAAATTCGTCACGGTGCGGGTGCGCGGCGCCGAGAGCGACGCCTCCGCCCATCGCATTGCGATGTCCATCGCCAATTCGCCACTGGTGAAGACGGCGGTGGCCGGCGAGGACGCCAATTGGGGCCGCGTCGTGATGGCGGTCGGCAAGGCCGGGGAGCCGGCCGACCGCGATCGCCTCGCCATCTGGTTCGGCGATATCCGGGTCGCCTGCGAAGGCGCGCGCGATCCGGCCTATGACGAGGCCGCAGCCTCGGCGGTCATGAAAAAGGACGAGGTGACGATCACGGTCGATCTCGGCCTCGGCCAGGGCTCGGCGCGGGTTTGGACCTGCGACCTGACCAAGGCATATGTCGAGATCAACGGGGATTACCGTTCGTGAAGCATCATCTGGCGGCCCTCGCCGCGCTCTCCTTCTCCCTTCTGCCGGGATTCGCCATGGCCGAGACCAGCGGGGCGAGCCGGCCCCTCATGACGGTGACCGGCCGGGCGACGCTCGAAGCCGCGCCCGATTTCGCCTCGATCTCGATCGGCGTGACCAACAAGGCGCCGACGACGGCCGCGGCGATCGACGCCACCTCGGCCGCGGCCGGCAAGATCGCGACCTCGGCCATCGCCTTCGGCATCGCCCCGCGCGACATCCAGACGAGCTATGTCGCGCTCCAGCCCGCCTATAAGAGCGTGCGCGACCCGAACGGCAACATGGAGCCGCGCCCGGACGGCTATGTCGCGAGCAATTCCGTGGTCGTGCGGGTGCGCGACCTGGCCAAGCTCGGCGGGTTCCTGCGCAGCGTGGTCGATGGCGGCGCGAACCAGATCGGGGGCATCTCCTTCGAGCTGGCCGATCCCGGCAAGCTCGAGCGCGACGCGCTGGCCGCCGCGGTCAAGGATGCCCGCCGCCAGGCCGAGGTCATTGCCGGGGCGGCGGGTGTGAGGATCGAGCGCATCGAATCGATCAATGCCGGCGGCTCCTACCGGCCGATGCCCCGCCCCGCCCCCATGTCCGCGCGGGCCGCGCGAGCCGACGTCCCCGTCCAGCCCGGCTCCCTCGAAGTCTCCTCCGAGATCCAGATGACCTTCTCCTTCGAGCCTGCGCAGTAGCGGGGACGCCCCCCGCCGCCCTCCCCTCTTCCCGGCCCGGATCCATGAAGCTCCTTCTCGTCGCCGCGGTCGCGCTGATCGATGCGGATGGCCGCGTCCTCATCTCCGAGCGCCCGGCCGGCAAGGCGCTCGCGGGCCTCTGGGAATTTCCCGGCGGCAAGGTCGAGGCCGGCGAGCGGCCCGAGGAGACGCTGATCCGCGAATTGCGCGAGGAAATCGGCATCGAGGTCGCGGAGCCCTGCCTCGCGCCCCTGACCTTCGCGAGCCATCCTTACGAGGATTTCCACCTCCTGATGCCGCTCTATGCCTGCCGGCGCTGGCAGGGGACGGCGCGGCCGCTCGAAGGCCAGCGTCTCGCCTGGGTCAAGCCGGCGAAGCTGCGCGACTATCCGATGCCGCCGGCCGACGCGCCGCTGATCCCCGCCCTGATCGACCTCCTCTCTCCCTTCGGAAACTGAGTGCTTGCCCCGGCCGCCCCCGCCGGGCGAGATGCGCAAGCGGAGCGGCGGGCGAAGCCGGATCAGGGGGCGCAGATGCAAGGGGTCACGGTCGTCGGGCATCCGCTGGTGCAGCACAAGCTGACATTGATGCGGGAGAAGAACCGCTCCACCAAGGGCTTCCGCCAGCTCCTCAACGAGATCGGCATGCTGCTCCTCTACGAGGTGACGCGCGACCTGCCGCTGGAGGAGGTGGAGATCGAGACGCCCCTCGCGCGCATGCAGGCGCCCCAGCTCGCGGGCAAGAAGCTGGTCCTGGCGCCGATCCTGCGCGCCGGCGTGGGCTTCCTCGACGGAATGCTCGGGCTCGTGCCCTCCGCCCGCGTCGCCCATATCGGCCTCTACCGCGACCCGGAGACGCTCTCGGCCGTCGAGTATTACTTCAAGGCCCCCTCGGATCTCGGGGATCGCCTCGTCCTCGTGCTCGACCCGATGCTGGCCACGGGCCATTCGGCCGTCGCGGCGGTGGACCGGCTCAAGGAGCGCGGGGCCCGCGACTTGCGCATGGTCTGCCTGCTCGCGGCGCCCGAGGGCATCCGCCACCTGCGCGATATCCATCCCGACGTGCCGGTCTGGACCGCCGCCATCGACGAGAGGCTGAACGACCACGGCTATATCGTGCCGGGCCTCGGCGATGCGGGCGACCGCATGTTCGGCACGCGGTAGAGGAAGAAGGCCGGGGACGCATCGCATTCGAGCGCCCGCCTTCACCATCCGGCGATCATTGACGCGCAGGGTGGGAGCGGCGGGAGGCCTTAAGCGTGACACGACCCATTGTCTGGGCGCTCGGAACCTTCGCGAGCGTCGGGCTCGCGGTGATGGGGGCGGGCGAGAGGCTCGCCTCGCTCGGCCTCTCCGGCGACCGCCCGCCGCGGGAGCAGGGCTTTGTCGCGCGCAACGCCGCAACCCTCCCGGCCGCCTCCTTCGAGGCAGGCTCCCGCACCGAGACCATCGCCGGCGACCGGCGAGGCCATTTCGCGGTCGAGGGGCGCGTCGAGGGGACACCCGTCCCGCTCATGGTCGATACGGGCGCGAGCCTCGTCGTCCTGCGCGAGGAGGATGCCGAGCGCATCGGCATTCATCTGCGCCGCTCCGATTTCACGGGGCGCAGCAGGACCGCCAACGGCACCGGAACCTATGCCCCCGTGACCTTGCGCCGGCTGAGCGTCGGCGGGATCGAAATCCGGGATGTCGAAGCGGCCATCGTCCCGCGCGGGCGGCTCGGCGTGAACCTCCTCGGCATGTCCTTCCTCCGGCGCCTGCGCAGCTTCGATATCTCCGGCAACCGCCTCACGCTCCAGGGCTGAGCCGGCGCCGCGGAATCACACCGGCCACAGCCCTCCCAGCACGATCGCCGCGATCAGGACGAAGGAGCCGGCGACGGCGAGCACTTCGAGAATGCGGCGCAAATTCGCGCCCGCGGGAAGTCCGAGACTGCTCATCATCTTCGTTGTCTTTCTCTCGACGACGGATGATGGGGCGAAAGACAGGAGGCGGACAAGTAGTTCGGAATATTTATTATGGCGGACTACGGAGAGATCCGCCTCCCGGCGGGGCGCAGGCGGAGAGGTTCCGTCTCTCTCTTCACCGCGCCGGGAAGATGCGGGCGGCCTCGATCGTCACGCCCACGGCCTGACCGACCGCGAGGCGCTGCTCCGGGTCGTCGGCCTCGATCTCCACGCCGGCCTCGTCCAGCCTGATATCCGCGCGGCGGACACGCCCCACCCGCCGCACGGCCACGACGCGGCCGGGCAGCTCTCCCTCACCCCCGGGGGAAAGACGCAGGGCATGGGGCCGCACATGGAGCACGGCCTCGCCCGGCGCCTGCCCGGCGGCGGAAACGGCGAGAGCCCGGCCGCCCACATGCGCGGCGCCGGCCTCGATCCGAACCGGGATCGCGCTGCTCTCGCCGACGAAGGACATGACGAAGGCGGAGGCCGGATCGTCATAGACCTCGTCGGGCGAGCCGAGCTGCTCCAGCCGGCCGCGATTGAGGATCGCCACCCTGTCGGCGAGTTCCAGCGCCTCGTCCTGGTCGTGGGTGACGAAGATCGTGGTCTGCCCGGTCTCGCGGTGGATCTCGCGCAGCCAGCGCCGCAGGTCCTTGCGCACCTGGGCGTCGAGCGCTCCGAAAGGCTCGTCGAGGAGGAGGACGCGCGGATCGGTCGCGAGCGCCCGCGCCAGCGCCACGCGCTGGCGCTGCCCGCCGGACAACTGGGCCGGAAAGCGCCCGCCGAGCCCTTCGAGCTGCACGAGGGCGAGCAATTCCTCGACCCGCCGCTTCAGCGCGGCCTCGGCCGGCCGGTGCCGGCCGCGCGTACGCGGCCCGTAGGCGATGTTGTCGTGGACGCTCAGGTGTCTGAACAGCGCGTAATGCTGGAATACGAAGCCGATGCCGCGATGCTGGACCGGCCGGTCCGTGACGTCGTCCGCCCCGAAGAAGACACGGCCGGTATCGGGAATCTCGAGCCCCGCGATCACGCGCAGCAGCGTCGTCTTGCCCGAGCCGGAGGGCCCGAGAAGCGCCAGCAGTTCCCCCTCGCGCACCGTCAGGTCGACATCGGCGAGCGCGGACGCCTCGCCGAAGATCTTCCCGATGCCCGCGGCTCGAACCTCGGTGGCCTGCACGCGATCTCTAATGTCCGGTTCGGGAGGCGAGCTTATCAGCGTGCCGCCATTCCAGGAAGGATTTGATGACGAGCGTGACCAGGGCCAGGAGGGCAAGGAGCGAAGCGAGGGCGAAAGCCGGATAGATGGGGTATTCATTGTACAGGATCTCCACCTGTATCGGCATGGTGGTGGTGAGGCCGCGGATGCGGCCGGACACCACCGCGACGGCGCCGAACTCGCCCATCGCGCGGGCATTGCAGAGCAGGACGCCGTAAAGGAGCGCCCAGCGGATATTGGGCAGCGTCACCGTGAGAAAGGTGCGCAGGCCGGAGGCGCCGAGCGTCAACGCCGCCTCCTCGTCTCCCGTTCCCTGCTCCTGCATCAGCGGGATCAGCTCGCGGGCGACGAAGGGAAAGGTTACGAAGACCGTCACGAGCACGATGCCCGGAAGCGCGAACAGCACCTTGAGGTCGTGCGCCTGGAGCCATCTCGCGACCGTCCCGTCGCCGCCGAAGACGAGGACGAAGATCAGGCCCGCCACCACGGGCGAGACCGAAAAGGGAAGATCGATCAGCGTGATGAGGAGGCTCTTGCCCGGAAACTCGAATTTCGCGATCGCCCAGGCCGCCGCGATGCCGAAGACGAGGTTCAGCGGCACGACGATCGCCGCGACGATCAGCGTCAGCCGGATCGACGCGACCGTGTCGGGCTCGCGCAAAGCCTCGACGGCCGCCGCCGCGCCCTGGCGGAAGGCTTCCGCCAGGACGACCGCGAGGGGCAGCGCGATGAACAGCGCGAGGAAGCCCAGGGCCAGGACGATCGCGAGCCGGCGGACCAGCGGCGATTCGGTCCCGACCTGATAGGTCTGGCGCGGAGCGGCGGGCTCAGACATGGCCGTATCTCCGGCGGGAAGCGGCCTGGATCAGGTTGATGACCAGGAGCGCGGCGAAGGAGATCGCCAACATCACGACGGCGATGGCTGTCGCGCCGCGATAGTCGAACTCGTCCAGCTTGATGACGATGAGGAGAGGCGCGATCTCCGACACATAGGGCAGGTTGCCGGCGACGAAGATCACCGAGCCGTATTCGCCGACCGCCCGCGAGAAGGACAGCACGAAGCCCGTCAGAAGGCCCGGCACGAGCGGCGGCAGGATCACCCGCCGGAGCGTCTGGGCGCGCGAGGAGCCGAGCGTCGCCGCCGCCTCTTCCAGTTCCCGGTCGATCTCCTCGATCAGCGGCTGGAGGGTGCGGACCGTGAAGGGCAGCGAGACGAAGACGAGCGCCAGATAGATGCCGAGCGGCGTGAAGGCGATCCGCGTGCTGAAGAGGCCGCCCACCCAGCCATGCGGCGCATAGAGGGTCGCGAGGGCGATCCCCGCCACCGCCGTCGGCAGCGCGAAGGGAAGGTCGATGATCGCATCCGCAAGGCCCCGGCCGGGAAAGCGGTAACGCACCAGCACCCAGGCGATCAGGAGCCCGAAGACCGACGCCGTCAGCGCCGCCGCGAAGGAGGCGCCGAAGCTCACCGCCAGCGCGTGCCGGACGCGCGGATCGGACAGGACCTCGGCGAAGCCGGACAGGCCGATGGCCGAGGATTCGAGGATCAGCACGCCGAGCGGCAGGAGGACGATCAGCCCGAGCCAGGTCAGCGTGTAGCCGAGCGCGATCCCGAAGCCCGGGATGATGGCCCGCCGGCGCCGGGCCGGCGGCGCGAGGGTCAGGGCGGCCCCGGCCATGGCGTCCTCAACGCCTCGCCTTGGCGAAGCCGTCGAAGATGCCGCCATTGCCGAAATGGGCCGGCTGCGCCTTGGCCCAGCCCCCGAACACCTTGTCGATGGTGAAGAGCTGGATCCTGGGCAGGGTCTCGAGGAGTGTCTTGTCCACGGTCTCCGGCCGCGAGGGCCGGTAGTGGTGCTTGGCGATGATCGCCTGGGCCTCGGGGGTATAGAGGAACTCCAGATAGGCTTCCGCCACCTTTCGGGTGCCCTTCTTGTCGACATTGGCGTCGACGAGAGAGACGGGCGGCTCGGCGAGGATCGAGATGGAGGGCACGACGATCTCGAACTTGTCCGCGCCGAATTCCTGGATCGCGAGATAGGCTTCGTTCTCCCAGGCGATCAGCACGTCGCCGAGGCCGCGCTGGGCGAAGGTGATGGTCGAGCCCCGCGCCCCCGTGTCGAGCACGGGCACGTTCCGGTAGATCGCGGCGACGAAGTCCTTGGCCTTGTCCTCGCTGTCCCCCCTGTTCAGCGCATAGCCCCAGGCGGCGAGATAATTCCAGCGCGCCCCGCCGCTGGTCTTCGGATTGGGGGTGATGACCTGGATGCCGGGCTTCACGAGATCGTCCCAGTCCCGGATCGCCTTCGGGTTCCCCTTGCGGACCAGGAAGACGATGGTCGAGGTATAGGGGGAGGAATTGTTGGGCAGCCGCTTCTGCCAGCCGGAGGGGATCTTGTTGGTGCGCTCGGCGATGGCGTCGATGTCGGAGGCGAGCGCCAGCGTCACGACATCGGCTTCGAGCCCGTCGATCACCGCCCGCGCCTGCGCGCCCGAGCCGCCATGCGAGGCGCGGACGGTGACGTCCTGCCCCTCCTTCTCCTTCCAGTACTTGGTGAAGGCGGCGTTGATGTCGCGATAAAGCTCGCGCGTCGGGTCGTAGGAGACGTTGAGGAGCGAGGTCTGGGCCACGGCAGGACTCGCCGCGAGCGCCAGCGCGAGCAAAGCCCCGCGCAGCTTGGTCGAGAGGGTCATCCGATGTCCTTTCGGGCGTGGTCGATCATCGTCCGGAGGCGGAGGGCAACGCGCGAAGTCCGAGACCGATCCGGGCCCAGAGACGCTCGTGGCCGAAATAGAGGACGAACTTGGCCAGGATCTCGATCCCGCCCAGCACCAGCGCGAGGCGGAGATTGCGGGTCAGCGCATAGGCGACGAGCACGGTCAGGAAGGTGCCGAGCAGCCGCCAGGTGACGGTTTTGAGGATGCTCCGCCAGGGCGCGGCGAAGGGCACCGCGAGCCAGGCCGCCGCCTCGCGCGGAGCGGGCGCCGCCTCCCTCTCCTCGCTCTCGCCGGGACCGGCCGCGGCCTTCTGCACGAGGCCGAGCGCGACGGTCGCGAAGCTCTCCCGCTCGATCAGGATGAGGCCGCCGAGGTCGCGGCTGTCCCGATAGGGCTCGACGACGACCGGCCGGTCGAAGACGAGGGCGACGTCGCCGACGTCGTTCGGGCCGAGGGCGGCGGCCGGCTCTTCGCCGAGCGGCTCGAGCGCGATGCGTCCGGCAATGGCGGTCACCGTCGCGGGGACGAGCTGGGTGCCGATCTTGGCGAGATAGGAGGCGCCGGGACGCAGGGGCTCCGGCGCCATCCAGAACAGGCGCGCCGAGACGCGCCCGGTCACCGCCGGAGCCGGGCCGGCCGCGATCACGCAGCCGCGCGAGACGTCGACCTCGTCGGCGAGGGTCAGCGTCACCGACTGGCCCGGGAGCGCGAGGTCGAGATCGCCGTCATAGGTCACGATGCGCGCGATGCGGGTTGCCTTGCCGGAGGGATAGACCGTCACGGCCTGTCCGGGCCAGGCCGGCCCGCCCGTGACGAGGCCGGCATAGCCCCGGAAGGAGGAATCGGGACGGCTGACAGACTGGACCGCGAGGCGGAGCGAGCCCGTCTCCTCCTCGCCGACAGCGAGAGTTTCGAGCCATTCGAGGAGATGCGGCCCCTGGTGCCAGGGCATGGCGGCGGAGCGGGCGGCGACGTTGTCGCCGGTGAGCGCCGCGATCGGCACGCCCGTCAGCCCGAGCCCGAGCGCGTCGGCGAGACGGCGCGCTTCAACCATCACGGCCTCGTAGGGCTCGCGGGCGAAGCCGGCGAGG
This sequence comes from Enterovirga sp., assembly GCF_035325185.1. GTDB lineage: Bacteria > Pseudomonadota > Alphaproteobacteria > Rhizobiales > Beijerinckiaceae > Enterovirga. Next base: position 30,778 of record NZ_DAOLAJ010000027.1, on the reverse strand, counting down.
TCCATCTTGTTCACCGCGAGCGCGACATGGCGGATGCCCAGCATCGCGACGAGCACGGCGTGGCGGCGCGTCTGCGTGGTCACACCCTTGCGCACGTCGACGAGCAGGATGGCCGCATCCGCCGTCGAGGCGCCGGTCGCCATGTTGCGGGTATATTCCTCGTGGCCGGGCGTGTCGGCGACGATGAAGGAGCGCCGCGCGGTCGAGAAATAGCGATAGGCGACGTCGATCGTGATCCCCTGCTCGCGCTCGGCCGCGAGGCCGTCGAGGGCAAGCGCGAGGTCGAGCGCGCCGCCCTGCGTGCCCATCCGGGCGGAATCGCGCGCCAGGGCTTCGAGCTGGTCCTCGAAGAGGTGACCGCTATCGTGCAGCAGGCGGCCGATCAGGGTCGACTTGCCGTCATCGACCGAGCCGCAGGTGATGAAGCGCAGGAGATCGCGCCGGCGGGCGGAAGAGGACTCGACGGCCCCGGCGGGCGCCGCCGCGAGGATCGGGAGGGCGGACATCAGAAATAGCCTTCCTGCTTCTTGCGTTCCATGGAGGCGGCGCTGTCCTGGTCGATGGCGCGGCCGCTCCGCTCCGAGACGCGGGCCGACAGGGTCTCGGCGATCACCTCGGGCAGCGTCGTCGCATCGCTCTCGACCGCGCCCGTCAGCGGGTAGCAGCCGAGCGTGCGGAACCGGACGCGGCGCAGTTCCGGCCGCTCGCCGGGGCGAAGCGGGAGCCTTTCGTCATCCACCATCACGAGGAGCCCGTCGCGCTCGACGACGGGGCGCTCGGCGGCGAAATAGAGCGGCACGATCGGGATGTTCTCCTGCTCGATGTAGAGCCAGACGTCCCGCTCGGTCCAATTGGAGAGCGGGAAGACGCGCAGGGAATGCCCGGCGGGCTTCAGCCCGTTGTAGAGCCGCCAGGGCTCCGGGCGCTGGAGCTTCGGGTCCCAGCGATGCTGGGGCGTGCGCAGCGAGACGATCCGTTCCTTCGCGCGCGAGGCTTCCTCGTCGCGCCGCGCGCCGCCGAAGGCCGCGTCGAACCCGCCCGCATCGAGCGCCTGGCGGAGCGCCTGCGTCTTCATGACGTCGGTATGGATTTCCGAGCCGTGGCTGATCGGCCCGATTCCCCGAGCCACCCCGTCCGGGTTCGTGTGGACGATGAGGTCGAGGCCGAGTTCGACTGCGCGCCGGTCGCGGAAGGCGATCATGTCGCGGAATTTCCAGCCCGTATCGACGTGAAGCAGCGGGAAGGGCAGCCGGCCGGGATGGAACGCCTTCAGCGCCAGATGCAGCAGGACCGAGGAATCCTTGCCGATCGAGTAGAGCATGACGGGATTGCGCGCCTCCGCGACGATCTCGCGCATGATGTGGATGCTCTCCGCCTCCAGCCTCTGGAGATGCGAAAGCCCTGCGCGGGGACGCGCCGCGATATCCGAATAGGCCATGATGTCCTCACGCCGCCTCGGCGGATGGAAGGGGGATTGCGGAAGCCCGGCCGTGCAGGCCGCATTCCTTCTTCTCCTCGCTCTCCCACCACCAGCGGCCGGCGCGCTCCGGCTCGCCGACCCGCACCGCGCGGGTGCAGGGCGCGCAGCCGATCGAGGGGAAGCCGCGATCGTGCAGGGCGTTGTAGGGAACGCCCTCGGCGCGGACGAAATCGGCGATTTCCGACCTGGTCCAGTCGGCGAGCGGGCTGAGCTTGAGGAGCCCGAAACTCGCATCCACCTCGACGAAGGGGGTCGCCGAGCGGGCGGCCGATTGCTCGCCGCGCAGGCCCGTCAGCCAGCCCGCCGCGCCCGCGAGGACGCGACCGAGCGGGCGCACCTTGCGAATGTCGCAGCAGGCCCGCCGCGCCTCGGGGGAGCGGCGAAATCCCATCGGGCCGTCCCGGCCGAGCAGCTCTTCCAGTTCCTGCCGCTCCGGCGTGAAGGCGCGAATGGAGAGGCCGTAGCGGAATTCCGTCTCGGCCCAGACCTCCAGCGTCTCGTCGAAGAGGCGGCCGGTATCGAGCGTGACGATCTCGGCCCCGATGCCGCTCGCGGCAAGGGCATGGGTCAGGACCTGGTCCTCGATGCCGAAGCTCGTCGTGAAGACGAGCCGGCCCTCCACCGCATCGCGGATAGCCCGCAGGCGGTCGGTCAGGGGCAGGCCGGCAAGGGCATCGGACAGGATGGAGAGGCCCGGCCTGTCGGCGGGTTCACGAACATCATGGAAGGTCATGGCCTTGCGAAGCTCGGATCACGTGGTCGGAAGGAAATCGGAGACGTGACGGCTTCGACAGCCCTGCGCGATGCGGGCCGCGCCCCCGGCCCCTTCCTCCGCCTCCTCGACGAAGGCCCCCTCGGCGCAGAACAGCCGCATGTCCGTGGCCGCCAGCAGGGCGAGGCCACGATCAAGCAGGCGGGACAGCACCGAAAGCGTCATGATGCGAGTGGCCAGATCCTGGACATGGTCACGAAGACAATGTCCTGCGAAGTAAAACCTGACCGAAAACTGATATCCAGCCGCCCCGAAGTCAATGCGGATGGAATATCAAAGATATGAGAGGATGGAGAAGACTGGTTTCTCGAACCGGGCGTCCGGGAGAAATTATTGTCTCGACCGAAGGCCGGACCCGCTGGCTCCGGCCGGGATGACGGGGGGCACTCATCCGGTACCCTGCGAGAGAGCATCCTCCATCGGCACGGGCCCCCGGCCCACCGTCCCTTACGGCTTGGCGGGCTTCGGCGCCTCGGCCGGCTTGTCGAGCCGCTCGACCTTGCCCGTCTTGCGCAGGGCGAGGACGGCGTCCTGCTGGGCCTTGCGCGTGAGGTACTGGTCGATCTGCTCCTGCATCTCCTCGAAGGTCGGGAGCGGCTTCGAGCGGCGCTCCAGGACCTGGATGACGTGCCAGCCGAACTGGCTCTTCACCGGCTCGGAGATCTCGTTCGGCTTGAGCTTGAAGGCTGCCTCCGCGAAGGGCGCCACCATCCGGTCCTTGGTGAAGAAGCCGAGATCGCCGCCGTCCTTCTTCGAGCCCGGATCCTTGGACAATTCGCCGGCCACCTTGGCGAAATCCTCGCCGGCCCTGACGCGGGCGGCAGCCTTCTTCGCAAGCTCCTCGCTGTCGACGAGGATGTGCCGGGCATGAATCTCCTCCTCCGGCTTCATGTCCTTGAGCGTCTCCTCGTAGAGCTTGCGCGCCGCCTCCGGCGTCACGGCCGCCTTGGTCTGCCCGTCGATATACTCGTCCACGAGGAGCTTGGTCCGCAGATAGGCGAGGCGCTTCTTGAAGGCGTCGGTGTCGCCGAGCTTCGCGGCCTCCGCCGCCTTCGCGCCGAGCTTGAGATCGATCAGGTAGCCGATCAGGATGTCCCGCTTCTGGGCTGGCTCGGTATTGGGCAGCGCCAGCGCGGGGTCCTCCGACGCGATGGCAAGGTCGCCCTCGGTGATCGGCTCGCCGTCGACACGGGCGATCACCGTGTCCGGGCTCGGCGCCGCAGCGGGAGCCGCCGGCTGGGCCGGCGCCTTCGGCGCCTGGGCCGCGGCGGCCCCGGCTCCCGCCAGGGCCAGCGCCAGGATGCCGGCATGGGAAAGGCGGGAGAGCGTCGAAGCCATGGTTCGTGAATCCTGAAGGGAAGCGCCCGGCTTTGCCGCGGCGCGGGCCCCCACTGCCGCAGGCGCGGGGGAACCGCAAGCCCGCCTCTGGACGGAGGCGGGGGCAGATCGCCGCGCCGCCTCAGCGCCGCGACTGGCGGAAGACGACCGGGACGGTGAAGGTGAGCCCCTCGTCGGCGACGAGCGGCGGAGGTGCGGGGACGGGATCGGCCCGCCGCATCATCGCGAGGGCGGCCTCGTCGAAGGCCGGCTCGCCCGAGCTTCTGGCGATAGCCGTCGCGACGACCTTCCCCGTCCGGTCGAGCGTGAAGGAAATCAGGACCTCGTGCGCGGCCCGCTTGCCGCCCGCGGGATAGCGCTTGTGGCGGTCGAGATGGGCCACGAGCTGGCGCTGCCAGGTCGTGCGGACGCGCGACGCGCTGGCGCCCGTTCCCTGGACCGGAGCGCGGGAAACCGGAGCCTCCTGCGCCTTCTCGATCACGGGTGGAGCCGTGGCCTCGGCGGCGGCGGATTCCTCGGAAGCCTGGGAGGCCCGGGTCGCCGGCGCCTCGGTCTCCTCCTTGGGCTTCTCGGTCGGGGCGGTCGAGACGACGCGGTCGGGATCCTCGCTCTCGACGGGCGTGTCCTTGGGCTTGTCGCTCTGCTCCTCGACCTGCTTCTGCTCGACCTGCGCGGTCGAGGCGGTCGAGGCTTCCGATTCCGGGCCGGGCGGCAGGTCGGTCGGCTCGGTCTGGGGCGAGGCCAGCTCGATCCCGACCTCGATCGCCGGCGCGCCCATCTCGTCGTCAGCCGCCGCCGCGCGCATGTCGAGAAGCGCCGCGACGAGGCCGCCCGCATGCAGCGCCAGCGCCAGCGCGAAAGCGGCGCCCCACATGATCCGGGTGCCGCGGTGCCTCACGAGCTTGGCGGAGGGGTCGACGTCCATGGCCCTCAGGGTCCTCCGGCGGCCGGAACGGCGGGAGCCGCAGGGGTGGCCGGGGCCGCCGCGCCTTCGGGCACGCCTTCGAGCGCGACCAGCGCGACCTTGAGATAGCCGCCCGCGCGCAGGATCTCGAGCACGCTCATCAATTCGCCGTAGGGGACCGTCCTGTCGGCGCGCAGGAAGATGCGCCGGTCCCGCGAGCCGTCGCCGAGCCGGTCGAGTTCCCGCGCCAGATCCAGGCGCTTGACCTGCTGCTCGCCGAGATGGACCGCGAGATCGGCCTTGATGCTCACATAGGTCGGCTTGTCGGGTTTCTTGATCGGCTGCGCGGTCGAGGTCGGCAGGTCGATCGGCAGGTCGACGGTCGAGAGCGGGGCCGCCACCATGAAGATGATGAGCAGGACCAGCATGACGTCGATGAACGGCGTCACGTTGATCTCGTGGGATTCCGCGAAATCGTCGTCGTCGTCGGCGGCTTCGCCGAGGGAAGCGCCCATCGGCCTATTCCGCCGCCTGCGCCACGGCGCGGGCCTCCGCCACGGCGCGCGCTTCCGCCGCATGCGTGAGCGGGCGGCCGCGGGCCCGGTCGAGATCGCGCGAGAGGAGCCGGCCGACGGCCCCCGCCGCCCGGCCGACGCTTTCCATGTAGCCCTTCGTCGCGCGGGCGAAGTGGTTGTAAACGATCACGGCGGGGATCGCGGCGACGAGGCCGATCGCGGTCGCAAGCAGCGCCTCGGCGATGCCGGGCGCGACGACGGCGAGATTGGTCGTCTGCGACTTCGAGATGCCGATGAAGCTGTTCATGATGCCCCACACGGTGCCGAACAGCCCGACGAAGGGCGAGGTCGACCCGATGGTGGCGAGAATGCCCATGCCGCGCCGGATGATGCGGCCCTCCGTCTTCTGCACCTCGCCGAAGCGCGAGACGACCCGCTCGCGCAGGCCCCCGTCGCCGGGAATATCGGCCGAGAGCCGCGTCTCCTGGACGGCCTGCTGGACGAGCACGGCCGTCACGTCCCGCTGCTTGGCCATCATCATCTGAGCCTCGAGCAGGCTGGAGCAGCCCTCGAGCGCCTTCATCGATTTCCTCAGCCGCGCCTGCGCGACCATGAGTTCCGCCGTCTTGCCGAGGAAGATCGTCCAGGTCAGCACCGACGCGAAGGCGAGGCCGAGCATCACCCCTTTCACCAGGATGTCGGCATCCATGAACATGGACCAGGGCGAAAGCTCGGGCATCGGCTTGCCGTTCGCGCCGAGCGGCCGTCCGCTGGCCGGATCGACGGCGCCGGGCGCCGGCTGGGCGGGAGCCGGCCCGGCCGAAGGCGGGGAGGAGGTGGGCTCGGGAGCCGGCGCCGGGGGGGAAGCCGGCTCGGAGGCCGCGGCGGGCGCCGCGGATGCCGGAGCTGCGACGGCGGGAGTTCCGGCGGCTTTGGGCTCGGCCCCGCCGCCGGGAGCCGTCACCTGCGCCGAGGCGGAGGCTGCCAGCAGGGTCGATGCCAGGACGAAGGCAAGCAGGCGGGGACGAGAGGAAACCACGGATTCAGACCTCCGCCCAGTGCCGGATCGGGTTGCGGTGCCGGATCATGCCCTGCCGCCAGAAGAAGGACGCGCCCCGCATGACGCGGGCCGCGAGGTGACCATGCGCAGGCCGGTTGCCGGATCGAGCACGTGGCTTTTCGCCGGCAGCCTCACCTGACACGGGCTGCAATAGTCCTCGACCGGCAGCCCGCCCCCCGTCATACTCCGCCGGTCCGGCCAAGAAAAGGGCCGCAGAGAAATCTGTCGTGATCCACGGGCCCGGCAAGTTGTCGCCGCGGATGCCATTGTCTGCATGCGTTCTAAAGTGAAGTCCTTGCCGAGCGATAGAATAGACCTGGAAGAATTCTAAGCAGGCTCGTTCGCAGGCGGGAGGGCACGGGCCGCAATCCAGCCATCCTGGCACGATCCGGCCCGGCTCAACAAGAAGCCCCGCGCGCCCGCGGCGGAACGCTATCTCGTTTTCGCACGTTCACAACGAGAAGCGGCATCCTCCCACAAGGGCCGAATGCCGAAAAAGTGAGGACAGAAAAGGATATGGCTGAATTTTCGGTCAGCAACCGTCTGTTGCAGATGCTTCCGCCAGATGCATTTGCGCGTATACGCCCAGATTTGGAGCGCATCCGGCTCGCGCCCGGGGAGAGGGTTCGCCGCGCCTTCGAACCCATGACGGATGCGCTGTTCCCGGAAAGCGGCCTCCTGTCTTTCTTCGCCGGCCGGGGCGGCCGCGACCAGACTGAAGTCGCGCTTCTCGGCCGCGAGGGCATGGCGGGGCTCTGCGCCCTTCTCGGACCGGCGGGCGGTCCGTTCGACCTCGTCTCGCAAAAAGCGGGGGAGGCTCACCGCATGCCCCTGGAGCGCCTGAAGGCCGCCTGCGAGGGCTGCCCCTGCCTGAGCGACCTTCTCATGCGATATGCCTATGCCCTCACGGTCCAGATCGCCGAGACGGGCCGGGCCAATGCGCGCCAGACCGTCGAGACCCGCCTCGCGCGCTGGCTGCTGATGGCGCATGACCGGATCGACGGCGACGAGATCGAGCTGACGCACGAGACCCTGTCGCTCATCCTGGGGGTCCGCCGTCCCGGCATCACGGTGGCCCTGCACATGCTGGAAGGCGAGCGCATGATCCGCGCCCGCCGGGGCGTCGTCGAGATCCTGGACCGCCCCAGGCTGAGGCAGGCCACCAACGGCGCCTACGGCCTGCCGGAACAGGAATACGAGCGGGTTCTCGGTCCGCCGCGACCCGGGCGCGACGGGACGCGTCGTGCAGCCTGACAGCCGGGCCTTCCGCGCGAGGTGAAGGCCCGGCCTGTCCTCTCTCTTACCGGGGCGCAGGCGCGGCGCCTGCCGGACCCGCCTCGGCCAGGAGCGGGGTGATCCGCCGCACGGTCACGCGCCGGTTCCGCCGCTCCGGCCCCTGGCTCTGCACCTTGAGCTGCTGCTCTCCGTAGCCCTGCGTCGTCAGGTTCTCGGCCGGAACGCCGAATCGCTCCTGCAAGGCGACGGCGACCGATTCGGCCCGCCGGTCGGACAGGGACAGGTTGTCCTCGGGCGAGCCGACCGCATCCGTATGCCCCTCGATCAGGAACACCTCGCGCGGATTCCTGTCGATGGCGGCCTTCAGCGCCTGCGCGATCACCCCGAGCCGCCCGATCTGGTCGGGCGAGAGCACCCACGATCCCGTATCGAAGGTGAGGCTGTCGAGGTCGACGCTGGGCATGCGGGCGCGCACCTGCGGACTGTAGCGGATCTCGTCCAGGGTGAAGGGCCGCGGCAGGCGCTCGACCGGCGGCGCGACCAGCGCCCCGTAGACGTCGGCATAGGGCGCATCGTCCCCTTCCACGATGTAGCGCTCGCGGGGGATGGCGATCACCGGCGGCGGCAGCGGCACGAAATAGCTCCCGCCGGGACGCGGGGCATTGTCGATGAGGATCACCTCGCGCCCGTCCGGGCCGAGCATCGAGCGCCGGATCAGGCGTCCGCCGGGATCGGTATAGGTGACGATCATCGGGCCGCCCGGGCGCCGGGCGTAATAGACGAACTCGCCGCCCCGCCGCTCCATGCGATGCTCGCCGGGGCCGGACCGGAAGCGGTCCGCATCGTCGCTGCGAATGATCATCCGGCCGTCCTCGCGGAAGATCGTGCGGCCGCCCGGCTCGCGGATGACGGTCCGGCCGCCCTCCTGAACCTCCCGCCGCCCGGCGCGAAGCTCGTCGAAATTGGCCGGATCGCGTTCGACCGTGCCGTCCGGCCGGCGATGCTCGCGGCCGGACATGGCGGCGCCGAGCCCCGCCCCGACCGCCGCGCCGCCCACGGCTCCCCCCACGACGCCGCCCATGCCCGGGCGCGCGCCGCCAGGAGGCACCGGGGCGCCGGGAGGCACCGGGGCGCCGGAAGGCGGCGCAGGCATGGCGCCGTGCGCACCCGGCTGCATGCCGCCCGAGGCGGGCGGCCCCGCATTCGGCCCGCCGGGCGTCACGGGCCGGCGCGCATCGGGAGGCGTTCCCGGAGCTCCCGCGCCGGGCGGCGTCGCGGGGGACCCGGCGCCCGGCCGCGCAGGACCGGCGGGCATGGCGCCGTGCCCGCCCGGCTGCATTCCACCCGAGGCGGGCGGCGACCCCGCATTCGGCGCGCCGGGCGTCACCGGCCGGCGCGCATCGGGAGGCGTTCCCGGAGTTCCCGCGCCGGGCGGCGTCGCGGGGGACCCGGCGCCCGGCCGCGCAGGACCGGCGGGCATGGCGCCGCGCCCGCCCGGCTGCATGCCGCCCGAGGCGGGCGCCCCCGCATTCGGCCCGCCGGGCGTCACGGGCCGGCGCGCATCGGAAGGCGTTCCGGGAGTCCCCGCGCCGGGCGGTGTCCCGGGGGACCCGGCGCCCGGCCGTGCGGGAACGGGGGGCATGGCACCGCGTCCGCCCGGCTGGGTGACGGCCGGCGGCGGACTGCCCGAAGCGGGCGCTCCGGCATTCGGACCGGCCGGGGGTGCTGGCCGGCGGGCATCAGGCATGGCGGGGCGAGCCCGGGAAGACGGCGGGGCATGGGGCGCGGGGGCGGCGGGCTTCGGAGCGGGCGCAGGGGGCGCAGGGCGGGGAGCAGCCGGAGCGGGAGCCGCGTGAGGAGCGGGAGCGGCAGGCGCAGCGGGAGCGGCCCGGGGCGCGGGAGTGGGTTTCGGGGCCGGAGCGGGCTTCGGGGCCGGAGCGGGCTTCGGCGCGGGAGCCGCATGGGGGGCGGGAGTCGCGGGACGGTGCGGATGCTCGCCGGCTCCCGACGGCGCCGGCTGGGCCGAGGCCGAGAGCGGCACGAGCATCACGGCGCCGGCCAGGAGGCCGCGCCGAAGGGCCGGAAGACGGGCCGGGAAGGTATCGAATCGGGTCATGTCCATCTCCGCCAAGGGAGGCCCGCGCCCAGGGCGACGGGCGGATGGCGGGCATCCTGCGCGCCCGTTCCTGAATCCCGGCTGTCCGTCCACGCGGACGGACAGAAGCATGCTGGCTATCTTTTGGGCATGGTCGGGCGCCTCACGGGCCGGCCGCCGATCCGGCCCGCCTCAGGCGCAGCGTCACATGGCCCTCGCCCGCCTCCGCCCCCTCGAAGAGGTCGCCCGTTTCCCGGACGAGATTGGGGATATCGAGCCGTGCCAGCGGATCGGTGCATTGCACGAGCAGCACGGCGCCGGGCTCGGCCGCCGCGAGCGCCTTGCGCGTGAAGAGGACGGGCAGCGGGCATTTCAGCCCGCGCAGGTCCAGGACCGTCTCGGAGTCCGTCTCGGCCATGGCCGGCCGCTCAGGCGGCCCGGCGCAGGACGCCCGACAGGCGCTCGAGCGCGGCGTCGAGCGTCGCATCGCGCTTGGCGAAGCAGAAGCGCACCACCGTCTTCACCTCTCCGCGCGCATAGAAGGCGCTGACCGGGATGGCGGCGACGCCGTGGTCGAGGACGAGCCGGCGGCAGAAGGCGACGTCGTCCGTCTCCCCGAGCGCGCCGATGTCGATATTGACGAAATAGGTGCCCTCGGCCGGGATCACCGCGAAGCCGAGATCGCGCAAGCCCCCCGTCAGCCGGTCGCGCGCCCGGGCGAATTCGGTCCGCATGGCCTCGAAATGGGCGTCGTCCTTGGCGAGGCCGTAGGCGACGGCGGCTTGCAGGTTCGGAGGCGTGGTGAAGGTGACGTATTGATGCGCCTTCGCGAGCACCTTGAGGATATGCGGAGCGGCCATCACGAAGCCGACCTTCCAGCCCGTCAGGTTGAAGATCTTGCCGGCCGAGCCGACCTTCACCGTGCGCCCGCGCATGCCGGGAAAGGCGATCAGCGGCTTGTGCCGGCGCCCGTCGAAGACGACATGCTCCCACACCTCGTCGCAGAGCGCGACCGCGTCGTGTCGCACGCAGAAATCGGCGAGGAGGGCGAGATCCTCGTCGGGGAAGATGGTCGCGGTCGGGTTCAGCGGGTTGTTCAGGAGGACGACGCGCGTCTTCTCGCCGAAGGCGGCGGCGAGCGCCTCCTCGGTGAGCCGGAAGCGCGGCGGCTGGAGCGTGACGAAGCGCGGCACACCGCCCGCCCGCAGGACGAGCGGCAGATAGGCGTCGTACATCGGCTCGAACAGCACCACCTCGTCGCCGGGCCGGACCAGGGCGAGGAGCGCACCGGCCAGGGCCTCGGTCGCCCCCGAGGTAACCATCACCTCGGTCTCCGTATCGAGGTCGAGCCCCTGCCAATGGCGGTAATGGGCTGCGATCGCCCCGCGCAGCTCGGGCAGCCCCATCATGGGCGGATATTGGTTCCAGCCGTCGATGACGGCCTCCGCCGCCTTGTGGCGCACGTCGAGCGGGCCTGGATCGTCGGGGAAGCCCTGGCCGAGATTGACCGCCCCGGTCTCGCGGGCGAGGCGCGACATGACCTCGAAGACGGAGGTTTCCAGCTCGGCGAAGATGGGATTCATGCGGGGCGTCCGGCGTTCCGGCACGCCTCTAGCACAACCGTCCTTTAGACAGAACGGGGCGTGGCGAAGAGCCGGAGCACGAGCCCGACCAGCGCCGCCCCGGCGAGAAGATCCGGCCAGACGAGAGCGGGCCACGCGATCGTGGCTGCGGCCAGGGCCGCGAGGGCGAGATTGAGGGCGAGGATGCGGGCATCGACCTCCAGGACGGAGAAGCCGTTCGCGGTTGCCTGCTGGTAGAAATGCGAGCGATGCGCCTCCCAGACCCTTTCTCCCCGCGCCGCGCGGCGGACCAGGGTCAGCGTGGCATCGGCGACGTAATAGAGTGGAAGCAGGAGCGCGGCGGCAAGATGGCCCGAGGCGGCGAGGGACAGGAGCAGCCAGCCGCTCAGGAGCCCGATCGGCAGCGAGCCCACATCGCCGAGGAAGAGGCGCGCCACCGGCCGGTTCGCCGGCGCGAAGCCGAGAAGCGCGCCGCAAAAGGCCGCGGCCAGGGGCCCGGCTGCCGCCTCGGTGATCCCGAGGACGCCCAGAGCCGCGAGAAAGGCCGTCATCGGCACGAATTCGGCGAGCGTGATCCAGTCGATCCCGTCCATGAAATTGGTGAGGTTGACCCACCAGGCGCCCGCCAGGACCAGGAGGCTTCGCTCCAGCCAGAGCGGCACCGCCTCGGGGAGGATGCGTCCCGGACCGGCCCACACCACCACCGCGGCGACGGCGCCGAGCTGGACGAGGAGCCGCGGCAGGGCCGGAAGCGGGCGGATATCGTCGACGGCGCCGAGCACGGCGAGGACGAGGATCGCAGCGGCCAGCACCGCGAAGGACGGGAGCGCCGCAGCCCCCGCCACGGCGACGAGCGCGGGCAGCCCGACGACGAGAAAGGCCGCGACGACCGCGATCCCCCCTCCTTGCGGGGTCGGAACCTTGTGGCTCGAGCGGGCGTTGGGCCGCGCCAGCGCATAGCGCACGAGCAGCGGGTGCAGGAGGCGGATGAGGCCGAAGGACAGCACAGCCGCGCCGAGAAGCGCGGCCAGGGAGGCCACGAGGCTCAAGAGCGGGACCGGTAGGTCAGGACGAGTCCCTCGCGCGCCAGGAAGGCGCCGGGCATGGCGGCCTTGATCTCCGTCTCCACCTCGTCGAGATGCGCGTCGTCATGCATGGGATGCAGGTGGAAGACCGCGAGATGCGGCACGCCCGCCGCCTGGGCCAGGGCGACGCCCTTCTGCCATGTCGAATGCCCCCAGCCCTGGCAGCACAGATATTCCGTCTCCGAGAACATGCCGTCATAGATGACGAGATCGGCGCCGCGCAGGAAATCCTGGAGATCCTTCGGCGGCCAGGGATCGCTATGCTCGATGTCGCTGATGTAGCACACGGCGCGGCCCCCGAAATCGAAGCGGTAGCCCGTCGCCCCGCCGGGATGGTTCAGGGGGATCGTGCGCAACCTGAAGCCGTCCGCGAAGACGAGGTCGTCGCCCGCCTTGAAGCCGTGATGCTCGAAGCGGCCGGGAAGCTGCGAGAGGGAGATCGGGAAAAGCGGCGGCGAGAAGAGGCGCGTCAGGGCCTCTTCGGCGCTCTCCCCGCGCAGGTTGCCGCAATGGAGCCGGATGCGGCATTGCGGCGACAAAGCCGGCTTGAAGAAGGGGATCCCGAAAACGTGGTCGAGATGGAGGTGGCTCAGCACGATGTCGATCTCGCGCGGCGGATCGGCGGCGAGGATGCGGCCGAAAGGCATGATGCCGGAGCCGCCGTCCACCACGAAGAGGCGGTTTCCGCAACGGATCTCGACGCAGGGGGTATTGCCGCCGAAGCGCTCGAACTTCGCCCCCGCCGCGGGGATCGAGCCCCGCACGCCCCAGAACCTCACGGAGAGCGTCTCCGCATCGGGCAGGCTATCGCTACTCATGACGCAACTCGCTTCCCGGCCTCCTCCGCGGAGGCCGCGGCCGGGATTTTCGACACGGCATCTTCGGCGGCCCGGCCCGCCTCGAAGCGGACCGTCGCGGCGAAGAGATCGCGCGTCGCGGCCCAGACCGGCTCGGGCAGGGCCAGGACGAGGCCGCGGCCGGACATCTCCGCGGCGAGCCGGCGAGCCGTCGCCACCGCCTCGTCCTCGGAGAGATGGTCGAGCGCATGCTCCACCACAAGGTTGTCGGGCGCCCTGACGAGGCAGCGCGCCACCTCGACGGCCGCCAGCTCCGCCATGGTCATGCCGTGATCCACCGGATCGAGCCGGCCGGTGAGGCCGATCCGGGCGATCTCGGGCCGCAGCCCGAACTCGTCGAGAATCATTCGGATCTCGCCCATGACGTCCCGCTCGGCATTCGCCCTTCCCTGCACGATGCGGCCGAACAGGAGATTGTCGCGGACGCTCGCCGCGGCGCAAACCCGATCGGCAGCAAAGACCTCCACGGCCGGTTCCAGACTCTTGGGCAGCTTTTCCGCGAATTGCGTGCGCACGCGCACAATCCGATCCTCGATCTCCGGCGAAAGCAGCCCGAGGCGGTGCCGCGGCTCGTTGTAATGCATCGCGAGCGCGATCAGCCGCTCGCCGTCGCGGCTGGAGGCGGCCCCGCGCCGGCCGGCGGCGCGCCGGCCGAGAATTCGCTCCATGTCCTCGCGCTCGTCGAGCGAGACGAGGGAATAGCCCGCCAGGATCGAGGGCCCCTCCGGAAGATCCGCGAACATTTCGAGCGTCGCGCGGGCGATCTCCGCGCCCATCTCGGTGAGCGGCTTCGTCAGGCCCTCCGCATCCAGCAGGCTGCGCATGAAGGGCTGGGAGGGAAGCCGGTCCTCGCGGAAGGTGTCGCCGATCGCCGCCCCGAACAGCAGGTTCTCGCCGACCGTCGCATGGAGGTTGTAGGACAGGGGATCGAAGGGCGCGACGAGATCCGACAGCCCCTTCGCCGCGAGCGCCCCGCGAAGCGCGCCCCGCGCCGCGAGAAGCGCCTCGGCGAGCCTGGGCTCGCGCCGGGGATCGACCTTGCCGAACAGGCCCCGCCGCTCGACCAGGGGGGAGAGGCCCGCCGCCGCGACGGCCGCCGCGAGACGCCCGTCGAGCGCGGGATTGTCGAGGGCGCCGTAGGCGAGATTCGAGCGGAGCGTCCCCGGAAAGAGATAGGTCTCGCCGCCCGCGAAGGCGAAGTGGCGCGCGCGCCAGACGGGATCGGCGCCCGCGAGATCCTGTCCGGCGAGGGTCAGGGTGCCCCGGCTCGGCGGAATCTGTCCGCCGAGGAGCGCCGCGGCGATTCGCGCCCCGCCCCAGCGGGGCCCGGTCAGGGCGACATGCCCCGGCAGGTCGAAGGAGAAGGAGGCGCCCGTGAGCCGCCCCTCGGGCGCGGGAGCCGTCGCGACCTCGCTCGCCTCGATCAGCCCCGCGAACGGCGGAGCCGGCGCCTCGCGGCCCCTGCGGCGGGACTGGAGCCCGCCGAGGATACGCCCCAGCTCGGTCAGGACGGGGACGGTCTCGGCCTGCATCCGCCGCGCGGATTGATGCGCCACGAGGGCCGCGACCGCGACGACGGCGGCGGCGACGGAGGAGGCGGCCTCGCCCGGCCCCAGCTCCCGCGCGCCGGAGGCCCACAGGCCCGCGGACAGGACGGCGAGCGGCCCCGCCAGCATGAGGAGCGCCGTCACCGCCGCGCCCGCCACCGCCCGCGCCTCCAGGGAATCGGCCCGGCGCTCGGCGGCGGCCAGGTTTTCCGCGATCCGCCCACTCTCCGACGCCCGGGTGCCGTGGCGAGCGACAGCCGAGAGATTGCGCGCGAGCCCCGTGAGGGACTCGAGCAGGCTGCCCGCGACTTGCCTTTCCGCCTCCGCCAGCCTGCGCCGGAGCGCCGATTGGCGGTCGGCCACGAGCGCGAAGGCGCTGAGCGCGACCAGGAGCGCCACGGCGCTCTCGACGTCGCGCAGGAGAACCCACGCCACGCAGGCGAGAAGCGCTGCACCCACGAGGACAGGCATGGCCGGGAGCAGGCCGAGCCGGCGCCGATCCCGCCCGATCGCCTCGACCGCGAGGGCGGCCGCATGGCGCGCCTCCTCCGAGGCCGAGACCGGCGCCGAGGCGATGCCCTCGCTGATGCGCGCGATCAGGAGATCGTGCACCTTGCGGCCGATCCGGGCGGCGAGGAACCCGGCGATCCCCCAGAGGAGGGTCGCGGCGGCGACGACGCCCGCCACCCCCACGGCCATGGTCTGGGGCAGGATGCGCCGGGCGACCGTGACTCCCGGCAGAAGCACGAGTGGCGCGCCGGGGGGACGGCCGGGCAGCGCGATCGTCCAGCGCAGCAGCGTGGCCTCGCCGGAGCGCCCCCCGGCGGCGGCGGCGTCGATCGCCGCGCCCACCAGTTCGAGCACGACGCAGAGGAGCGGCAGGCCCGCGAGAAGGGCCACGAGGATCAGGGCGGCGGTCAGGCCGGGAGCGGCGCGCCAGACCAGCCGGAGAGGATCGCGCTCCATGGGGCATCCGTCGGAGGGGAGCGGGAACGTTAGAGCATTTTCAAGCGAGGTGGAGCCGGCCCGCACGAAGAAAACGCGCCGGAGCAAAAATCGCGGGCGAAGGGCCGCCGGCCTGTTCCGCCGAGGTTGCGCCCGCGACATCGGGGCGAAACGCCGCCCGAGGATGGCTGGGCTCCCGTCGGAATCGACCAGGAGTCCCGATTGCCTCTGAGAATCATTGCCGCCGCCCTCCTTCTTTCGGCGCTGGCCTCGTCCCCGGATGCGCGCGCCGGGGGGCCGGACGGCCGCAAGCAGGCCGCCGGAACGCCCCTGCCGCGATGCGTGCTCTATTCCTCGGTCCGCCTGACGCCGCAGGGGATGATGCAATGCTCCTATCAATGCGGCGACCGCATCGTGGTCCGGGGCGGCTACAATTCCTGCGCCTCGAGCGTCGCCCGCCCCGCGCCGAACGCTTCATAAGAAGCCCACGCCTCACGCCGGGAAGCTCCCCTGTCATCCCCGGCGCGCCGGAGGCGCGGGAAGGGGATCCAGAGCCGCCTGCGAGCCCTCCTGGATCCCCTTCCCCTCCGCTTCGCTCCGGCCGGGGATGACAGGGCGGTGGGAAGACAGCAGAGTGGCATGAAACGAATCGTGAACGCGCGGCGCCCCGCATGAGCCTCCAGGCCACGCCCCTCCCTGTCCGACCCGACGGCCGTCAGTCGCCGGCGGCGCTCGCCGTGGCGACTGGCGTGCGCCGGCTCCTCGCCGCGCAAGGCTGCGCGAGCGTCACGGAACTGACCCTCGCGACCGGCCGGCGGGCCGACATCGTCGCCCTGACGCCGGCGGGCTGCCTGTGGATCGTCGAGGTCAAGTCCTGCCTCGCCGATTACCGCGCGGATGGGAAATGGGGCGAGTATCGCGCCTTCTGCGACCGATTCTTCTTCGCCGTCCCGCCCGATTTCCACACCGGGCTGCTCCCCGCCGAGACCGGGATCGTGGTGGCCGACGCCTTCGGAGCGGAGATCCTGCGGGAGGCGCCCGAGCAGCGCATGGCGGGGGCCCGGCGCAAGGCGATGCTGCTCCGCTTCGCCCATGTCGCCGCCAACCGCCACCACGCCCTGGTCGACCCGGCGGCGGCCTTCGGCTGGATGGACTGAGTCGGGGCGTCAGCGCGGCGCGCGCTTGGCCAGAATGCGCTGGAGCGTGCGTCGATGCATGTTCAGCCGCCGCGCCGTCTCGGACACGTTGCGTCCGCACAGCTCGTAGACGCGCTGGATATGCTCCCAGCGCACCCGGTCGGCCGACATCGGGTTCTCGGGCGGATTGGCGCGCTCGCCGGGCTCCGCCATCAGGGCCGCATGGATCTCGTCGGCATCGGCGGGCTTGGCGAGATAGTCGAAGGCGCCGAGCTTCACGGCCGTCACGGCGGTGGCGATATTGCCGTAGCCGGTCAGGATCACGCCGCGCGCATCGGGGCGGCGCTCCTTGAGCTTCGCGATCACGTCGAGGCCCGAGCCGTCGCCGAGCCGCATGTCGATCACCGCGAAGCTCGGAGCCTTCTGGTCGATCGCCGCCATTCCCTCCTGGACGCTCTCGGCGACGCGGACCTCGTAGCCGCGCCCTTCCATGGCGCGCGCGAGGCGGCTGGAGAAGGGGCGGTCGTCGTCCACGATCAGCAGGGTCGCGTCCCTGGCGGGAGCCGGGGCCGGATCTGAACTCACGCTGTGCAGTTGCGCCATCGGACGTTCCTCGGAATGATTCCCATTTTCTATATAGGTACGATTTCCGCTTCCGGGATGTTTCGCCGCACATCCTCCGCGCCGGGATGTGCATCGCGCTCGAATTCCTCGCGCGGCCACACGATGCGGGCGACGGCGCCGCCGCCCACGGCATTGACCAGCGCGAGATGGCCGCGCGAGCGCTCGATCAGGGTCTTGGCGATGAAAAGGCCGAGCCCGAGCCCCGAGCCCTCCCCGTCCCGCCCCCGCCCGCGCGTCGTCACATAGGGCTCGCCGATCCGCAGGAGCACCTCGGGGGCGAAGCCGGGGCCGTCGTCGCGGATCTCGATCGAGACCGTGTCCCCGGTCCAGGTGGCGGTCATGGCGACCTTCGAGGCGGCGAAATCGGCGGCGTTGTCGAGGAGGTTGCCGAGCCCGTAGATCAGGCCCGGCGAGCGCCGGCACATCGGCTCCGGCCCCTCTCCCGACCGCCTCACCTCGATCTCGACGTCGAGATTGCGGTCGGGCCCCGCCACCTCCTCGAGGAGCTGGCCGAGCGACATGACCGCGAAGAAGCCCCCTCCCTCGTCGTCGCCGAGGGAAGTCAGCTTCGAGAGGATCACGCGGCAGCGCTCGACCTCGTCGCGCAGGAGCGCGACATCCTCCGCGATGGGGCTGTCGGGGCCGGTCTCGCGCGCCAGTTCCTTCACCACGAGCCGGATCGTCGCGAGAGGCGTGCCGAGCTCGTGGGCCGCGGCCGCGGCGAGCCCGTCCAGCTGCGAGAGATGCTGCTCGCGCGCGAGCACGATCTCCGTCGCCGCGAGCGCGTCCCCGAGCTGGCGCGATTCCTCCGCGATGCGATAGGCGAAGACGCTGGTGAAGGAGAGGCCGAGCAGGATCGCGGCCCAGATGCCCACCACATACATCCAGGGCAGTTCCAGGCCGCCGGGCTCGCTCCAGGGCAGCTTCAGGTGATAGCGGGCGAGCAGCGTCGCGCAGCCGGCGGCGAAGAGGCCGAGGCCCAGGGTTCGGACCGGCGACAGGGAGGCGGCGGAGATGAGGACAGGCACCAGGAACAGGATCGAGAACGGATTCTGCAGCCCTCCCGTCAGGAAGAGCAGGACGGCGAGCTGCACGATGTCGAAGGCGAGCAAAGCCGTCGCCACGCCGTCGCTGAGCCGGTGGCTCGCGGGCCGCCGGATCTGGAGCCAGACGTTGAGCGCGGCCGACATCGCGATGGCGGTGAGGCAGGCGGCGAAGGGCAGCCGGTAGCCGAGCTGGAAATGGACCAAGGCGACGGCGAGGCACTGTCCCGTCACCGCCAGCCAGCGCAGCCTGACGAGGGTATCGAGCTTGAGGCGGCGGGCCTCGCTGCCGAAGGCGGCGATCTCCGGGCCCCCGCTCATCTCCCGATCGGCCGACACGGCCCCTCCTCTCGCTGTCTCGCCGCCGCGCGGGCCGAGCCTGTCCGCCCCTATCTAGGAGGAAAGAAGGCGCTCGTCAGGGGCCGGCAGGGGGGCGGCGTGGCGTAAATGTCGCGATCCGTGGTTTTTCATCCTATTCCGAGTCGAAAAACAGTTGAGCGTGATCACAGTCCGGGGTTCATTGGACGTTCAAGAAGTCTCAGCCATTGTCTGGAGCTGAGACGTAGCGTACCGGGTGGACACGCATGGACAACGCGTATTTCTGGTATGATGCAGCGCAGATGTGGCTGGCGCCCGCGCGAGCGGCCACCGATCTCGCCAGGCTGATGCTCGAGAACCCGATCAACCCGATCAGGACCACCCATTTCGCCAAGTCCGTCGTCGCGGCCTGCGAGCTGTTCGAGCGCACGACGCGCCGATACGACAAGCCGTCCTTCGGCCTGCACTCGACCCTCCTTGGCGGCGAGCGGGTCGCCGTCTCGGAGGAGGTGGTCTGGGACCGGCCCTTCGTCCAGGTGATCCGCTTCGCGCGGGCCGGACGTTGCGGCCCGCAGCCGAAACTGCTGATCGTCGCGCCCATGTCGGGGCACTACGCGACCCTGCTGCGAGGGACCGTCGAGGCATTCCTTCCGACCCACGACGTGATGATCACCGATTGGGCGGACGCCTCCCTGGTGTCCCTGACCGACGGCTCCTTCGATCTCGACGTCTATATCGACTACGTGAAGGAGATGTGTCGGGATCTCGGGCCCGACCTGCACCTTCTCGGCGTCTGCCAGCCCTCGGTTCCGGTCATCGCCGCGGTGGCGCGGCTCGAGGCCGAGAACAGCCCCCACATTCCGCTGTCGATGACGCTCATGGGCGGGCCCGTCGACACGCGCCGCTCGCCGACCGCCGTCAACCTTCTCGCGGAGAAGCGGGGAGTCGAGTGGTTCAAGCGCCATTGCATCCACACCGTGCCCTTCGGCTATCCGGGCGCGATGCGGCAGGTCTATCCGGGCTTCCTCCAGCTTTCCGGCTTCATGGCCATGAACATGGACCGGCACGTCTCCGCGCACCGGGACATGTTCAACCACCTGATCACCGGCGACGGCGACGCCGCCGAGAAGCACCGGGAATTCTACGACGAATACCTCGCCGTCATGGACCTCACGGCCGAATACTTCCTCCAGACGGTGGAGACGGTCTTCGTCGAGCATCTCCTGCCCAAGGGCGAGATGACCCATCGCGGCGAGCCCGTCGACCTCATGGCGATCCGCCGCTGCGCGATCATGGCCGTCGAGGGCGAGAAGGACGACATTTCCGGCATCGGCCAGACGCTCGCGGCCCTCGAACTGACGCCCAACCTTTCCTCCGACAAGAAAGCCTATTACCTCCAGGCCAAGGTCGGCCATTACGGCGTCTTCAACGGGGCCCGCTTCCGCTCCGAGATCGCCCCCCGGATCGCCGATTTCATCATGACCCACGACATGGCGGCGCACGGCGTGCCGATGCGTCCGCAGAACGACGAGGCCAAGGCCGCCGACAAGACCGCCGAAACGCGCGTCCTGGCTTTCGCGGCCGGCTGAGCCGCGCCGCCGGCCCCCTCCCCCCGGCCGCAACGGCCGGGCGGGATGACAGGGGGCCTCCTCGCGGGCAGAATCGCGGCATGCTGCGGCTTCGCCGATTCTTCCGCCCCCCTGCCGCGGCCGAGCCGGACAGGCTCGACGTCGATCTCGGCGACCGCATCGTCGCGGTCGCCCTGCGGCGGCGCGACGGCGCCCGGCGCATGACGCTGCGGGTCTCGGCCGCGACCGGCGCGGTCACGCTCACCCTGCCGCCGAGGGCTCCGCTGGCGGGCGCCCGGACTTTCCTCGATGCCCATGGCGGCTGGATCGCCCAGCGCCTGTCCCGCCTGCCCGAGCGGATTCCCTTCCGGCCCGGTACGATCCTCCCCCTGCGCGGCGTTCCCCATCGCATCGTGCACGAAACGCAAGGACGAGGCACGACGCGGGTCGTGCCGGACGAGGCGGGCGAGCCCGCCATCGCGGTTCGCGGAGAGGAGAGCGCGATTCCCGGCCGGGTCCGGCGCTTTCTCGTCGCGGAGGCCGAGGCCGATCTGCGCGAGGCGGTGGCGCGCCATTGCGCGGGCCTCGGGGTCTCCTCGCGGCGCCTCACGCTCCGCGACACCCGCAGCCGCTGGGGCTCCTGCTCCGCGAACGGCTCCCTCAGCTTCTCCTGGCGCCTGATCCTCGCCCCGCCCCACGTGCTCGACTATCTCGCCGCCCACGAGGTCGCGCATCTGAAGGAGATGAACCACAGCCACCGCTTCTGGCGCATCGTCCACGGGCTCTGCCCGCGCACGGAGGAGGCGGAAGCCTGGCTCGACCGCCACGGCACCGGCCTGCATCGCTACGGGTGACGGACCCGCCGGCCGCCCTTTAAGGCTGCGCCCAGGCTTTGAAGGCGTCCGCGACCACCCGCTCGCCGGCCACTCCCTTCTCGAAGATCAGCGTCGCCCGCGCGCCCGAGGCGAAGAGCAGCGGGATCTCGATCAGGTTGCGGTTGAGGATCAGATCGGTGTTCCGCTCGACGTCGCGGCGCAGATCCGACAGCCCGATGAGGAACAGGTTCTCCTTCACGGGAACGGGAAGGGCCGCGAGCGGCACCCCGCGCGCGCGATCGTCGATGCCGAACAGCGGCAGGTTGACGTCGCGCACCATCCGGCCCGGATCGCCCGCGGGCGTGGTGAAGCTCAATTCCATCGTATGCGAGGCCGGGAGCGTCGTATCGCGATTGCGCTTCAGGGTGAGCAGAAGGGAAATCCCCGCCTGCGGAACCTCGACCGTGGCCCTCACCACCGTCTCCAGCGGCTCGCCCTGCCCGCTGTTGACCGCGTCGAGGCGCCAGAAGGCCCGCCCCTCGGTGACCTTGGGCTGCTGCGGATTCTGCTGATTCTGCTCGATCAGGGCGGCCTTCTGGGCCACCGCGAGGGCGGGCTGGGCGGGGCCCGCCGGAGCGGCCTCGCCGCCGGCCCCTCCGCCGACCCGCTCGGGGAATTTGGGCTCCGAGCCCGCCTGCGGCGAGGCGGGCTGCGCGACGGGCGGATTGGCCGGCGGGACCTCGGGAGCCGGGCGGTCCCGCCAGAGCCAGGCGAGGACCGCGATCGGCATGATCGCCGCGGCGAGACCGGCGGCGGTCAGGACCGAGCGGTTGCGCCGCCCTCCGAGCCGGATCCGGCCCGGATCGACCTTCGGCCTCTCGATCCGGGGCTCGGGCGGCGGGGCGGCCTCGGGAGGGGGCGCCGCATGGGCGCGCTCGATCCGGGCGATCGCGTCGTCCAGCGAAGCCAGCTCGCGCGTGACCGCCTCTTCCGCGAGCGGCGGCTGGATATTCCGCAACTGCCCCGTCAGGGCCGCCTTGGCGCGCTCATAGACCTGGCTGCGCGCATCCTGGGTCTTCTCGGGCAGGCTCTCCAGGGCACGCGCCAGAAGGGGGTAATAATCCGCCATCGTCCGGTCGATCCGACCCCTGTCCGTCAATTCTCAAAGGGATTTTTCACGAGGATCGTATCGTTCCGCTCGGGCGAGGTCGATAGTACCGTCACCTGCGCCCCGATCAGTTCCTCGATGCGCCGCACATACTTCACGGCCGCGGCCGGCAGCGAGGCCCAGGAGCGGGCGCCCGCAGTCGATTCGCTCCAGCCCTCGATCTCCTCATAGATCGGCTCGACCCGCGCCTGGGCCGATTGGCAGGCCGGCAGGTGGTCGATCTCGGCGCCGTCCAGCCGGTAGCCCGTGCAGACCTGCAACGTCTCGAAACCGTCGAGCACGTCGAGCTTCGTCAGGGCGATGCCGTCGATCCCGCAGGTCTTGACGGTCTGGCGCACCAGCACCGCGTCGAACCAGCCGCAGCGTCGCTTGCGGCCGGTGACCACGCCGAATTCGCGCCCGCGCGAGCCGATCCGCTCGCCGGTCTCGTCGTGCAGCTCGGTCGGGAAGGGGCCCTCGCCGACGCGCGTCGTGTAGGCCTTGGCGATGCCGAGGACGGTCCCGAGCGCCTTCGGGCCGATTCCCGACCCGGTCGCGGCCTGGGCGGCGACGATGTTGGAGGAGGTCACGAAGGGATAGGTACCGTGGTCGACGTCGAGAAGCGCGCCCTGCGCGCCCTCGAACAGGATGCGCCGTCCCGCCCGATGCGCCTCGTCGAGCAGCGACCAGACCCGGTCGACATAGGGCAGCACCTTCGGGGCCAGCTCCAGCAATTCGGCCCGGAGCGCCGCGCCGTCGACCTCCTCGATCCCGAGGCCACGCCGCAGCGCGTTGTGATGGGCGAGGAGCCGCTCGACCTTGCCGGCCAGGACGGTCTCGTCCGAGAGGTCGATCATGCGGATCGCGCGCCGCCCGACCTTGTCCTCGTAGGCCGGCCCGATGCCGCGCTTGGTGGTCCCGATCTTGAGCCCGGCATTGGCCGTCTCGCGGAAATGGTCCAGCTCGCGATGCAGCGGCAGGATGAGGGTGGCGTTGTCGGCGACGCGCAGCGTCTTCGGCGAGACGGCGACGCCCTGGCCCCGGATCGATTCGATCTCCTGGACCAGGTGCCAGGGATCGACCACGACGCCGTTGCCGATGACGGCGAGCTTTCCGGGGCGGACCACCCCGGACGGAAGCAGGGAGAGCTTGTAGGTGGTGCCATCGATGACGAGGGTGTGGCCGGCATTGTGGCCGCCCTGGAAGCGGACGACGACATCGGCCTGCTCGCTCAACCAGTCGACGATCTTGCCCTTGCCCTCGTCACCCCACTGGGCGCCGACCACAACCACATTCGCCACGGCATCACCTCGGGACGTCGCGGGCGCGGCTGCAACGGGAATCGGCACGGCGCCCACATAAAAAACCCGGCTCAAGGCCGGGCAACCTCAGTCACGATGTTGCGGGTTCTTCTCTCCGATCGGGCCCTCCGGGTCAAGCGCGCAGCTTCCGCCGAGGGGGCGCGACCCACATCGCCCGCGGACTGTTGCCCCCGCGCGCCGGAACCCGCAGGCTCCCTCGCGCTTGTCCCGGTCGGTCGAGGAGCGCCGAAACGATGAGACGGATCGCCGCCGCCATTCTCGCCGGGTGCCTCGTCGCGGGAGAAGCCGGCGCGCAGATCGAGGCGCCGCTCGGCGGCCGCACGAAAGGCATGCTCGGAATCCCGCCGGTGACGGAACCGGCAACCCCGCCGGGAGCGGCCGAGCCCCCAGGCCCCGCGAGGCGGACCGGCAAGGCCAAGCCTCCCGGCAAGGCGCTGGGAGAGGGCGACCAGTTGCCCACGGATCTCGAGCGGCGCCAGGAGGAACTCGACCGCCGCATCCGCAAGGGAATCTGCCGGGGCTGCTGACCTGGGCCGCGATCTATTTCAGCGGGGGCGCGTAGAGGATGCCGCCGTTGGACCAGAGCTGGTTGAGTCCGCGCGGAATCCCGAAGCGGGAACCGGACCCGATATTGCGCTCGAACATCTCGCCGTAATTTCCGACCGCGCGCACCGCCTGGAGCGCCCAGGCATCGTCGAGCCCGATCATCTTGCCGAAGCCGCCCTCCGCTCCAGCGAAGCGCCGGACGTCCGGCTTGGCCGATTTGGCGGCATCCTCGATCGTCGCCGTCGCGACGCCGAGATCCTCGGCATCGATCAGCGCGAAGAGCGTCCATTTCACGAGGTTGAACCAGCGGACATCATCCGCGCGCACGACCGGCCCGAGCGGCTCCTTCGAGATCACGTCGGGCAGGACGGCGGCCTCTTCGGGCTTGGCGAGGTTGAGGCGCTCCGCATAGAGGGCCGACTGGTCGGCGGTGAAGACGTCGCAGCGACCGCTGTCGAGCGCCTTCACGGCGTCAGCCGGGGAGGAGACGAGTTCCTCCCGGAAGGTCATCCCGTTCGCCTTGAAGAAATCGGCGAGGTTGGCGCGGGTCGAGGTGCCGTCCTGCACGCAGACCGCCGCGCCGCCCAGTTCCAGGGCCGTCGTGGTCGCGGGCCGGCGCATGGCGAGGAAACCCTGCCCGTCGTGATAGGCGATCCCGGCGAAGAGGAGGCCGAGCCCCCCCTCGCGCTCGAAGGTCCAGGTGGAATTGCGCGACAGCAGGTCGATCTTCTTGTCCCGCAGCGCGTCGAATCGCTCCGTCGCCGAGAGCGGCACGAAGGACACCTTGCCCGGGTCCTTGAAGATCGCCGCGGCGACGGCCCGGCAGAAATCGACGTCGAACCCGCTCCACTGGCCCTTGGCGTCGCGCGCGGAGAAGCCCGCGAGCCCCTGGCTGACGCCGCAGGTGAGCGTGCCGCGCTGGCGCACCTCGTCGAGCGTGCCCGCCTGCGCGGACCCCGCGGAAGCTGCGAGACCCGCCGAGGCGGCGAGAGCCAGGCCGAGAATCAATCCGAGACTGCGTCTCGCGCCCATCACCATCACGTTCTCCGAGAAAGCAGAGGCCGGCCGCGCTCAGATCTGCGCGGCGTGCCTGATGACCACCTTCGCGCCGAGGGCGACGCGGGGATAAAGGTCCACCACGTCGCCGTTGGCGAGGCGGAAGCAGCCCGAGGAGACCGCCTGCCCGATCGTCTCCGGCTGGTTGGTGCCGTGGATGCGATAGACCGTCGAGCCGAGATAGAGCGCCCTCGCGCCCATCGGATTGCCCGGGCCGCCGGCCATGAAGCGGGGCAGGTAGGGCTGGCGCGTGATCATCTCGGGCGGCGGGGTCCAGTCGGGCCATTCGGCCTTGCGCGAGACCTTGACGAGGCCCGACCACTGGAAGCCCTCGCGGCCGACGCCGATGCCGTAGCGCAGCGCGCGGTTATTGGGCATGACGACGTAGAGGAAGCGCTCCGAGGTGTGGATGACGACGGTCCCCGGCGTCTCGTTCGAGCGGAAATAGACCATCTGCCGGGCGAAGGGCCCGCTGCGGATGACGACCTCCTCGGTCGAGATGCGGCCGGGCTCGTCGCCGATATCCATCGTGATGCGCTCGGTCGCGGGCGAGGCGGACCGCGTCTGCGCCGCGGCCGGGACCGCGAAAGCCAGGGCGCCCGCGAGCGCGAGCAGCGGAAGGCGGAGAAACAGCGGTCTCATGGATCGGCGGGCGGACTCTTCGGCAGGGACGGTGGCGGGCCGCATCATCCGGCTTTCCTCTCAGCAGCGCACATAGACGAAGGTGCCGTAGCGCTGGTTGATGTCCGGATCGAGGAATTTCATGGTCATTTCATTGGCGCCGGACATGGTCACCTCGCGATCGTTCCGGTCTCCCGGCGGCGTCTCGAAGCCGAGATAGGTCTTGCCGTCGCTCCCCTTCTTCAGGGCCAGCTCGTGAAGCTTGGGATCGTCGGCGACATGCATCATCACGCCGTCGGTCGGCCCCTTGGCGATGACATAGGCGTTCTTGCACTGGGAGCGCGCCATCGCGATCGTGCGCGGGCGGTCCTTCTCCACCCGGTAGGAGGCCATGCCCCAGCGGCCGACGAGGCCGTCCGCCGGCAGGGTCTGGTACGCGGCGGAAACCGGCTTGGACGCGGGAGCCCCGGCCATGTCGGCCGCGCATCCCGCCAATCCGGCGGCCAGGACAATGGCTGCCGCTCCCGCCGCATATCTGCCGACCATTCCGCCCCTCCGTCCGCCCCTCGCCGACTCTGTCTCGCCGACTGTCTTCCGGGGCGGCATCGCACCGGACCTTATTCATGGAAGCCGCAAGGCCGGCAATGCTCCCGCCTTCCGGGAGCGAACGCGCCCCGCAATGTGTGGCTTTTGCGCCGCGCGCCTCTGTTGCCCGAATGTCCCTTCGCGGCCGGATCGCCCCGGAGGGGGGTGGGATGGTTAATCTCCACCCTCTAATGTGAGCCCTGCCGAAGCAAAGGGACCGAAGAGATGGCGGCCGAAGCCGCCGCCGGCGGAGGGTTGATGCGTTGCGTGTACCGGGCCCGGATCTCGCCTCCGGCCCTCGCTTTGCTCCTGACGGTGAGCTTGACGGGCGGCCTCGCGGCCGGCCGCGCGCAGGCTTTCGATTTCTTCGGCCTGTTCGGGGACAGCATCCCCGAGCCGAGTCAGGCTGCCCTCCCCTATGAGGTGACCTTCGAATCGCAGGGGGGGAGCGTCGACGGCCTGATGGAGCAGGCGTCGAATCTCTACGGCCTGCGGCGCGACGCGCCCCCGGACGGCAGGTCGCTGACGGCGCGGGCCCAGACCGACTTCGCTCCCGTCATCGACGCGCTCTGGAGCGCCGGCTACTACAATGCCCGCGTCTCGATCCTGGTCGCCGGCCAGCCGCTGCGGATCGGCGGAGACGATTCCCCCACCGCCGCGCGTGCCGCCGAAGCCTATCGCGGCCGGGCGCGCGTCCCGGTGAAGGTCGTGGCCGAGACGGGCCCGCAATTCCCCCTGCGCAATGTCGTCGTGATCAACCGGGCGACGGGGGCTCCCTTCACCCCGGAGCAGTTCCCGCCCCGCATCCTCAAGCTGTCCCCGGGCGATCCTGCCGTCACCGCGAGCATCCGGGGCGCGGTCGCGCGGATCACCGACTGGTTCCGCTCGCAATCCCATCCGCTGGTGAAGGTCGAGCCTCCGGCTCCCGTGGTCGACCATGCGGCGCAGGTGGTCGACGTCGCCTTCGTCGTGGATGTGGGGCCGCGGGCGGGGATCGGCCCCGTCTCGATCAAGGGGCCGGAGGGGTTTCCGCAGGAGATCGTGCGCTCCTTCATCTATCTCGAGGAGGGCGAGCCCTATTCGCCCAAGCGCCTCGACGATACCCGCCGCTCGATCGCGACCATCCCCGCGGTCGGCTCCGTCCGCATCCGGGAGGGGACCGCGCTCGACGCCTATGGCAACCTGCCCATCTTCGTGGACGTGGCGGACCGGGCGCCGAACCTCATCGGCTTCCAGGCCGCCCACTCGACCGTCGACGGCCCCACGGGCCGCGTCTTCTACGAGAACCGCAACCTGTTCGGCGGGGCCGAGCGGCTGCGGATCGAGGCCGCGGCCTTCCTCGCCCCGCGCATCGACGGCAGCCGTATCAACAGCCCGAAGGACCTGACGAACAGCGATATCGGGGGGCGCTTCACCATCGGCTTCATCAAGCCCGCCCTTTGGGGCAGCCCCTTCGACTACACCTTCGACGCGATCGCCGAGCGCAACCGCGTCGGCAGCGCGCGGTTCGGCGGCTATACGGACAGGTTCGCGGGCGCAACGACCGGCTTCCGCTACCGCTGGGACGAGACGCTCTCCTTCACCGGAGGGATCAAATACGAGAAGGGCCAGACCTCCGACTCGATCTCGAACGTCCACTACGACCTCGTCGGCATCCCGGTCGGGCTGAAATTCGACAATACCGACAACCTGCTCGACCCGACCCGGGGCTTCCGGGTCAATGCCAACCTGACCACCTATCCGACCTTCCTCGGCTCGAGCGTCGGGCTGACGCGCGCCACGGCCGACGTCTCCACCTATTACGCGCTCGACGAGGAGGCGCGCTTCATCCTCGCGGCGCGCGTCGGGGGCGGGACGCTGTTCGGCGATCCGGGCAACCTCGCCGACGTCCCCTCGAACTACCGCTTCTATACCGGCGGCGGCGGCACGGTCCGCGGCTACCGCTTCCAGACGATCGCCCCGATGGGGCCCTACGGCTTCATCACGGGCGGCCGCTCGCTCTTCGAGGCGAGCCTGGAGGCGCGTATCAAGGTGACGGACACGATCGGCGTGGTGCCCTTCTTCGATGCCGGCGGCGCCTACGCCCACAGCGCGCCCGACTTCGTCAAGGGCGATACCCGCATGTCCGCCGGCATCGGGCTGCGCTATTACACCGCCATCGGCCCCATCCGCCTCGACGTCGCCATGCCCCTCAATCCGCGCAAGGGAGACCAGCCCGTGGTCCTCTACGTCTCGATCGGGCAGGCATTCTGATGAAGATCCGGCGCGCCCTCGCGACCACCCTCGTCGCGGCCACGCTCGCAAGCGCATCGGCCGCGGCCCTCGCCCAGTTCGGCTGGTTCGGGGGGAGCCGCGACACGGCCCCGCCTGCCGCTACGGCCCCCGGAGCCCCGGCCGCGCCGGCCACGGCGGACCCTCCGCCCGAGGAGGAAAAGGGCGTCCTCGCGAGCCTGATCTCGCGCGTGCTGTCCACGCCGGCGACGCGCGTCTCGATCGGCGCGGTCGAGGGCGCCCTCTCGTCGAACGCGACCATCCGCAACATCCAGATCGCCGACCGCGAGGGCGTGTGGCTGCGCCTCGACCAGGCCCGCATCGTCTGGAGCCGCCTCGCACTGCTCCGGCGGCGGCTGCAGATCGACGAGTTGACCATCGGGCATCTGGAGATCCTGCGCCGGCCTCTCCCCGCCGAGGAGGCGCCGGCCGCGGCGAATGCGGACCAGCCGCTCCTTCCCGAATTGCCGCTGAAGGTCGAAGTGACGGGGTTCAAGCTGGAGGAGCTGGCTCTCGGCGAGCCCATCCTCGGCGCGGCGGCGCGGCTGACCGCGGAGGGCAATGCCCGGCTCGGCAACGACCCGCAGGACGGCCTGTCGCTCGTCTTCGACGCGCGCCGCCTCGACCAGCCGGGCACGATCGCCCTGCGCCTCGGCCTCGTGCCCGAGGGGCAGCGCCTCGACCTCCTCGTGAAGGTGGACGAGCCCGAGGGCGGCCTCATCGCCCGCGCCGGCAACATACCCGGCCTCCCCCCGGTCACGCTGAACCTCGACGGCAAGGGCACGCTCGACGCCTTCGGCGCGAAGCTCGCCTTCACCGCGGGCGAGTCCATCGGCGCGACCGGCCGTGCCGACATCGCGCGCCAGGGCGCGGCCCGGAACGTCGATCTCGACCTCGAGGCGCGGATCGAGGGACTCCTGCCGGACGTCGCGGCGCCCGTCTTCGCCGGCACGACCCGGCTCACCGGCAAGGCCGCGATCGGCGACGATGGCTCGGTGAGCATTCCGGGCATCAACCTCGTCGCCGCCGCCGCGAGGCTCGACATCGCGGGCTCCGTCAAGGACGGCCAGGCCGATCTCACCGTGACCTCGGAGAACCTGCCCAATCGCGGCGGGCACACCGCCGCGGCGGGCGTCGAGATCAAGCGCCTCGCCTTCAAGGCGCGCATCCTGGGGCCCCTCGTCGCTCCGAGCGTCGAGGCGACGCTCCAGAGCGAGGATGCGAAGCTGCCCGCCGGCCGGCTCGGGCATCTGGAGGCGAGCCTCAAGGTCGCGCCCAAAGCCGGCACCGATCCCTCCGGGAAGAAGCGCCTCGACGTCGCCGCGGATCTGCGCGCCACGGGCCTCGCCCCGAAGGATGCGGCCATTGCCAAGGCCATCGGCGACAGCCTGACCCTGGCGCTCCGCGGCGTCGCCGATACGGGCGGCACGCTCGCCGCCGAGCGGATGAGCGTGACAACGCCGACGGCCTCCCTGCGTTATGCCGGCACGCTGGGCTCGCAGGAGGTGCGCGGCAAGCTCGGCCTCGCGGCGGAGAACCTGCGCGCCTTCAGCGAGATCGCCAAGCTCCGCCTCGCCGGGGCGGCCGATCTCGAAGCCGATCTCGAAGGCGCCCCCCGCGACCATCGCTTCAGTGCGAAGCTCAACGGGCGCATCTCCCGCTTCGCCACCGGCATCGCCCAGGTCGACGGCCTTCTCGGCGGCAAGCTCGGCCTCGGCGGAACGGTGCGGATGGAGCCGGACGGCGCCTATTTCGCCGACAACCTCGCGCTCACCGGCGAGCATGCCGATCTGCGGGTCGACGGCGAATTGCGCCAGCGCAGCGCCGATCTGAGGATCACCGGCACCCTGCCCGAGCTGAAGCGGGCCGATCCACGCCTCACCGGGCGCGGCACCCTCCAGGCCCATGTCACCGGCGGCCTCGCGGCGCCGAACGTCACCGGCGAGATCGCCCTCGCCAACGCCTCGGCGATGGGGCGGCCGATTCCCCGGCTCGCCGTCTCGGTCGATGCGAAGGACGTCACGGGGGCCATCGACGCGACGGTCAAGCTCGACGGCATGGTGGACGGCAAGCCGGCCCGCGGCGGCCTGCGCCTCGCGCGCCCGGCGGGCGGCGCCACGGTGCTCGACAATCTCGACCTCGCCATCGGCTCGGCCAGGGCGAAAGGCGGCGTGACCCTCGATGCCGCGCGCCTCGCGAGCGGCCGCCTGACCGTGGATGCGCCCGACCTCAACGACCTCTCCCCCCTCCTGCTCCAGCGGGTCTCGGGCACGCTGCGGGCCGACATGACCTTCGAGAGCGCCGGAGGC
>NZ_DAOLAJ010000026.1:0-41909 GCF_035325185.1 Enterovirga sp. | reverse complement strand
GATCTTCGGCTATCTCGGCATGGCCTATGCGATGGTGGCGATCGGCGTCGTCGGCTTCGTCGTGTGGGCGCACCATATGTATACGGTCGGGCTCTCGCTCCAGACGCAGGCCTATTTCGTCTTCGCGACCATGGTCATCGCGGTGCCGACGGGCGTGAAGATCTTCTCCTGGATCGCGACCATGTGGGGCGGCTCGATCCGCTTCAGCGCCGCGATGCACTGGGCGATCGGCTTCATCTTCCTCTTCACCGTCGGCGGCGTGACGGGCGTCGTCCTGGCCAATGCCGGCGTCGACCGCTACATGCACGACACCTATTACGTCGTGGCGCATTTCCACTACGTGCTGTCGCTCGGCGCCGTCTTCATGATCTTCGGCGGCGTCTATTACTGGTTCCCCAAGATGACGGGCCGGATCATCCCGGAATCGATCGGCATCCTCCATTTCTGGATCGCCTTCATCGGCGCCAACGTCCTCTTCTTCCCGATGCACTTCCTCGGGCTCGCGGGCATGCCGCGGCGCTATGCCGATTACCCGGATGCCTTCGCGGGCTGGAACCGGGTCGCCTCCATCGGCTCCTACATCTTCGCGATCGGCATCCTCGTCTTCATCTACGGCGTCTGGAAAGCCTTCCAGAACAAGGAGCAGGCCGCGGACAGCCCGTGGGGCGAGGGAGCGACGACGCTGGAATGGACCCTGTCCTCCCCGCCCCCCTTCCATCAATACGAGACGCTGCCGGTCATCGCCGACACGGAGCACCACTGACACCCTGACGGGGCGGCGTCGCAGCCGCCCCGCCTCACGCGGCCGTGACGCGCCGCCCTGGACAAGACGCGCAAGATGCCTTCCGCCGCAGAGATCATTGCTGGAGACAGGGCCGGTTCCGCGCTGGCCCGGAGGAGCGCGAGCCTCTCGTCCTCTGGCGAGGTCCGCGACTATATCGAGCTGCTGAAGCCGCGGGTGATGTTCCTCGTGGTGTTCACGGCGCTCGTCGGCATGGTCGTGGGGCCCTCGGACACCCATCCCATCGTCGCCGCCGCCTCTCTCCTCATGATCGCGGTCGGGGCCGGCGCCTCGGGCTGCCTCAACATGTGGTGGGATGCCGATATCGACGCCGTCATGTCGCGTACCCGCACGCGCCCCATTCCGGCGGGCAAGGTGACGCGGGAGGAGGCCCTCGCCTTCGGCCTGTTCCTCTCCTGCGCCTCGGTGATCGTGCTCGGCGTGATCGCCAACTGGCTTGCCTCGGCGCTCCTGGCCTTCACCATCTTCTTCTATGTCGTGGTCTATTCGATGGGCCTGAAGCGCTGGACGGCCCAGAACATCGTCATTGGCGGGGCGGCGGGCGCCCTCCCCCCCGTCGTCGGCCAGGCGGCCGTCACCGGGACGGTCCATCTCGATTCGCTCGTGCTCTTCGCCATCATCTTCATGTGGACGCCGCCCCATTTCTGGGCGCTGGCGCTGGTGAAGGCGGGCGATTACGGCCGGGCGGGCATTCCGATGCTGCCCAACGTCGCAGGCCCCGATGCGACGCGCCGGCAGATCCTCGCCTATACGCTGATCCTTGCGCCACTCGGACTCCTGCCGACCTGGCTCGGCTTCGGCGCCCTCGCCTATACGCTCGTCGCGGTTCTCGGCGGGGCGGGGATGATCGCTCTCGCGCTCAAGGTCTTCCTGCGCCGCGAGGGCAAGGCCGCCGACCGGGCCGCCATGGAGCTTTTCGGCTTCTCGATCCTCTACCTCTTCCTCCTCTTCGCCGCGCTTCTCGCAGAGCATGGGCTCGGCCTGTCGAGGAGCATTCCGGGCTTCGAGGCGTGATGGCCGCGAACGACGACAGGCCCGGACCCGCCTCCGAGGAGGCCCGCCGCCGCCGCGCACGCTCGATCGCGATCGCGCTTTCCCTCGGCTTCATGGTGCTTCTCTTCTATGCGGTCACGATCGCCAAGCTCGGGCCGCAGGTCCTGAACCGGCCGCTGTGACCATGAATGCTCCGCCCACCCATATCGGCAATGCGCGCGCCCGGCGTGCGACGCTGATCGGCTGCGCCGGCTTCGCGGTCCTCATGCTGGGCGCGGCCTATGCGGCCGTGCCGCTCTACGGCATGTTTTGCCGGCTCACCGGCTTCGACGGCACCCCGATCATCCGCTCGACAGGCGCGAGCGAGGTGCTCGACCGGACGGTCGACGTCCGGTTCGACACCAACGTCGCCCCCGGCCTGTCCTGGAGCTTCAAGGCGGAGACGCCGGAGATCCGGGTGCGGATCGGCGAGACGCAGACCTTGTTCTTCCGCGTGAAGAACGAGGGGTCGCGCGCCGCGACGGGCGTCGCCACCTACAACGTCCAGCCCGACCAGGCCGGCGCCTTCTTCGTGAAGATGAAGTGCTTCTGCTTCGACGAGCAGACGCTCCAGCCGGGCGAGACGATGGATTTTCCGGTGGTCTTCTATGTCGACCCGGAGATCGCGAAGGACAAGACGCTGGCCGGGCTGAGCGCGATCACCTTGTCCTACACCTATTTCGCGTCCCGGAAGGGCCAGCCGGCCATCACGGGCAGCACGAAGACGAGCTTGTGACGGGGTCGCGGCGGGCTTGAAAAAGCGCCGGGCACAGCCGGGACGGGATGACAAGGGCTCCCTCGGGAGCTTAATCGGGGACGAGATGCGGGCGGGGCACGAGCGCCGCCGGCGGAGAGTGGCGATGGCAGATTCGAGCGACGTCAAGCACGACTATCACCTGGTCGATCCGAGCCCCTGGCCGCTGATCGGCGCTACGGCCGCCTTCATCATGGCGATCGGCCTCGTCATGACGATGAAGGATCTGGGGCCCGGCACCTTCAAGCTCGGTCCCTACGTGTTCGGCCTCGGACTGCTCGGCATCCTCTACACGATGATCTCGTGGTGGACCGACGTGACCTACGAGGCGGGGCCCGGGGGCCATCACACCCGCGTCGTCCAGCTCCATCACCGCTACGGCATGATGATGTTCATCGCCTCCGAGGTGATGTTCTTCGTCGCCTGGTTCTGGGCCTATTTCGACGTCGCCCTCTTCCCGACCGAGCCCCACCAGTTCATGCGGGCCGAGAAGCTCGGCGGCTGGCCGCCCCACGGCATCCAGACCTTCGACCCCTGGCACCTGCCGCTGCTCAACACGCTGATCCTGCTCACCTCCGGCACGACGGTCACCTGGGCGCATCATGCGCTGCTGGAAGGCGACCGGGAGGGCGTGAAGCAGGGGCTCTGGCTCACGGTCATCCTCGGCCTGCTGTTCACGCTCTGCCAAGCCTACGAGTACAGCCACGCGGCCTTCGGCTTCTCCGGCCACATCTACGGCGCCACCTTCTTCATGGCGACGGGCTTCCACGGCTTCCACGTCATCATCGGCACGATCTTCCTCGCCGTCTGCCTGCTGCGGGTCTATTGGGGCCACTTCACGCCGCAGCAGCATCTCGGCTTCGAGTTCGCCGCCTGGTACTGGCACTTCGTCGACGTCGTCTGGCTGTTCCTCTTCGCCTCCATCTACGTGTGGGGAGCGGGGACTCCTGCGGCGCACTGACGCCGCGCCATCCGGCACGGGAGGGCGGCTTCGGCCGCCCTTTCGCGTTACGGAGGCCCGAAGGATCGCGAATTGAACTACGACCGCTCCCCTCCCCCCGCCCTCCCGACGGGCCTCGCCTGCCGCTGTCCGCGCTGCGGGCGGGGCCGGCTCTTCGGCGGCTTCCTGACGCTGCGCCCCTCCTGCGAGGTCTGCGGACTCGATTTCGCCTTCGCCGATTCGGGCGACGGGCCAGCCTTCTTCGTCATGAGCCTCGTCGGCTTCGTGGTCGTGCTCTGCGCGATGATCGTGGAATTCTCCTACGAGCCGCCGCTCTGGCTTCACGCCCTCCTGTGGATTCCGCTGACCCTGGGGCTCAGCCTCATCCTGGTGCGGCCGGCCAAGGGCCTGCTCATCGCGCTCCAATACCGGCATAAGGCCGAACAGGGGCGCCTCAAGCGTTGAGCGCATCCCTTCCGCGGCCGGGTGCGTTGCGCTCCCTGGCCGCGCCATTTCTCGCGACCCTCGCCGCCCTCGCGATCCTGCTGTCGCTCGGCGTCTGGCAGCTCGAGCGCAAGGCGTGGAAGGAAGACCTGCTGCGCCAGATCGAGGCCCGCGCCCATGGCGAGCCGGGCGAGGTCGCGGCCGAGCGCGACTGGCCGGGCTGGCGCGCGGCCGAGGACGAGTTCCGCCGCGTGCATCTCGAAGGCGATTTCCAGGCTGACCGGCTGATCGCGCTGAACGGCCTTGCCGAGCTGCGCCCGCGCCAGGCGACGCAGGGCTTCTATCTCTTCGTGCCGCTGAAGCGCGCGGACGGCTCGCTCGTGATGATCAACCGCGGCTTCGTGCCGGCGCCATTGCGGGACGCGACCGTGGCCGCCCTCCGCGCGGCCCCGGCGAGAGCGAGCGTCACCGGCCTCGTGCGCGCGCCCGAGACGCGCGGCTGGTTCATGCCGGAGAACATCCCCGCAAGCGAGCATTGGTGGGTCCGCAACCTCGACGACATGGCGCGGGCACGCGGCCTCGAGCGGCTCGCGCCCTTCTATGTCGATGCCGATTCGACGCCCAATCCCGACGGATGGCCGCGCGGCGGCCAGACGCGGCTCGCCCTGCGCAACGACCACCTGCAATATGCCCTCACGTGGTTCGGACTCGCGGCGGCACTCGTCGTGGTTTTCGCCGTCTTCGCAAGGAGCCGGCTCAGCCGGCGATCTTGAGCCCGACGATCCCGGCCAGGATCAGGCCGATGCAGGCGAGGCGCGCGAGCGTCGCAGGATCGCCGAAGAGGGCGATGCCGAGGATCGCCGTGCCGACCGTCCCGATCCCCGTCCAAACCGCATAGCCCGTTCCCACGGGCAGGGTCCTCAGCGCGACGCCGAGAAGCACGACGCTCGCGGCCATGGAAACCAGCGTCAGGATCGTCGGGAGGGGGCGGGTGAAACCCTCGGTATATTTGAGGCCGATCGCCCAGCCGACCTCGAACAGGCCGGCGATGAAAAGAATGAGCCAAGTCACCCGCACAGGGGTAGTGCGCGTGCCGGGCCGGGGCAAGCGCATCGCATATGGCGTTGACAGCCCGCAGGGGATCCCTCTCCCCGCTGGCAGGGAGAAGTCGGAGGGGATCCGCAACGCATTTTCTTCTCGCGGGCCGGGTCCACCCCGCCCGAAAATCCGTTAGGACGGCCCCATGCTGCACGTCTCGACCCGCGGGGAGGCGCCCGCCCTCCCCTTCACCGACGCCCTGATGACGGGCCTCGCCAGCGATGGCGGCCTCTACTGGCCCGAGAGCTTCCCGGCCCTCGCCCCAGCCGAGATCGCGGCCTTTGCCGGCCGTCCCTATGCGGAGGTCGCCGAGGACGTGCTGACGCGGCTCTCGGGCGGCGAGTTCGAACCCGGCGCCCTGCGCCGCATGACGCGCGAAGCCTATGCGGGCTTCCGCCACCCGGCCACCTGCCCCCTCGTGCAGCTCGGCGACAACCTCTTCGTGCTGGAACTCTTCCACGGCCCGACCCTCGCCTTCAAGGACGTGGCGATGCAGCTGCTCGGCCGCCTCATGGACCATGTCCTGGAGGCGCGCGGCCAGAGGGCGACCATCGTCGGGGCGACCTCGGGCGATACCGGCAGCGCCGCCGTCGCGGCCTTCGAGGGCTCGCGGCGGGCGGACGTCTTCATCCTCTATCCGCACGGGCGCGTCTCGGAGGTCCAGCGCCGGCAGATGACGACGGTCGCCGCGCCCAACGTCCGCGCCCTCGCCGTCGAGGGCTCGTTCGACGATTGCCAGGCGATCGTGAAGGCGCTGTTCGGGCGCGAGGATTTCCGCACCGAGATGCGCCTGTCCGGCGTCAACTCGATCAACTGGGCGCGCGTCGCCGCCCAGGCGGTCTATTACGTCACCTCCGCCGTCGTTCTCGGCTCGCCGCACCGCAAGGTATCGTTCAGCGTGCCCACGGGCAATTTCGGCGACGTCCTCGCCGGCTGGGTCGCCAAGCGCATGGGCCTGCCCGTCGCCGGCCTCACCATCGCGACCAATGCCAACGACATCCTGGTCCGCGCCCTCGCCGGAGGCCGCTACGAGGTCACGGGCGTCGTGCCGACGACCTCGCCCTCGATGGACATCCAGGTCTCGTCCAATTTCGAGCGGCTTCTCTTCGAGGCCGGAGGACGCGACCCCGCCCCGGTGCGCGCCGCCATGGGCTCGCTCAGGCAATCGGGCGCCTTCGCCATCGATGCCGGAACGCTGGCGAGAATCAGAAGCGAGTTCGACGCGCAGGCGGTGGACGAGGCAGGCGTTGCCGCCGAGATCGGCCGGACCTCGCGCGAGGCGGGCTATCTGCTCGACCCCCACACCGCCATCGCTGTCGCCGCGGCCCGCTCCCGTCTCGCCAGCGAGCCCGGCACCCCGGTCATTGCGCTCTCGACGGCCCATCCCGCGAAGTTCCCCGACGCGGTCGAGGCCGCCTCGGGGATCCGCCCGGCCCTGCCGCCTCATCTCGCCGATCTGCTCGATCGCGAAGAGCGGCTCACCGTCCTGCCGAACGATGTCGAGGCCGTGGCGGCGCATCTGCGGCGCGAGGCCCGCGCCGTGCGGGAACGGGCGGCGTGACGGACGGGTCCGTGCCGGAGGCCGACGGCATCCGCATCTCGAAGCTGGAAAACGGCGTCACGGTCGCGACCGAGACCTTGCCGGACGTGCGCACGGCGACGGTGGGCATCTGGGTCGCGGCCGGCTCGCGCCACGAGCGGCCCGACGAGCACGGCCTCTCGCATCTCCTCGAACACATGGCCTTCAAGGGCACGACGCGGCGCAGCGCACGCCGCATCGCGGAGGACATCGAGAATGTCGGCGGCGAGATCAACGCGGCGACCTCGACGGAATTCACGCATTACTCGGCGCGCGTCCTCGCCGAGGATGTGGGCCTTGCGATCGACGTGCTCGGCGACATCCTGACCGAGTCGGTCTTCGACCGGGCGGAGCTGCGCCGCGAGATCAACGTGATCCTCCAGGAATATGCCTCGGTCGAGGATTCGCCCGACGACCTCGTCAACGACGCCTTCATGGAGCACGCCTTCGCGGGCCAGGCGATCGGCCGTCCCATCCTCGGGCGGCCGGACACCATCCGGCACTTCGACGCCGACCGCATCCGGGCCTTCATCGCGCGCGAATACACGCCGGGCCGCATGGTGCTGGCCGCGGCCGGGGCGGTGGAGCACGAGCGAATCGTCGCCGCGGCCGAGGCCGCGCTCGGCCATCTGCCGGCGCGCGAGGCGCCCGCCTGCCAGCCCGGCGCCTATACGGGCGGCGAGGAGCGGCTGAAGCGACGGCTGGAACAGGCCAATGTCGTGATCGGCCTTCCGGGCCTCTCCTTCCGCGATCCGGCCTATTTCCCCATCCACATGTTCGCCCATGCGCTCGGCGGAGGGCTGACCTCGCGTCTCTGGCACGAGGTGCGCGAGACGCGCGGCCTCGCCTATGCCATCGACGCCTTCCACTGGCCCTTCGCCGATTGCGGCCTCTTCGGCATCGGCGCGGGCACCGCGGCCGAAGACCTCGCGGAGGTCGTCGAGGTCTCGATCGCGACCGCCCGGGCCACGGCGGAAACCCTCGCCGGGGAGGAGCTGGCCCGCGCCAAGGCCGCCCTGAAGGTCTCCCTTCTCGCCGCCCTCGAGACGCCCGGCGGGCGGATCGAGCGCGCCGCCCGCCAGCTTCTCGCCTGGGGGCGCATCATTCCGGCCGCCGAGACGATCGCCGATGTCGACGCGGTCACGGTCGAGGAGGTCCGGGCCGCCGGACGGCGGGCCCTCGCCGGGCCGGTCACGCTCGCCGCCATCGGTCCCATCCGCTCGCTCCCGCCGATCGGACAGATCGCCGCCGGGCTTCGCGCCTGAGGCGACCTCATTCGGCCGCAAAGCTTATCCAATCCACGATTCCGCCCGCGGCTCGCGCGCGTCCACCCCTCTTCTCCTTGCCGGTAGGCTCCGCGCCCGATACGGAGCATGAAGCCGGCTGACAGGACCCGGACCCCTTCCAACCTTGCCTTTCGTTCGCGCCCTTCTCGTCCTCATCGCCGCGCTGGCCGGCCTCGCGGCGCTGCCGCGGGCGGCTTTCGCCCTCGACGCCGTGCGCGTCACCCCGCGCAGCACCGCCATCGATCTCACCAGCAAGATCGAGCGCTACGAATCGACCGGCGACACGATCCAGATCTCGATCGCCCCGGGCCGGGACGGCATCGTCCGGCGCATCGCGGTCAAGGCCCGCGAGGGGAGCACCAGCCAGGGCTGGATCGCCTTCGCGCTGACCAATTCCTCCGACGAGCAGATCGAGCGGCTGCTCGTCGTGCCCCATTTCCGCCTCGTGGGCTCGGGCGTCATCTGGCCCGATCTCGGCTCGACCCGGATCGCGGCCATCACGGCGAGCGAGGGCATCCGGCCCGAGCGGGAACCCTCGCCCGATGCCGACGTCTTCCAGATCACGCTCGATCCCGGCACGACGGTCACCTATGTCGCGGAGCTGGCCGCGCCGGAGGTGGGGCAGGTCACGCTCTGGGAGGCGGACGCCTACCGGCGCAAGCTGAACGGACTGACCCTCTACAAGGGCATCATCATCGGCATCGCGGGGCTCCTCGCCCTGTTCCTCACCATCGTCTTCGTGGTGAAGGGAGCCCTGATCTTTCCGGCGGCGGCGGCGCTCGCCTGGGCGGTCCTCGCCTATGCCTGCATCGATTTCGGCTTCTTCCAGCGCATCTTCCTCATCTCCGACCAGGTCGAGCGCATCTACCGCTCCTGCGCGGAGGCGGTGCTGGCCGCGACGCTCCTCGTCTTCCTCTTCGCCTATCTGCATCTCAACCGCTGGCATATCCGCTACGGCACGGTGAGCCTGATCTGGCTCCTGTTCCTCGGCGCCCTCGCGGGCTTCGCGGTCATCGACCCGCCGACGGCGGCCGGCGTCTCGCGCATCTCGATCGGCGTGCTCGCCGTGGTGGGCCTCGCCCTCGTGCTGAACCTCGCCCTGCGCGGCTTCGACCGGGCGATCATGCTGATCCCGACCTGGCTCCTGCTCTGCGCCTGGGTCCTCGCCGCCGCACTCACGGTCCTCGGCACCATCGACAGCGACCTCGCCCAGCCGGCGCTGATCGGCGGGCTCGTGCTCATCGTCATGCTGATCGGCTTCACCGTGATGCAGCACGCCTTCTCGGGCGGGACGATCGCGGGGCCCCATTCGGGCGATGCGGAGCGGCGCGCCCTCGCCCTTGCCGGCTCCGGCGACATGGTCTTCGACTGGGACGTGCCCGGCGACAAGGTCTTCGTCTCGCCGGAGGTGGAGCACATCCTGGGCCTCAAGCGCGGCACCCTCGGCGGGGCGGCGCTCGACTGGCTGGACGCCGTCCATCCCCAGGACCGCGACCAGTACCGCACGGCCATGGATGCAGTGATCGAAAGCCGGCGCGGGCGGCTGCGGCGCGATTTCCGCCTGCAATCGAGCGCGGGGCCCTATCACTGGTTTCGGCTGAAGGCGCGCCCCGTCATCGGCACGGACGGGGAAGTGATCCGCATCATCGGCACCCTCGCCGACGTCACCGACGCCAAGACGGCGGAGGAGCGGCTTCTCCAGGACGCCGTGCACGACAACCTGACGGGCCTGCCGAACCGGCGCCTCTTCCTGGACCGCCTCGACGCCTCGATCGCGCTCGGCGCCGAGGACGACGAATGGCGCCCGACCGTCCTCGTCGCAAATATCGACCGCTTCAAGCATGTGAACGATTCGGTCGGCCATTCGGCCGGCGATTCGATCCTTCTCACCCTGTCGCGCCGGCTGGGACGCCTCCTCCGCCCGCAGGATACGCTCGCCCGCCTTTCCGGCGACGTCTTCGCCGTGCTGCTCCTGTCGGAGCAGGACGACAAGGGCATCGACGTGCTCGCCGAACAGCTCCGCCAAGCGGTGGCCAACCCCGTCACCTATGCGGAGCGCGAGATCTTCCTCACCGCCTCGCTCGGCATCGCCCGCCACGATCCGCGCGCGCCGATCAAGCCGGAGGATCTGCTGCGGCGGGCGGAAATCGCCGTCGCCCACGGCAAGCGCCTCGGCGGCGACCAGGTGGAGCGCTACGACGCGGCCATGCGCCAGACCACGCGCGGCGACCGGCTCGGGCTCGAAAGCGACCTGCGCCGCGCCCTCGACCGCGGGGAGATGCGCGTCGCCTTCCAGCCGATCGTCCGGCTCGAGGACCGCACCATTGCCGGCTTCGAGGCCCTGCTGCGCTGGGACCATCCGCGCTTCGGCGCGATCGGGCCCCAGACCTTCATCCCGCTGGCGGAGGAGACCGGGCTGATCGTCGATCTCGGCCTTTTCGCCCTCGACACCACCGCGCGGGAACTCGCCGTCTGGCAGGCGGCCCTCGACGTCGACCCGCCGATCTTCGCTTCGGTCAACGTCTCGAGCCGCCAATTGCTCAAGCACGACCTCCTGCACGACCTGAAATCCATCATGTCCCGCTCGCCGATCGCGCCCGGCTCGCTCAAGCTCGAACTGACCGAGAGCCTCGTGATGGAGAACCCGGAATATGCGGCGCAGCTCCTGACCCGCATCCGGGAGCTGGGGGCGGGGCTCTCGCTCGACGATTTCGGGACCGGCTATTCGGCCCTGTCCTATCTCCAGCGCTTCCCCTTCGACACGCTCAAGATCGACCAGTCCTTCGTGCGCGAGCTGTCGCAGGGCCGCCCCGTGATCCTGCGCTCGATCGTGCGGCTCGCCCAGGAACTGGGCCTCCAGATCGTGGCCGAAGGCGCCGAGAGCGAGAGCGAGGCGATCGAGCTGTTCCACCTCGGCTGCGACTATGCCCAGGGCTTCGTCTTCGGCGAGGCCATGAGCCTCGCCCAGGCGCGCGACCTCGTCGGCGCGGGCCGCGCCGACGCGGCATGACGTCAAGCGTCGTCTCGAAAGGGGTGAAGCGCGCGCCCTTGTCATCCCCTCCGCTTCGCTTCGGCCGGGGATGACAAGCGGGGAGCGAAGTCAAGCCGGGAAGGCGTGCCCTGGTGCTCCTCGCCTGCCGCGGCCCCTCAGGCGTGCCCGGCCTCGCTCGACAGCATGGCGAGGTCGATGCCGATCTTGCGCAGGGCGAGATCGTATTTGGCATCGAGCCCCGTGCCGAAGATCAGGGTGGGATCGGCAGGGCAGTTGAGCCAGCCATTGGCCTGGATCTCGCTTTCGAGCTGGCCGGGCGACCAGCCGGCATAGCCGAGCGCGAGCACCGCACTCGACGGGCCCCGGCCATGGGCGATCGCCCGCAGGATGTCGATCGTCGCCGTCAGGCAGATGCCGTCGTCGATCGGCAAGGTCGAATCGTCGATGAAGAAATCCGGCGTATGCAGGACGAAGCCGCGGCTGGTTTCGACCGGCCCTCCCATCAGCACGTTCATGTCCTCGACGCTGCTGGGCAGGCGGATCCCCTCCCCCTCCTGGATAATGCCGAGCTGGACCAGGAGATCGGGAAAGCTCAGATCGGCGGCACGCCGGTTGATCACGATCCCCATCGCGCCTTCCGCCGAATGGGCGCACAGATAGATCACGGTGCGCTGGAAGCGCTCGTCCAGCATGCCGGGCATCGCCACCAGCATCTGGCCGTCGAGATAGCCGCTGCCGCGCGGGGTGGAGGAGCCGGCAGGGCGGGAAGCGTGCGTGCGCATGCCGTCATGCTACGCGCGGGAGCAGCCTTGTCCACCCGGCATGACGCAGCCCGCCCCTTCCCGCTCGACTGCGGCGCGAGGCCGCGCTAAGCCGCCTCCAGTCAGAGAGGACCCTCGTTCATGGCGATCAAGGCAGGCGACACGCTCCCGCAGGCGACCTTCCGGGTGATGACCCCGGACGGACCCGCGGCCAAGACCACGGAGGATCTGTTCAAGGGCCGCAAGGTCGTGCTGGTGGCGGTCCCGGGCGCCTTCACGCCGACCTGCGACCGCAACCACCTGCCGGGCTATATCCAGCATGCGGACGACATCAAGGCGGCCGGCATCGACGCGATCCTGGTCACTTCGACCAATGACGTCTTCGTGCAGAAAGCCTGGAGCGCCGCGTCCGGCGCCGACGGCAAGGTCGAGATGCTCTCGGACGGCAACGGCGACTTCGCCAGGGCGATCGGCCTCTCCTTCGACGGCTCGGGCTTCGGCCTCGGCATCCGCTCGCAGCGCTATGCCATGGTCGTCGATGACGGCGTCGTGCGCTCGATCGCGGTCGAGGACGCGCCGGGCAAGGCCGACGTCTCCAGCGCCGAGTCGCTGCTCAAGTCGCTCGGCGGGGAGTAGCGTTTTCCGGTCGGCCCGCCGTGCGCATCTCCTCGATCGCGCGGCGGGCCAGGCCGTCGACGCGGTTGTTGCGCACGTCGTCGGCATGGCCCTTGACCCAGTGCCAGTTCACCCGATGGCGCTCGCGCGCCGCATCGAGCCGCTTCCACAGATCCTCGTTCTTGACCGGCTTGTTGCCGGCCGTCCGCCATCCTTTCCGCTTCCAGCCGGAAATCCAGGCAGTGATGCCGTTGCGGACATATTGGGAATCGGTGTGCAGATCGACGATGCAGGGGCGCTTCAGCGCCTCGAGCGCCGAGATCGCGGCCATCAGCTCCATGCGGTTGTTGGTGGTGAGCGGCTCCGCGCCCGTCAGTTCCTTCTCCCGCTCCCCGAAGAGGAGCAGCGCGCCCCAGCCTCCCGGGCCCGGATTTCCCGAGCAGGCGCCGTCCGTATAGATCGTGACGCCCTCGCTCATGCGCGCACCCAGCCGTAATCGGCGGCGCCGCGGACGCGCCTGTGGAAGGCGAGCTTGCGATCGTATTCCAGCGGATCCTTGGGGCGGACGAGGGCGCCGGGCGGCACGTTCAGCCAGTCGACGAGGCGCGTCAGCATGAAGCGCAGGGCCGAGCCGCGCCCGAGGATCGGCAAGGCCGCGACCTCCGCCTCCTCCAGCGGCCGCACGCTCTGATAGCCGGCGATCATCGCGGTGCCCTTCGTGACGTTGAAGGAGGCATCAGGCTCGAAGCACCAGGCGTTGAGGCAGATCGCCAGGTCGTAGGCGAAGGCATCCTGGCAGGCGAAATAGAAATCGATCAGCCCCGACAGCTCCCCGCCGATGAAGAAGACATTGTCGGTGAAGAGATCGGCATGGATGATTCCCGAGGGGAGGCCGCGCGGCCAGACTTTCTCGAGATGGTCCAGCTCGGCCCGGATGCGGTCGCCGAGGCCGGGCGAGACGCTGTCGGCCTCGCCTTCGGCCCGCGCGAAAAGCGGCCGCCAGCCGGGCAGGGAGAGCGCGTTCGGCCGCTCCAGCGGGAAGCCGCGCCCCGCCTCGTGCAGCCGCGCCAGGGCCGCGCCGACGGCCCGGCAATGCTGCGCCGTCGGCTTGCGAATCGCGAGTCCCTCGAGAAACGTCACGATGACCGCCGGGCGGCCGGCAAGGCGCCCGAGGGCCCTGCCCTGCCTGTCCGATACGGGAACGGGGCAGTTCAACCCGCCATGGGCGAGATGGTCCATG
Organism: Enterovirga sp.; assembly: GCF_035325185.1. Taxonomy (GTDB): domain Bacteria; phylum Pseudomonadota; class Alphaproteobacteria; order Rhizobiales; family Beijerinckiaceae; genus Enterovirga. The sequence goes on along the minus strand of NZ_DAOLAJ010000026.1, from coordinate 28,366 downwards.
AGGCCGAGGAAGAAGGGAAGGTCCTCCTCCCGCACCCGCTTCTCATAGAGCGTCAGGATGAAGGGGCCGCTCGTCGTGCGCAGAAAGAAGTTCGAATTCTCGACCCCCTCGGCGATGCCCTTGAAGGAGAGCACGTCGCCGAGCGCGTAGCCGCCGAGAAACGCTCGCAATTCCTCGTCCGAGACATCGGTGTAGACGGCCATCAGCGTGTCGGGGGTGCGAGCATCATGCCGCGCATCTGCGAAAGCACGCCTGCGCTGTCAAGAAGCCCGGCGCCTTCGCCCGCCGCCGGGGGCCGGGGCGGTCGAGTCCCCCTCGATCGAAGGGAAAAGCAAAACGACTTGGGAAGAACTTCGAGCTTAAGGTGCCGCATGCGCCTTCAGCCTCTGAAGACGCTGAACCCGGATTTTCCATGTTCAGGCGATGGCTTCAGGATGAGCGAGGGGCGACCGCGCTCGAATATGCGCTCGTCGCCATGGTCTTCGCGGTCACCGCGATCACGGCAGGAAAGCTTCTCGGCACGGTGACGAAAGCCCGCTGGGAAGGCGTGAGCGAAGCCGTCTCGCAGGTGATGGGCTTCTAGAGCGCGACGCGGCGTGAGGACGAGCTGGACGAATCCCCTCCGGCTCAGTTCTTGCGTCCCGCGCCCCAGACATTGTCGAGGATGGACTGGAAGGCCGCCACGTGCTGAGCCTGCATCTCGCGGCCGGTCTCGAACATTTGCGACATCGCCTCGAACGGATTCGGCTCCTCGCCCGCATTCTGCTGAGGGGCGGGACGCTCCTCCTGCGAGGGATCTCCCGACCCCTCGGCGTATTGCGGCGCCGGGGCGGCATCGTCCCGCCGGGCGAAATCGGGCCTGGGCGCGCGCGGAGCCTCCGGCGTGAAGACGGGCGTCCTGCGCGGCGCGGGAGCCGCCGGCGCGCGGGCAGGAGCCGGGGCGGGGAGCCCCGTCATCGCGCCGACCAGCGAGACCCAGGCGTCGAGGACATTGGCGGGATCGGGGAGCGAGATCGTCTTCTTCGGCGGCGGAGGGAGCGGCTCCGACCGCAGGCCGATCATCTGCCCCGCCGCCCTCTGCCAGGCCGACCAGGGATCCTGAGGCTTGGGCGGGTCGAGCTGCTCGCTCGCCATCTTCAGCGCGTCGCCCCACTGGCGCAGAAGCTCCGCGAATCCCTCGACCGTGGCGTAGCGGAACATGCCGCCGATGATCGTCGCGGCGAGAATCGGCATCGCCTGCTGCATCGCCTGCACGCCGATGCCGGTGAGGGCCGCCGCCTGCGCCGCGACCTGCTTCGTCGCCTCGGGCGAGCGGAACAGCTGCTCGACGATCGCCATGCCGCTCCTGACGGCGTCCGCGCGGCCGGGATTGTCGAAGAAGGAGGCATAGACTCCCGACGTGACCGCCTTCGTGAATTCCGCGAAGGCGACCGGATTCTGGACGAGGCGCTGGAATGCCAGCGTGAATGCGGGCAACAGAGCCTCGACGGCCCTCGCCGTGGAGGCAGGGTCCAGGCCGAGCTGCCTCGACATGGCGTCGAGCCCGCCACCCTGTCCCGCCTCGCGCGCGATATCAGCCAGATTGACCATGGATCCTTCCCTGGATCCCGGTCTAACACGTTCCTGCCTTGAGGATAGGCTGAAACCCGCCCGGAAGGTGAACTATTTGCGACGCTTGGCGGCCTTGCGGGCAGCATAGCGCGCATCGCGCGCCGCCTTCTGGGCGGCTTCCAGGGCCATCTGCCGCTCGACCCGCTCCAGTTCCTCGCGCTCCTTGCGCTCGCGCTCGGACTTCTCGAAAGCCAGCCTCTCGGCTTCCTTGCGGGCCTCCTCCTCGCGCCGCAGGCGCTCGCGCTCGGCTTGACGCTCCTCGCGCGCTCGCGCGACCGCCTCGCGCTCGGCCCGCCGCGCCTGCACCGCGGGGTCGTTCGGCCCCGGGCGCGACCGAAAGCGCTCGAGCATTGCCTGCTTCGCGGCCATCGAGGTCGAGGCACGCTCCGTGAACTTATGGTCCTTCAGCAAAACCTGCTCCCTGTAAGGGGGCCGCCATGAAGGATCGCGCGGCCCGCCGAGACCCGCCCGGCCGAACGAGGCATGCGCCGGGCGGCGACACATCGTCCATCCGATGAAGCGGGGATCGATCCGAGACCGTCGGAGACCGAAGCCCGCCGACGCCGATTGGATCAGCCCGTCATGTGCGCCGAATCGCGCGAAAATTCAAGAAGCTATCGGGGCGCAGGCGTCCCGATGTCAGTGCATAACAGCCTCTGGATCGTGACAGCCCTTCGCTGAGTCGCCGTCACGATCCAGCTTGTTGTCCGACCACGATCTTTTCGAACCGGAGGTCCGCGTCAGCGAAAAACCGGCAACCGCTTTTTCGGATCGTGCTCTAGAACCGCGCCTCGGCAAAGACCGGATCGACGGAGCGGCCCCATTCGCCCTCATACCGCGCGAGCCAGATCTCGGCGGATGTCGCCCCCTCCGCCACGATCGCGTCCAGCGGGTCGAGATAGGCGGTCTCGTCGCGCCCCGAGGCGTCCGGCCGCGCCCGGCGCGCGAGCCCAGCCCGGGCCAGCGCCAGGACGTCGCGAGCGACATCCCGCAGGCTGCGCCCCTCGATCCGCGCCTTCAGCCCGAGCCGCGGAACCTCGTCCCTCAGCCCCTGCCGCATGGCGGCCGACCAGCCCGCGATCAGGGCCAGGGCGCCGTCCAGCGCCCCGCGGTCGTAGAGGAGCCCGGCCCAGAGGGCGCTCTGGGCCGCGATCATGGCCGCGGGGCCGACATCGGAGCCGCGCATCTCGAGGAAGCGCTTGAGGCGCACCTCGGGAAAGATGGTCGAGAGGTGGTTGGCCCAGTCCGAGATCGTCGCGCGCTCGCCCGGCAAGCCGGGCAGCCGGCCCTCCAGAAGGTCCCGGAAGGACTGTCCGGTGACATCGTGATAGGTGTCGCCGCGCTTGACGAAATACATCGGCACGTCGAGCGCGTAGTCGACATAGGCCTCGTAGCCCATGCCGTCCTCGAAGGCGAAGGGCATCATGCCGGTCCGCCCGGCATCGGTGTCGCGCCAGATCTCCGAGCGCATCGAAAGAAAGCCGTTGGGCTTGCCGTCCGTGAAGGGGGAATTGGCGAAGAGCGCCGCCGCGACCGGCTGAAGGGCGAGCGAGGCGCGCAGCTTCGCCACCATGTCGGCCTCGGAGGAGAAGTCGAGATTGGTCTGGACGGTCGCCGTCCGGAACATCATGTCGAGCCCGAGGCTTCCGACCTTCGGCATGTAGCCCGCCATGATGGCGTAGCGTCCCTTGGGCATGACCGGGGTCTCGGCCAGGCTCCATTTCGGACTCATGCCGAGCGTCAGGAAGCCGATGCCGAGCGGGGCGGCCACCCCTCCCAGGGCGCGCAGGTGACGGTCCAGCTCGGAGGCGGTCCCGTGCACGCTCTCGAGGGGCGCGCCGGACAGCTCGAACTGGCCGCCCGGCTCCAGCGAGACGGCTCCGCCTCCCTCGGGATCCGAAAGGCCGATCGGCCGGCCGGCCTCGAGGATCGGCTCCCAGCCCTCCGCGGCGCCCAATCCCTCCAGCAGAGCACGGATTCCGCGCTCGCCCTCGTAGGGGACGGGACTGTTGTCGGCGAGATAGAAGGGGATCTTCTCGTGCTCGGTCCCGAGCCGCCAGGACGCCTGCGGCTTCTCGCCGGCCGCGATCCAGGCGACCATCTCGTCGCGCGACGAGATCGGTGCCGCGTCGGTGACGTCACGCGCCATGCATACCTCGGAGAAGCGGGCGGATCCCGCGCCGCAGGAGGCGGGCGGCCCTCCCGGAAGGGACGGCTATAGGACGCGCGCCGCGACACTGCAACGCACCGGCCCCCGCCTCAGCGCCAATCGCCCAGGACCGCCTGGATCAGCGCCAGGGCCGCCACCGCCGCCGTGTCCGCGCGCAGGATGCGCGGCCCGAGCGACAGGCGGCAGATGGCGGGACGGGCGAGAATCGCCTCGCGCTCGGCCGGATCGAAGCCTCCTTCGGGACCGATGAGGAGTGCGACCTCCCCATTTCTCGCGGCGCCGAGGACCCGGACCGGATCGGCGACCGGGGCGTCCTCGTCGCAGAAGACGAGGAGCCGCCCGGGCGGGAGCGCCGCGAGCGCCACGTCGAGCCGCGCCTCGGGCGCGATCTCCGGGACGGCCAGGATCCCGCATTGCTCGGCCGCCTCGATCGCGTTGGCCCGCATGCGCTCGAGATTGACGCGGGTCGCGACGGTGCGCCGCGTCAGGACGGGCCGCAGGGCGCCCGCGCCCATCTCGACCGCCTTCTGCACCACGTAGTCGAGCCGGGCGTGCTTGAGGGGCGCGAAGAGCAGAGCGGGGCCGTCCGCCCGCGGCTGAGGCCGCGTCCGCGCGAGGAGCCGAAGCTCGCCCCCGCGCCGCCCCGACGGCGCCAGGGCGGCCCGCCATTCGCCGTCCCGCCCGTTGAAGACGAGGATCTCCTCGCCCTCCCGCAGGCGCAGCACGGAGATCAGGTAATGCGCCGCCTCCCGCGCCAGGGCGATCACGGCGCCTTCCGCCAGGTCGTCCCCGACGAAAAGGCGCGCGGCCCCGAAATCGTAACCCGCCACGCGTAAATCTCCATCGGCGCAAAAGCCGCCACAATTTCGTGATTTCTCAGGTCCGCGAGCAACGGCTGAAAGGCGGGCGCCACGCTTGGCGCATCGTCTTGTGCCGGTCGATCACCAAGAAACCCTCGCCGGGGGGCGAGGCCAAGGGGCTTCTTTCATGTCGCCGAATTCGCGCCTGCCATCGCTGCTGACGGGGATTGCCGCCGTCGCCCTGCTCGCCCTGGCCACGGGCGAGGCTTTCGCGCAATCCGCGAGCTGCGGCGCCATCCAGGGCCAGCTCGAGCAGCGCAAGGCGATCGCCCAGGGACTCCAGGCCGGCGGCAAGAAGAAGCTGGACGCCAAGACGGCCTGCGCCGGCTTCGGCCGCCTGGTCGCCAACGGCGCCTCGATCATCAAATGGGCCGAAGCCAACAAGGACTGGTGCCAGGTCCCCGACAGCTTCATCGAGGGCATGAAGGCCGACCACGCCAAGGCGCAGGAAATCCGGGCCAAGGCGTGCAACGTGGCCGCCAAGGTCCTGCAGATGGAGAAGCAGGCCAAGAGCGGCAACGGCGGGGGCCTGCTCGGCGGCGGCGGCCTGACCGGGCCGACCACCCTGCCCCAGGGCGCGCTTTAGAATCCCCCTTAGCGAGCCCGCCCCGCCGCGATCTCGGTCTCGCGATGGATGCGCGGGCGGCGCGGCAGCGAGGTGGCCCGGCGCTTGGTCAGGAAGCGGGGCCGGCGCCCCGACAGGATCTTCAGGCGGCGGCGCTCGCAACGCTCCCCGACCAGCAGGCGGCCGAGTTGCGGATAGGGCTGCTGCAACAGGCCGTCCGCGCCGCGCAGCAGGAGAGGCAGCCCCGAAGCCGCCGCCATCCGGCGCCAGATCGCGACGACCTCCTCGTCCGCGTAGGGGCCGAGCACGAGCGGCGGCTCCTCCCCGGCGCAGGCGACCTCCACGACGAACTCCCCGTCGACGAAATCCAGCGCCAGCCCGATGGGCGCCGCGGCTCCCGCGAGCCCGCTCCCCGGACGGAGAATCGGCAGCGCCGCGAGCGAGGCGGGCTCCAGCCGCCCACCTTCGAAATCCTCGCCGCAATCGTTCATGAGATGCCTCGTCCTGACGTGGCGGCCGTTCGAACGCAGCCGCTCTCCATGTCCCCCAGAATGTCCCGCGAGAGCGGCAAACCGCTTAACCACCAGCGTTAAGGCTCTGTGACGCCTCTGCTTTCCGGCGCGATCATCAACAGAAGCTTGCGGCGATCGCTCGGATTCGCTTGCGAGGCCGCATCCTCTCCCCTACTGCTCGGCGGCCTCATGACCTTCGCCGGCGACCCTTCCCGTCACATCCTGCCTCTCGTCCGCGACATCGCGGAGGAGGCCGGGCGCCTCGCGATGCGCTATTTCCAGTCCGGCCTCGCCACCTCCGCCCGCATCTGGTCCAAGGCGGGCGGATCGCCCGTCACCGAGGCGGATGTCGAGGTCGACACCTTCCTCAAGATCCGCCTGAGCGCGATGCTGCCGGAAGCGGGCTGGCTGTCGGAGGAGACCGCGGACAATCCCCGCCGGCTCGGGCGCGGCTTCGTCTGGATCGTCGATCCGATCGACGGCACGCGCGCCTTCCTGGCCGGCAATCCCGACTGGTCCATCGCGATCGGGCTCCTGGTCGACGGCGAGCCGGCGCTCGGCGTCCTGCACGCCCCCGCCCACGAGACTCTCTACGAGGCGATGCGCGGCGGCGGCGCCTTCCGCAACGGCCATGCGATCTCCGTCTCCGGCGCGCGCGACCTTTCCCGCGCGAGCGTCGCGGGCCCCGGCCTCCTGGTCGACCGCCTCGCGCGCCGTCATCCGGATATCCACCGCGCGCCGCGCATTCCCTCCCTGGCGCTCCGCATCGCGCGGGTCGCGGAGGGGTCGGTCGATCTCGGCCTCATCTCCGCCAATGCGCGGGACTGGGACATCGCCGCGGCGGACATCATCCTCCAGGAGGCGGGCGGGACGCTGGTCGATGCGCGAAGCGGCGTCCCCGCCTATAACCGGCCCGAGCCCGTCCATGGCGAGCTTCTCGCCGTGCCGCGGGAGTTGCAAGCCGACCTGATCGGCGCCATCACGGCGCCGTAGCTTGGTTTCATTCGCAGGAGGAACATCCGATGGCTGATACAGCGGCGGACGGGAGCAAGCAGCTCCTTCATCTCGTCTTCGGAGGCGAGCTGACGGATCTGGCGGGAACCGAGTTCCGGGATCTGTCCAAGGTCGATGTCGTCGGCGTCTACCCGAATTACGCGACGGCCCATGCCGCCTGGAAGGCGAAGGCGCAGGGAAGCGTCGACAACGCCCATATGCGCTATTTCATCGTCCACATGCACCGGCTGCTCGATCCGGGGGCCTGAGCGAGGCCGATGGGCTGGCTGAAGGAACTGGGGCGGCGGCCGGGCGTCCAGCGCGCAGCCGGGATCGCGCTGGCCCGCTACCTTCGGCTCGTGCGGCGCACGAACCGCTTCGTCGTCGAGCCGGCCGATGCGCAGGAGCGCTTCGCGCGGGTCGGCCCCGCCATCGCCGCGATGTGGCACGGCCAGCATTTCATGGTTCCCTTTCTCCATCACAAGGACATGCCGGCCGCCAGCCTCGTCTCGCGCTCGCGGGACGGTGAATTGAACGCCATCGCCCTCGAAAGCCTCGGCATCCGGGCGATCCGGGGCTCCGGCGCGCGGGGGCGCGACCCGCGCGCGAAGGGCGGCGCCGAGGCGCTCAGGGCCATGCTGAAGGCGCTCGAAGGAGGGGAGAACGTCGTCCTGACGGCGGATATCCCCAAGATCGCGCGCCGGGCCGGCGAGGGCATCGTCACGCTCGCGCGGCTGTCGGGGCGGCCCATCGTCCCCGTCGCGGTGGTGACGAGTTCCCGCCTCTCCTTCAACAGCTGGGACCGCGCCTCCATGGGCCTGCCCTTCGGACGCGGCGCGATGGTGGTGGGAGAGCCGATCTTCGTGTCCCGCAAGGCCGATCCCGCCGGGCAGGAAGCCGCGCGCCGCGAGGTGGAAATCGGGCTGGACCATGTCCATGCCCGCGCCTTCGCCCTTGTCGGCCGCGCCGATCCCGGCGCCGGCCTGCGCCGGGAGGACGGGGCCTGCGCCGCCGGGCGGCCCGCGTGACATCTCCGCTTCCGAAGACGATCACGGCCTACCGGGCCTGCGCGACGATCGCCTCCCCCCTCGCTCCCGCCTTCCTCCGCTGGCGCGCCGGGCGGGGGAAGGAAGATCCCGAGCGGCTGCCGGAGCGGTTCGGCCATCCCGGCCGCGAGCGACCGCGCGGCGAGATCGTCTGGGTCCATGGCGCCTCCGTCGGCGAGACCCAGGCGCTCCTGCCGCTCGTGGAGGCCCTGGTCCGGCGCGAGGTGAGCGTCCTCGTCACCTCCGGCACCCGCACCTCGGCCCGGCTCCTCGAGACGCGCCTGCCGCCCGGCGCCCTGCATCAATATGTGCCCCTCGACGTGCCGCATTTCCTGCGCCGGTTTCTCGCCCATTGGCGGCCGATTCTTGCGATCTTCGCCGAATCGGAGATCTGGCCCGGCATCCTGACGGAACTCGAGCGGCATGCCATTCCGCTCGCCCTCGTGAACGGCCGGCTCTCGCCCCGCTCCTTCGCGGGCTGGCAGCGCGCCCCGCAGACTGCCCGCGCCCTCTTCTCGCGCTTCGCCCTGTGCCTCGCCCAGACCGAGGGCGACGCATCCCGCCTCCACGCCCTCGGCGCGCCGGTGGCAGGCGTCGCCGGGAACCTCAAATTCGACGTGCCTCCCCTCCCCGCCGACCCGGGAGCGGTCGAGGCGCTGTCGAGCCGCCTCGCGGCGCGCCCCATCTGGATGGCGGCCAGCACCCATCCGGGAGAGGAGGAGACCATCATCGCCGCGCATCTCGCCCTGCGGGCGCAGCGGCCCGGCCTCCTCACCCTCCTCGCCCCGCGCCACCCCGAGCGGGGCGAGGAGATCGCCTCCTACGCCTTCTCGGCCGGCCTCGGCGTGACGCGCCGCTCCCGCGGCGAGGCCGCGGAGGCCGCCGCCGACATTCATCTCGTCGATACGATCGGCGATCTCGGCCTGTTCTACCGCGTGGCTCCTCTCGTCCTCATGGGCGGCTCGCTCGTGCCCCATGGCGGGCAGAATCCGATCGAGCCCGCGCGGCTCGGCGCCGCGGTGCTGCACGGCCCGGAGGTGACGAATTTCGCCGACATCTACGCCGCCCTCGACCGGGCGGGCGGCGCCCTGGAAGTCACGCCGGCCGGCCTCGTCGAGGCGGTGTCGGAGCTTCTTCGCCAGCCGGGCCGGATGCGGGAAATGGCGAAGGCGGGCGCGGCGACGATCGCGGGGCTGGGCGGCGCGCTCGCCGCGACGCTCGAAGCCCTCGCGCCCTATCTGCCGGAGCGGGACGCGGCGTGAAGGCGCCGGCCTTCTGGTGGCGCGAGCCGGGCCTCGCGGCCGCGGCTCTCGCGCCGGCAGCCGCGATCTGGGGCATGGCCGCCGCGCGGCGCATGGCGAAGAGCGGAGAGAGCGCCCCGGTCCCGATCCTGTGCGTCGGCAACGTCACGGTCGGCGGATCGGGCAAGACGCCGACCTGCCTGAAGCTCGCCGCGCTGCTGCGGCGGGAGGGCTTCCGGCCCGCCTTCCTCACGCGGGGCTATGGCGGCTCGCTCGCAGGGCCCATCCGGGTCGACCCCCTGCGTCACGGCAGCGGGGAGGTCGGAGACGAGGCGCTGCTCCTCGCCCGCGCCGCGCCGACCATCGTCGCGCGCGAGCGCCCCGCCGGGGCCGCGCTCGCCGCCGCGCTGGGCGCCGACCTCGTCGTGATGGATGACGGGCTGCAAAACCCGTCCCTGTGCAAGGATCTCGCCATTGCCGTCTTCGACGGCGCCGTGGGGATCGGCAACGGCCGGGTGCTTCCCGCCGGCCCGCTGCGCGCCCCGCTCGATGCGCAATGGCCGCGGATCGACGCCGTCCTCGTCATCGGGCCGGGCGAGCCCGGCGAGCGGATCGCCGCGGAGGCGCGCTCCCGCCGCCTTCCGGTCCTGCGGGCCGGCCTCGCCCCCGCCCGCGACGCCGCCCTCGCGGGACATCGCATCCTCGCCTTTGCGGGAATCGGGAGGCCGGAAAAGTTCTTCGCGACCTGCCGGGCGCTCGGCCTCGACGTCGCGGCCGAGCGAAGCTTTCCCGACCACCATCCCTACCGGGCGGACGAAGTGAAAGCCCTTCTGGACGAGGCGGACAGGTCCGGCCTCCTTCCGCTCACGACCGAGAAGGATGCGGTTCGGCTCGCAACGCTCGGGGAGGCCGAGCCCCGCCTGTCGCGCGTGCGGACGCTGCCGGTCGAGGTCGCCTTCGAGGACGAGGAGGCGGTGGCGGCGCTCCTGCGGGAGCGGCTCTCCGTGCCGTCATTCCGGCACGGGCCGCAGGCCCGAGCCCCATGAACGCGGCGCGCGGCGACCCTCACCCGTCCGCAGGCAGCGGGCGCCCGAGGCGGATCAGCACCTCGCGCGGCGAGGCATAGGCTTCCTGCCGCTCGACGCTCCAGTATTTCAATTCGTCGAATGGAATCTCGACGCCCGACACGGCGCAGCGGACATAGCGCCCGGGCCGCACCACGCGGATATTCGCATCGCGATATTCGATGACGGCCTCGCCGCCGGCATGTCTGTTCATCGCCTGTGTCGATCGTCCGAACGGCAAGGCGTCCTCACTGCTCGAAGAGGCTCGGTTGGGCAAGGGGGTCCGTGGAGGAAGGGGCGCGGCGCCCCCCCTTCTCCGGCCTGCCGCCCTCGGCCTGGACCTTCCGGCGGCCATCGGCGAATTCCAGTTCCAGCATCTGGCCCGGCGCGACGCCCGCCGCGCGCGCGACCGCCTGCCCGTCGGCGGAGCGAACGACGACATAGCCCCGCGCGAGAACCGAGCGATATCCGAGGCTGCCGAGCAGTTCCGCGAGGGCCGTCAGGCGATTCGCGCGCCGCTCCAGCCCCGCCGCAGCCGCGCGCTCCGCCCGCATCGTCATGTCGCCTAGGCGTTCCCGGCAGCGCTCCAACCGCAGGCGCTCGGCGCGAAGGGCCGTCTCGCGTCCGACCCGAAGACGCCCGGAGAGATCGGCGAGACGCGCACCGCGCTCGGCGAGGAGCCGGCGCAGGGCGACGGGGGAGCGCGGCGCGACCGAATCGAGGCGCCCGCGCGCCTCCGCCAGGGCAAGGCGCGGCGTGTGCCGGGCGAGGCGGTCGCAGGCGCGCCGCAGGCGAATCTCGTGATCGCGCGCATTGGCGAGGAGCGCCGGGGCCAGCCGCGCCGCGGCGAGATCGAGGCGCTGGCGGCGCGGAGCGAGCAGCATTTCCGGCGAGGGCAGGACCCGCGCGGCGGAGCGCAGGGCCTGGATGCGCAGATCGAGCGAGCGGCCCATGCCTTCGCCGAGCCTCACATCGAGGCCCGCGACCCGGGCCAGCAATTCCGCCCGCACCGGCACCACCATCTCGGCGGCGCCGGTCGGGGTCGGGGCCCTGACATCCGCCGCATGGTCGAGCAGCGTCCAATCCGTCTCATGGCCGATGGCGGAGACGATCGGGATCGCGCTCGCGACGGCGGCGCGCACCACGGCCTCGTCGTTGAACCCCCACAGATCCTCCAGCGAGCCGCCGCCGCGGGCCACGATGATGACGTCCGGCCGCACGGCCAGGGCGTTCAGCCCGGCAATGGCCGCCGCGACCTCGGCGCCGGAGGTCTCGCCCTGGACCCGCACCGGCCAGAGGATCACGTCGCGCGGAAACCGATGGGCGAGGCGATGCAGGATGTCGCGGATCACCGCCCCGGTCGGCGAGGTCACGACCCCGACGAGGCGCGGCAGATAGGGCAGAAGCCGCTTGCGCTCCGCCGCGAACAAGCCCTCGGCCACGAGCGCCTTGCGGCGCTCCTCGAGCAGCGCCATGAGCGCGCCCGCCCCCGCCGGCTCGAGCTGCTCGATGACGATCTGATAGGCGGACTTGCCCGGGAAGGTCGTGATGCGGCCGGTCGCGACCACCTCCAACCCTTCCTGCGGCTTGAAGCGCAGCCGCGAGGCGGTGCCGCGCCAGATCACCGCGTCGAGCCGCGCCTCGCGATCCTTCAGGCTGAAATAGCTGTGGCCGGAAGAATGCGGCCCGCGATAGCCGAAGATCTCGCCCCGCACCCGTACGAGTCCGAAGCGATCCTCCAGCGTGCGCTTGAGGGCGCCGGCAAGCTCCGCGACGGACCATTCCGGCGCGTTGGTGGCGGTTTCGGAGGAAGTCATGCCTGGATGTAGCAGAATCGCCTTTCCACGGAGAGCAGGAGAAAGCCTCGCAGCAAATTCGAGCTGCCTCTCCCCGCAAGCGGGGAGAGGCAGGGGCGGCTCACATGTGGATGGCGCGCTTCTCGACCGCCAGCGCGGCCTCCTTCACGGCCTCGGCCAGCGTCGGATGGGCGTGGCAGGTGCGGGCGATGTCCTCCGAGGAGGCCCCGAATTCCATCGCGATCGCTGCCTCGGCGATAAGATCGCCCGCATGCGGCCCGACGATATGGACGCCGAGCACGCGGTCGGTCGCAGCATCCGCCAGGATCTTCACGAAGCCGTCCGTGGTGCCGTTCGCCTTGGCGCGGCCATTGGCGGTGAAGGGGGACTTTCCGCCATTGTAGCCAAAGCCCGCCGCCTTCAGCTCCTCCTCCGTCTTGCCGACCCCCCCCCCTTCCCGGGTCGTGTAGACGATGCCGGGAATGACGTCGTAATTCACATGGCCCACCTTGCCGGCCAGCATCTCGGCCACGGCGACGCCCTCGTCCTCGGCCTTGTGGGCGAGCATGGGCCCGGCGATCACGTCGCCGATCGCGTAGATGCCGGTGACGTTGGTCGCGAAATGGGCGTCGGTGCGGATGCGGCCACGCTCGTCGAGCTGCACGCCGAGGTGATCGAGCCCGAGCCCCTCGGTATAGGGAATACGGCCGGTCGCGACGAGCACGATATCGGCATCGAGCACCTCCGCCTGCCCCTCGCCCTGCGCCGGCTCGACCGTGACCTTGGCGCCCGCGCCGGCCAGCTCGACCTTGGTCACCTTGGTCGAGAGCCTGAAGGCGAAGCCCTGCTTGCCGAGGATGCGCTGGAACTGCTTGGCGACCTCCAGGTCCATGCCCGGAAGGATGCGGTCGAGGAACTCGACGACGGTCACCTCGGCCCCGAGCCGGCGCCAGACCGAGCCCAGCTCGAGCCCGATCACGCCCGCGCCGACGACCAGCAGCTTCTTCGGCACCGCCGGCAGCGCGATGGCCTCGTCGGAGGTGACGACGACCTTGCCGTCCGTCTCGACCCCACGCAGGGGCGCGACCACCGAGCCGGTGGCGATGACGATGGCCTTGGCCTCGATCATCTGGTTCGAGCCGTCCTCGGCCTTGATCTCGACCTGCCCCGCCGCGGCGATGCGCGCGGTGCCGTGGAAGGTGTCGATCTTGTTCTTCTTCAGCAGGAACTCGACGCCCTTGGTGTTGCCGCCGACGCCCTCGTCCTTGAAGGCCATCATCTTCGCGACGTCGATCTTCGGCGTGCCGACATCAATGCCGAGATGGCCGAAATGATCACGTGCATCGGCGAAAAGCTCCGAGGCATGGAGCAGCGCCTTCGAGGGGATGCAGCCGACATTGAGGCAGGTGCCCCCATGGGTCGCCCGCTTCTCGACGACGGCGGTCTTCAGCCCAAGCTGGGCGGCGCGGATGGCGCAGACATAGCCGCCGGGGCCGGTTCCGATGACGACGAGATCATAGGCGCTCATGAAGGGTCCCCCGATGCGAGCAGAGGCTCGGACGCTCGCGCTGGGACTGACCTACAGCAGATCGACGGAAAAGGGAGTCCCGTGCCGGCGCGTTTCGGCCTTCCGCGGACCGAAGCCGGCGCTCAGACTGCGCGCGCCAATCCCGCCTCCGCCCCGTAGCGCCGTCCCGCTTCGATCGTAAGGCCGAGGCCGACCGAGCCGAACGTATCGCCCTCGACGACGCGCGCGCCCGGCACGGCCGCCTCGATGGCCGCGCGCGCATGGCGCAGCCGGGTCGAGCCGCCGGTGAGGAAGAGCGCGTCGATCTGCTCCGTCCGCAGCCCGGCCTCGCGGATGCATGCCTCGATGCGCTCGCGAAGGCGATCGGCCAGGAGGCCGGTCGCCTCGCGCAATCCGGGGCGGTCGATCCCGACCGCGAGCCCGGCCTCGATCCAATCGAGCGGGATGGCCGCCGCCTCGCGGCCCGACAGCTCTATCTTCGCCCGCTCGACTTCCATGGCGAGCGTGTGACCGCGCTCGGCCGAGAGGACCGCGAGGAGCCGGTCGATCAAATCGGGCCGCGCGGCGTCGCGGCGCACCTCCTCGACCTCGCGGCGGACCTTCGGGTCGTAGAGGCGGTTGATGCTCGACCAGGTCGCAAGGTCGTGGAAATAGGAGGCGGGGACGTCGAGCCCTTTCCGCTTCGCGGGACTCCCGAAGCCGAGTTCCGGCATGACGCGGCGCAGGCTGAGCAGGCGGTCGAAATCGGTGCCGCCGACCCGGATGCCGTCATTGGCGAGGATGTCGCCCGCCCGCGAGGCCGCAAAGCGCCGCTTCGGGCCGAGCCGGACGACCGAGAAATCCGACGTGCCGCCCCCGATATCGGCGATCAGGGCGATCTCTTCGCGGCCGAGCGAGCGCTCGTAATCGAGCGCGGCGGCGATCGGCTCGTAGGCGAAGGAGATCTCGCGAAAGCCGATCTCGCGGGCGATGGCGCCGAGCGCCGCCTCGGCCTTGCGGTCGCCCTCGGGATCGCCATCGACGAAATGGACCGGGCGGCCATGGACGACATTGTCGATCGGCCGGCCGCAGGCCGCCTCCGCCCGCCGCTTCACCGCCCCGAGATAGATCGCGATGATCTCGCGGAAGGCGATGCGCTTGCGGGCGACCGGCGTCGTCTCCTCCAGCAGGGGCTTGCCGAGCACCGATTTGAGGCTCCGCATCAGCCGCCCCTGCCGCCCCTCGACATAGGCCGCGATCCCGGCCCGGCCGATAAGCCGCTCGCCGTCCGGCGCGAAGAAGATCGCGCTCGGAATCGTCCGCTCCTCCCCTTCGAGCGGGAGCAGGCGCGGCTCGCCGCCGCGCATGACGCCGAGCGTGGTGTTGGACGTGCCGAAATCGAGGCCGCAAGCCGACATCAGGGAAGAGCTGGGTTCAGGGAAAGGGCGCGGCCTCTAGCAGGCGTCGCCGCCGGGCTCAAGGCGGCGGCCATGCGGCGCGAGCAGGTCTCACCCGAGAAGTCGCCAGGCCATCGCCACGAGGCCAAGGGCGGCCGCGATCCAGGCGAGGCTGCGGATATAGGGGATGCCGGCGAGATAGAGCGGCAGATAGAGGATCCGCGCGCCGATCCAGATCGCCGCGCCCGCGAGGCCCAGCCCGTCCGCCCGGCCCGCCGCCATGAGCGCCACGGCCAGGATGCCGAAGGCGGGGAAGGTCTCCAGGTAATTGCGCAGGGCCCGCTCGGCCCGGCCCGCGATCACGCCCTGCGGCTTCAGGCCCTCGTCGCGCGGCCCGGCATTCCAGCGCGAGCCGAATTCCAGCGTCACGCTGATCCCCTGCGCGGCGATGTGCAAGGCGAGCAGGGCGACGCTCGCGACGATCCAGGATGTCATCGGAGGGCCTCGGTGGCCGCGGCGAGCGGCGCGTTGAAGGCCCAGACATGGCCGAACGGATCGCGGATCCGCGCATAGCGGGCGCCCCAGAAAACGTCAGCCGGCGGCATGGACGCAATCGCTCCCGCCGCGACGGCCCGCGCGAACATGCGGTCGACATCTTCCGGGCCCGGCAGATTCAGATTGATCGCCATGCTCGCCCCGCCGCGCGTCGGCGGCGCCAGCACATCTCCGCCGAATTCAGGAAATTCGTCGTGGAGCATCACCTCGCCCCCTGCAATGGCGAGATTGGCGTGCATGACGTGCAACCCATCCTCGGCCATGGCGCACATCGTCGTCCGCGCGCCGAGCGCCCGCTCGTAGAAGGCAATCGCCTCCTTGCCGCCCTTGACGCAGAGGTGGGCCTGAATCGGGGGAACATTCGGGGCGAAGGCCATATCGGCTCCTGAAACGGCACGGCCGGGACAAGCCCGGCCGCGACATCGGATCGAAGGGGCCTTACAGATCCAGGACGAGCCGCGCGGGATCCTCGAGCGCCTCCTTGATGCGCACGAGGAAGGTCACGGCCTCCTTCCCGTCGACGATGCGGTGGTCGTAAGAGAGGGCGAGATACATCATCGGCCGCGCGACGATCTCCTTGCCGCGCACGACCGGGCGTTCCTCGATGCGATGCATGCCGAGGATGCCCGATTGAGGCGCGTTCAGGATCGGCGTCGACATCAGCGAGCCGTAGATGCCCCCGTTGGTGATCGTGAAGGTGCCGCCCTGCATGTCCTCGATCGACAGCTTGCCGTCGCGGGCGCGCTTGCCGAACTCGGCGATCTGCTTCTCGATCCCAGCGATCGAAAGCTGGTCCGCATCGCGTACCACCGGCACCACGAGGCCCTTGTCGGTGCCGACCGCGACGCCGACATTGTAGTAGTTCTTGTAGACGATGTCCTGGCCGTCGATCTCGGCATTGACGGCGGGGATCTCCTTCAGCGCCTGCACGGCCGCCTTGGTGAAGAAGCCCATGAAGCCGAGCTTCGTGCCGTGCTTCTTCTCGAAGACGTCCTTGTACTGCGAGCGCATCTTCATGACCGCGCCCATATCGACGTCGTTGAACGTCGTCAGCATGGCGGCGGTGTTCTGCGCATCCTTGAGGCGCCGGGCGATGGTCTGGCGCAACTTGGTCATGCGCACGCGCTCCTCGCGCGAGGCATCGTCGGGAGCCGAAGGCGCGCGGGCCTGGGCGGGCGCGGCCGGGGCCTGAACGCCGGCGGCGAGCGCCTGGAGCATGTCCCCCTTGGTGACGCGGCCGTCCTTGCCCGATCCCGCCACCTTGGCAGGATCGAGCCCGCTCTCGGCCGCGATCCGGCCGACGGCGGGACCGTTCGCAGCCGCCGGGGCGGCGGCGGGAGCCGGAGCCGCGGCGGGGGCCGCGGCCTTGGCCGGGGCGGGCGCAGCCGCAGCGCCGCCCTCGACGACGCTGCCGAGGAGGGCGCCGGGCGTCACGGTCTCGCCGTCCTTGGCCAGGATGTCGCCGAGCGTGCCCGAGGCCGGGGCGTTGACCTCGAGGGTGACCTTGTCGGTCTCGAGCTCCACCAGCGGCTCGTCGGCCCGCACAGGATCGCCGGGCTTCTTGAACCAGCGGCCGATCGTGGCCTCGCTCACGGATTCGCCCAGGGTCGGAACGAGGATATCGGCCATATGTCAGCGCCCGTGGGCGTCCTCTCGGTTCGGATTGCTGCGGATAGGGAGAACGATCAGGAGCCGATCGCCTCGTCCAGGAAGGCCTTGAGCTGGGCGACGTGCTTCGACATGAGGCCCGTCGCCGTCGCCGCCGAGGCCGGACGGCCGGCATAGGCGGGACGCTTGACCCTCATCCTCGCCCGGTCGAGCACCCATTCGAGATAGGGCTCGACGAAGGACCACGAGCCCATGTTCCGGGGCTCCTCCTGGCACCAGACGACGTCGGCATTCGGGAAGCGCGACAGCTCGTAGGTCAGGGACTTCAACGGGAACGGATAGAGCTGCTCGATGCGCATCAGGTAGACGTCGTCGATCGACCGCTTCTCCAATTCGTCGAAGAGATCGAAATAGACCTTGCCGGTGCACAGGATCACGCGGCGGATCTTTTCGTCCGCGGCGATGTTCTTGCCGTCGTCCCAGAGGACGCGGTGGAAGCTCGTGCCCGAGGCCAACTCGTCGAGGCGCGAGACGCAGCGCTTGTGGCGCAGCAGCGATTTCGGCGTCATCAGGATGAGCGGCTTCCTGAAGTCGCGGCGCAGCTGCCGGCGCAGGACGTGGAAGTAATTCGCCGGCGTCGAGGCGTAGACGACCTGCATGTTGTCCTCGGCGCACATCTGGAGATAGCGCTCGAGCCGTGCGGAGGAATGCTCCGGCCCCTGACCCTCGTAGCCGTGCGGCAGGAGGCAGGTCAGGCCCGAGAGCCGCAGCCACTTGCGCTCGCCGGAGGAGATGAACTGGTCGAACACGACCTGCGCGCCGTTGGCGAAGTCGCCGAACTGCGCCTCCCAGAGCACGAGCGAATCCGGCTCGGCGAGCGAATAGCCGTATTCGAAGCCGAGGACGGCCTCTTCCGACAGCATCGAGTTGATGACCTCGAACCGCGCCTGGCCCTCGCGCAGGTTCTTGAGCGGGGTGTAGCGGCGCTCGCTCTCCTGGTCGATCAGCACGACATGGCGCTGGGAGAAGGTGCCGCGCTCGACATCCTGGCCCGAGAGGCGCACCGGATGGCCCTCGTCGAGCAGGCTCGCGAAGGCGAGCGCCTCGGCGGTCGCCCAGTCGATCCCCTCCCCCGTCTCGAACATCTTCCGGCGGTTGTCGAGGAAGCGCAGGATCGTCTTGTGGGCGCGGAAATCCCCGGGGACGCTCGTGAGCTTCTCGCCGTATTCGCGCAGCTTCTCGATCGGCACGCCCGTCTGGCCGCGCCGCGCATCGTCCGCGTCGTCCGCCGTCTTGACCCTTGCCCAGCGGCCGTCGAGCCAGTCGGCCTTGTTCGGCTTGTAGCCGAGGGCCGCCTCGAACTCGCCTTCGAGCCTCGCCTTGAACTCGGTCTTGATCTGCTCGAACTCGCCCGGCCCCAACAGGCCCTCCTGCGTCAGCTTCTCGCCGTAGATCTGCAGGGTCGTCGGATGCGAGCGGATGATTCGGTACATCTTCGGCTGGGTGAAGGCCGGCTCGTCGCCCTCGTTGTGGCCGAAGCGGCGATAGCAGAACATGTCGATGACGACCGGCTTGTGGAAGGTCTGCCGATATTCGGTCGCGATCTTGGCCGCGAAGACGACGGCCTCCGGGTCGTCGCCGTTCACGTGGAAGATCGGCGCCTCCACCATCTTGGCGACGTCCGACGGATAGGGCGATGAGCGCGAGTAGCGCGGGTAGGTGGTGAAGCCGATCTGGTTGTTGATGATGAAATGGATCGAGCCGCCGGTCCGGTGCCCCTTGAGGCCCGAGAGCCCGAAACACTCGGCCACGACCCCCTGGCCCGCAAAGGCCGCGTCGCCGTGGATGAGGAGCGGGATGACGGAGGTCCGGCTCTCAGGCGCATCCTTGTGCTGGTCCTGCTTGGCGCGCACCTTGCCCAGCACCACCGGATTGACGATCTCGAGATGGGAGGGGTTCGCGGTCAGCGACAGGTGGACGTTGTTGCCGTCGAAGCTGCGGTCCGACGAGGCGCCGAGATGGTACTTCACGTCGCCCGAGCCCTCGACGCTGTCCGGCGAGGCCGAGCCGCCCTTGAACTCGTGGAAGATCACCCGGTAGGGCTTGCCCATCACGTTCGACAGGACGTTGAGGCGGCCGCGATGGGCCATGCCCAGCACGATCTCCTTGGCGCCCATCGAGCCGCCGCGCTTGATGATCTGCTCCAGCGCCGGGATGATCGACTCGCCGCCGTCGAGCCCGAAGCGCTTCGTGCCCGTATATTTGAGGTCGAGGAACTTCTCGAAGCCTTCCGCCTCGACCAGCTTGTTGAGGATCGCCCGCTTGCCGAGATCGGTGAAGGAGATCTCCTTGTCCTTGCCCTCGATGCGCTCCTGGATCCAGGCTTTCTCCTCGGGGCTGGAGATGTGCATGAACTCGACGCCGAGCGTCGAGCAATAGGTGCGCTCCAGGATCACCAGGATCTCGCGGATCGTCCCGAATTCGAGGCCGAGCACGTAGTCGAGGAAGATCGGCCGATCCCAATCCGCCTCGGTGAAGCCGTAGCTCGAGGGCGACAATTCGTCGTCCGGCACGCGCTTCTCGAAGCCGAGCGGGTCGAGATTGGCGTGGAGATGCCCGCGCATGCGATAGGCGCGGATCATCATGATGGCGTGGATGGAATCGCGCGTGGCCTGGTGGACCGCCTCCTCCGAGACCGGCGCGCCCTTGGCCTCCGCCTTGGCCTTGATCTTCTGCCCGACGCTCTTCTCGAGGACGGCCCAGTTGCCGTCGAGCGCCGAGACCAGCTCGCCGTTGGCCGGGATCGGCCAGTTCGGACGGCCCCAGGAGGCGCCCCGCGCATTCGAGACGACGGTCGCCTTATCCTCGCCGAGCGCGCCGAAGAACTCGCGCCATTCGGGATCGACCGAGCCCGGATCGGTTTCGTAGCGGGCGTAGAGGTTCTCGATATAGGCGGCGTTGGCGCCGTCGAGGAAGGAGGTGCGAAGGAGGGCGTCGTTCTGCTGGCGCGACATGCGTGGTTCCCTGGCCGCCGCGGACCTCGTGGATCGGGCCGCTTCTTCGATGCGAACGCCTCCGCAGCCTGGAAAGGTGCGCGGGCGCTGGACGCCTGATCCCCTTACAGGGTTTCTCAAGCTTCATCCAGAACGTGCCGGCGCCCCAGGGGGCGCCGGAGCGACATTTCTTCAGCCCTTGAGAATTTCCGCCAGCGTCCGGCCGAGCCGGGCCGGGGACGGCGAGACCCTGATGCCGGCAGCTTCCATGGCGGCGATCTTGTCCTCGGCACCGCCCTTGCCGCCCGAGATGATCGCGCCGGCATGGCCCATGCGGCGTCCGGGAGGAGCGGTGCGGCCCGCGATGAAGCCGACCATCGGCTTCTTGCGGCCACGCTTCGCCTCGTCCTTGATGAACTGCGCCGCATCCTCTTCGGCCGAGCCGCCGATCTCGCCGATCATGACGATGGACTTGGTCGCGTCGTCGGCGAGGAACTTCTCCAGCACGTCGATGAACTCGGTCCCCTTGACCGGATCGCCGCCGATCCCGACCGCCGTCGTCTGGCCGAGGCCCTCCTGCGTCGTCTGGAACACCGCCTCATAGGTCAGGGTGCCGGAGCGCGAGACGATGCCGACCGAGCCCGGCTTGAAGATGTTGGCCGGCATGATGCCGATCTTCGATTCACCCGCCGTTACGATGCCGGGGCAGTTGGGACCCACGAGCCGCGACTTCGAGCCGTCGAGCGAGCGGCGCACGCGCACCATGTCGAGGACCGGAATGCCCTCGGTGATGCAGACGATGAGCGGGATCTCCGCGTCGATCGCCTCGCAGATGGCGTCGGCCGCACCCGGCGGCGGCACGTAGACGACGGAGGCGTCCGCCCCCGTCGCCTCGCGCGCCTCGCGCACGGTGTCGAAGACCGGCAGGCCGAGATGCGTCGTGCCGCCCTTCCCCGGGCTCGTGCCGCCGACCATCTGCGTCCCGTAGGCGATGGCCTGCTCCGAGTGGAAGGTGCCGTTCTTGCCGGTGAAGCCCTGGCAGATCACCTTCGTGTTCTTGTCGATCAGGATGGACATGCGGTTCTTTCCGAAAGGCGCGATGCGGGAATGCGGTCGGGGCGCGGTCAGCCCTTGCGGACCGCGGCCACGATCTTCTGCGCGGCGTCGTCGAGGTCGTCGGCCGGCAGCACATTGAGGCCGGAGGAGCGGATGATCTCCTTGCCTTCCTCGACATTCGTGCCTTCGAGCCGCACCACCAGCGGCACCTGGAGGCCGACCGCCTTCACCGCCGCGACCACGCCGCGCGCGATGACGTCGCATTTCATGATGCCGCCGAAGATGTTGACCAGGATGCCCTTCACGTTCGGATCGGCCGTGATGATCTTGAAGGCCGCCGTCACCTTCTCCTCGGTCGCGCCGCCGCCGACGTCGAGGAAGTTGGCCGGGCTCTCGCCGTAGAGCTTGATGATGTCGAGCGTCGCCATGGCGAGGCCCGCGCCGTTGACCATGCAGCCGATCGTGCCGTCGAGCGCGATATAGGCGAGGTCGTGCTTGGAGGCCTCGATCTCCTTCTCGTCCTCCTCCGTGATGTCGCGGAGCGCCATGATGTCCTTGTGACGGTAGAGCGCGTTGGAATCGAAGGAGATCTTGGCGTCGAGGCAGCGCAGATGCCCGTCCTTGGTGACGATGAGGGGATTGATCTCCAGCATCGACATGTCCTTGGCCAGGAACGCCGTGTAGAGCTTCGAGACGATGTCGCCCGCCTGCCGGGCGAGGTCGCCGGTGAGCCCGAGCGCCTTGGCCACGGCGCGGCCGTGATGGGGCATGTAGCCCGTCGCCGGATCGACCGCGAAGGTCAGGATCTTCTCCGGCGTGTCGTGGGCCACCTTCTCGATGTCCATGCCGCCCTCGGTCGAGACGACGAAGGCGACGCGCCCCGTCTCGCGATCGACCAGCGCGGAGAGGTAGAACTCCTTCTCGATATCCGAGCCGTCCTCGACATAGAGGCGGTTGACCTGCTTGCCCGTCTCGCCCGTCTGCACGGTGACGAGGGTGCGCCCGAGCATCTCGCGGGCGAATTGCTCGACCTCGGCGACGGATTTGGCGAGGCGCACGCCGCCCTTCTCGCCCGCCTCCTTCTCCTTGAACCTGCCCTTGCCGCGGCCGCCCGCATGGATCTGGCTCTTGACGACCCAGAGCGGGCCGCCAAGCTCGGCCGCCGCGCCCGCGGCCTCCTCCGGCTTGAAGATCGGCACGCCCCGGGAGACGGGCACGCCGAATTCCTTCAGCACGGCCTTGGCCTGGTATTCGTGGATGTTCATACGGAGATCCCTCGGAAATCTTCAGGAGGTGAAAGGCTCGGCGGCTCGCAGGTCAGGGTGATTGGTCGCACCCCTCGGACGGCGCCGACGTTGATATCGCCGCAACCAGGAGCTAGGTCGGCGCGCACAAGATCCACGGGAGAAAAGCCATCATGGCGACACCGGCTCAATATGTCTGCTTGAATCTCGATTCGGTCCGCGCGGCCCGCGCCGAGCACGCGCCCTACAACTACATGATCGCGGAAGACGTGATCCTTCCCGATGCGCGCGACCCGCTCCGCTCGGACTTCCCGGCCATCACCGAGCCCGGCTTCTTCCCCGAGGAGGACCTGGAGCGGACCGGAAGCTTCGCCTCCCTGCTGGAGGAGATGAAGGGTCCCGACCTCTCCAGGATCGTCTCCGAGAAGCTCGATATCGATCTCGTCGACAAGCCCAAGATGATCACGATCCGCAAGCTCTCGGCCGCCAAGGACGGGCGCATCCATACGGACAGCGAGTCCAAGATCGCGACGCTGCTGGTCTATCTCAACGACGCCTGGAACGCCTCCGCCGAGGGCCGGCTGCGCGTGCTGCGCAACGGCACCGACTTCGACGACATGGCCGAGGAGATCAGCCCCGTCACCGGCTCGATGTTCGCCTTCCGCCGGGCCGACAATTCGTGGCACGGCCACAAGCCCTTCGTCGGCGAGCGGCGCGTCGTCCAGATGACCTGGCTGCGCAGCCAGGCCGATGTCGAGCGCAAGAAGAGCCGGGGCAGCTTCTCGCATATGCTGAAGAAGGCTCTGCATTTCGGCTGAGGCCGGGCGGCTCCCCGCCCCGGCGGCGGAAGGGGGACGCCCCCCTTCCTCCGAAGCGGACGGGCGGGGGGCGCTCATGTCAGGCGGCCAGCGAGGGCTGGATGCTCTTGCAGGCTGCGATCAGGGTCTCCACCGAAGCGATGGATTTCTTGAACATCGCCTTCTCGTCGTCGTTCAGCTCGACCTCGACGATCCGCTCGACGCCCTTGGCCCCGATCACGATCGGCACGCCGATGAAGAGGCCGCTCACGCCGTATTGGCCGCTGAGATGGGCCGCCGCTGGCAGGACGCGCTTCTTGTCCTTGAGGTAGCTCTCGGCCATCGAGATGGCGGAGGCGGCCGGCGCGTAGAAGGCCGAGCCGGTCTTCAGCAGGGCCACGATCTCGCCGCCACCCTTGCGGGTGCGCTCGACCATCGCGTCGAGCTGCGCCTGGTCGAGCCAGCCCATCTTGACGAGATCGGGCAGCGGGATGCCGCTGACGCCGGAATAGCGCACGAGCGGCACCATGTCGTCGCCGTGGCCGCCGAGGACGAAGGCCGAGACGTCCCGCACCGAGACGTCCATCGCCTCGGCCAGGAAGTGGCGGAAGCGGGCCGAATCGAGCACGCCGGCCATGCCGACGATCTTCTCCGGCTTGAGCCCCGAGAACTTCTGGAGCGCCCAGACCATCGCGTCGAGCGGGTTGGTGATGCAGATGACGAAGGCGTCGGGCGCATATTGCCGGATGCCCGCGCCGACCGATTCCATCACCTTGAGATTGATGCCGACGAGGTCGTCGCGGCTCATGCCGGGCTTGCGCGGCACGCCCGCCGTCACGATGATCACGTCGGCGCCCGCGATGGCCGCATAGTCGCTCGCGCCCTGGTACTTGGCGTCGAAGCCGTCGACGGGGGCGGATTCGGCGATGTCGAGCCCCTTGCCCTGCGGCACGCCGTCCGCAATGTCGAACAGCACGACGTCGCCAAGCTCCTTGAGCCCTGCGAGATGGGCGAGCGTGCCGCCGATCTGACCCGCGCCGATGAGCGCGATCTTCTTGCGTGACATGGACATTCCCCCGGGGAGCGGCGGCAAGGAAGGATGCCGCGATGGCCGCCTCTTTGACTCAGATCGCACAGTCCATCAAGCGAGGAACAGCCTCCAAGGCGATCGGGTGACGCGTACCCGGGTCATCCCCGGCCGGAGGCGGCGCAGCCGCCGGAGGGGAAGGGGATCCAGAGCCGCAAGCGAGCCCTCCTGGATCCCTTCCCGGCCCTTCGGGCCGCCGGGGATGACCCGGGTACGCGTCACCCGGTCGCCCTGAGCCCCCGCCTCAGGTCTCGACGAGCCCGGCCGTGCTGCCGGAGACCTCCTCCGCCCGCGCGCGCGCCCAATAGTCGCGCGAATTCATCTCGTGCAGCCGGGAGGCCGTGCGCGCGAATTCGAAGGTCTCCGCCCCCGTCCCCCCCCCGTAGAGATCGTCCGGCCCCGCCTCGGCGGAGGCCACGAGCCGCACATGCCGCTCGTAGAGCACGTCGATCAGCAGGATGAAGCGCCTCGCCTCGTTGCGCCGCTCGAAGCCGAGGCGGGGAATGTGGTCGACGAAGACCGTGTGATAGGCGCGCGCCACCGCCAGATAGTCGCTCGCCGCGAGCGCCCGGCTGCACAGGTCGGCGAAATTGAACCGGGCGGTGCCGGACGCCTGCGCCGGCACCTCCACCGGATGGCCGTAGACCGTGAGCGTCGCGGGCTTCGGCCGGGCCCCGCCCGTGAGCCTGCGGAAGAGGTCGTCCATGTCGGCGTCGGCCGCCGCGCCGAGAGGTGAGAAATAGACGGGGCTGTCCCCGATCTTCTCGAGCCGGAAATCGGTGCGCGAATCAAGGCGCAGCACCTCCGTCCGCTCGGAGAGGAGACGGATGAAAGGCAGGAACAGGGAGCGGTTCAGCCCGTCCCTGTAGAGGCCCTCGGGAGGAACGTTGGAGGTCGCGACCACGACCACCCCGTGCCCGAACAAGGCCGTGAAGAGCCGGCCGAGGATCATCGCGTCGGCGATGTCGGTCACGGCGAATTCGTCGAAGCAGAGCACGCTCGCCTCCTCGGCGAGCGCGGCGGCGACGGGCTTGATCGGATCGTCCCCGGAAACCTGCCCGGCCTTCAGCTTCTGCCGCCACGCATGGATGCGCTCGTGGACATCGGCCATATAGGCGTGGAAATGAGCGCGGCGCTTGGCCGTGGCGGGAAGGGCCTCGAAGAAGAGGTCCATGAGCATGGTCTTGCCGCGCCCGACCTCCCCCCAGAGATAGAGGCCGCGCGGCGCCGGCTCCTCCGGCGCCTCCCCGAAGAGCTTGCCGAAGAAGCGCGGCTTGCGCGCCCGCCCGTTCCCGTTTCCGTTTCGGCGCGACAAGCTCGTCGCCAGGGCGTCGAGATGCTCCACCGCGGCGAGCTGGGCCGGGTCGCGCTCGATCGTCCCGGCGGCCACCAGCGCCTCGTAGGACGCCCGGACCGAACCGGCCGCGGCCGCATTCGCGCTCAACGCATCGCTCCGCAGCACGGGCCCGAATTCCTCATCCTCGCGTCAGCGTGAGCGGCGCGCCGGATTTCGACAGCACTCCGTTCAGGCCGCCGCCGCCGGGGCGAAGCCGCGCCGCCACCGCGCCGCCGGGCTGGAACAGATAGACCTCGCCGTCACGGAAATCCCACGACGTGACGCGGCTCAGCTCCTTGTTGGAGCAGCCGCCCGCAGAGGCGCGGTAAAGATCCAGCGAAGGCGTGCTCGACAGGTTCACCTTGCAGGTGCCCGACGCCTCGCGCGCCGTCCAGCTCCCGACGGCGGCCGAGCGCGAGGCCGGGGGCGGCGCTCCCCCTCCCCCGCCGCCGCCCAGGGTCGGCGGCGGCTCGGGCGAGCCTCCGCCGAACGGCGCGACCTCGCCTCCCCCGCCGCCCAGCGTGGAGACGCCGCCCGGCGGCCCGAGCGGCTCGGCGGTGACCGAGCCCGACGGCACGGACGGCGTCACCGCATCGAACGGAGTATCGGCCGGCCCGTGCGAGGCCGGCGAGGATCCGGTCCCGCCGAAGCGCCCCGATCCGCACCCCGCCAGCGCGAGGGCGAGAGCGGCCGCGAGCGCGGCGACAGAGACCCGCCGCATCGGCACGACGTCGATCAGCATCCGTGTCCCCCAAACCCCTCGTTGCGCGAGCCTGCCCGTCTCCTGCGTGAGATCGCGGCTCCTGCCCGGCCCGCGGCTCAAGACTTTCCGCCGGGCTTCTTCTTCATGAAGGCGCTCACCACCATGGCGCG
Organism: Enterovirga sp.; assembly: GCF_035325185.1. Lineage (GTDB taxonomy): Bacteria > Pseudomonadota > Alphaproteobacteria > Rhizobiales > Beijerinckiaceae > Enterovirga. Next base: position 2,055 of record NZ_DAOLAJ010000026.1, on the reverse strand, counting down.
CGCGATATGCTCCGCCATGCAGCGATAGCCGAGATCGTTCAGATGAAGCTCGTCGGGAGAGACGATCTCGCCCGCCTTCGCCTTCTCGATGAACTCCATCGTCTCGTACCGCCGCACCAGCAGGACCCCTTCGGCCGCCGCGATGTCCCGCAGCGCCATCCGGACCGCCTTGTAATGCGGATCCTTGCTGACCTTCAGGGTGTATTGAAGGCCGACGAGAACCGTGTCCACCTCCCTTTCCCGCAACCAGTGCAAAGTCTCGCCGACCGTTGCTTTGAAGTCATCGATCGGCACGCCCATCAGGGCGTCGTTCGTGCCGACCTGCCACAGGACCAGATCCGGCTTCTCGAGCCCGACCAGCACCTTCAGCCGCTCGGCGGTGGCAGCGGCCACCTCCCCCGAGACGCCGCGATTGACGATCACGACGTCGAGGCCCTTGAAAGTGGCTTCCAGGATCGCCTCGAGCTGGGCCGGATAGCTGTGGGAGGGGGCACTCGCTCCCACCCCGACCGTCGAGGAGGAGCCGATGGCGAGGACCCGGATGGTCCTGCGGGCCTGGAGCGCCGCTTCGAGATGCGGGAGCGGCCGCGGCGTCGCGATGTCGCCCGCGGGCACCTCGCAGGCCCGGCTGATCCTGGGCTCGGGCACGGGCGGCACGTCCGGCGTCGGGATCCCGGATTCGGCGGCGAGGGCGAAGGTGGCGAGAAGAAGGGCGGCCGTCAGGCCGAGGAGGGCGCCGAGGCCCTGTCCGCAGATACCCTCACCCTGTCGCGCAGCTCGGAAAGCCATGCCGTGATACCCAGAACCGCAACTCCCATTCCTAGCACGCACAGGTCGACCCAGAAACTCCCCGCCGACGCGACCCGCAGGAATTGGCCAATCAGGCTCAGGAGCGAGCCCACGCAGAAGACGTTGAGCGAGTTCCGCCCGAGCATCGCGAGGAATCGGGCCGGGCGCGAAGCGAAGCGCGCGATGAGCCGGTAGCTCCCCGCGAAGGCCGCGACGAGCGCCAGGAAATGGAGAAGCCGCGCCGGCGAAAGATGCGTCTTGTCGAAGATGAAGAAGAGCTTCGGCTCGGGGACACGCGTCGGATCGGGCTCCCAGCCGCGGATCGCGACGGCGAGCAAGACGATCACGGCGCCCCAGGCGAGCGGGCGCAGCCAAGGCAGGTGGCGGCGCGCCGCGGCGCCGAGCCCGTCCGGCCGCGCGAGGAGGAAGCCGAGCACGAAGACGAGCTGCCAGGCCAGGGGATTGAAGAACCAGATCCCGTCGACGGGCCAGGTCGGCAGGTCGAGCCGGAAGGTGAGCGTGATCCCGTAGAGGAGAAGCGACAAGGGCAGCAGCGCCGCCGGCGCGAGCCGATGCACGATCGCGATGAGGGGCCCGGCCGCCATCAGCACGACATAAAGCGGCAGGATGTCGAAATAGCCGAGCTGATGCGTCAGGAGGACGAGCCCGAGATGCGTGCGCACCGGCTCCTGGAAGACCGCCGCCGCATTGTGCCATTCGAGCAGCAGGGGATTGTCGAGCCAGAGCGCGAAGCCGGCGATGATGGCGATGGCCAGCATCGTGATGAGGATCTGCGCCGCATAGAGCGTGACCGCCCTCGCCCCGAGCCGCAGGACGAGAGGCAGGAGCCCCGCCGACCGGGACGTGCCCGAGGCGAGCAGCCGCAGCGACCATCCCGCCAGGAAGACGAACAGCTCGGCCGAATCGGACAGGCCGTAGTTGCGATGCGTCAGGCGCTCGAAGAAGAAGCCCGGAATGTGGTTGATGAAGATCGAGACGAGGGCAAGGCCGCGCCAGAAATCGATCTCGTTCGCGGCCCGCATCGGGCCGTTCGATCACATTCCCCGGCGGATTTGAAGGCCCCGCCGGGGGGGCCGCGCGATCAGACCGCGCGCTCCACCATCAGCTTCTTGATCTCCGCGATCGCCTTGGCCGGGTTCAGGCCCTTGGGGCAGGCATTCGCGCAGTTCATGATGGTGTGGCAGCGATAAAGCCGGAAAGGATCGTGCAGGTTGTCGAGCCGGTCCCCGGACGATTCGTCGCGGC
>NZ_DAOLAJ010000025.1:0-44407 GCF_035325185.1 Enterovirga sp. | reverse complement strand
GCTTCGACCGCTATTTCCAGATCGCGCCCTGCTTCCGCGACGAGGATGCGCGCGCCGACCGCTCGCCGGGCGAGTTCTACCAGCTCGACATCGAGATGAGCTTCGTCACGCAGGAGGACGTCTTCCAGGCGGTGGAGCCGGTTTTGCGTGGCGTCTTCGAGGAATTCGCCGAGGGCAAGCGCGTCACCGGCGAATTCCCCCGCATCACCTTTGCGGAGGCGGCGCTGAAATACGGCACCGACAAGCCCGATTTGCGCAACCCGCTGGTCATCGCGGACGTCACCGAGGAATTCAAGGACGAGGGCGTCACCTTCAACGCCTTCAAGAGCGTGATCGGGGCGGGGGGCGTCGTGCGCGCCATCCCGGCGCCAGGCGCGGCCACGCAGCCGCGCTCCTTCTTCGACAAGCTGAACGACTGGGCACGGAGCGAGGGCGCGGGCGGCCTCGGCTACATCATCTTCGGCGAGGAAGGCGGCCGGCTCGCGGGCAAGGGGCCGATCGCGAAATTCATCCCGCCGGACGTGCAGGCGGCGATCGCGCTCCGGGCGGGCGTCGGGGCGGGGGACGCGGTGTTCTTCGCGGCGGGCGAGGAGGCCAAGGCTGCGAGCCTCGCCGGCAAGGCGCGCATCCGCCTCGGCGACGATCTCGGCCTCAGCGACAAGGACCAGTTCGCCTTCTGCTGGATCACCGACTTCCCGATGTTCGAGTGGAACGAGGACGAGAAGAAGATCGACTTCTCCCACAACCCGTTCTCCATGCCGAATTTCGACCGCGAGGCGTTCCTGGCGCTCGCACCTGAGGACAAGGACACGATCCTCGCCATCAAGGCGTTCCAGTACGACATCGTCTGCAACGGCATCGAGCTGTCCTCGGGGGCGATCCGCAACCACCGCCCCGACGTCATGCGCCGTGCTTTCGCGCTCGCCGGCTACGGCGAGGAGGTGCTGGAGGCCAAGTTCGGCGGCATGCTGCGCGCGCTGACCTACGGCGCCCCGCCCCACGGCGGCATCGCGCCCGGCATCGACCGCATCGTCATGCTGCTCTGCGGCGAGCAGAACCTGCGCGAGGTCGTGCTCTACCCGATGAACCAGCGGGCCGAGGATCTCCTCATGGGCGCGCCTTCCGAGGTGACGCCCAGGCAGCTCCGCGAGCTGCATATCCGGCTCAACCTGCCGCAGAAATAGCGTGGAAAAGGCAGCCGCCATCGAGGCGGTCGTCGTCGCCCACGATTCGGCCGAGGTGCTGCCCGCCTGCCTCGCGGCTTTCCGGCGCGAGGGGGTGCCCGCGATCGTCGTCGACAATGCCAGCGGCGACGGCTCCGCCGAGATCGCCGAGCGGGGTGGCGCGCGGGTCCTGCGGATGGACCGCAACGAGGGCTACGGGCGAGCCAACAATGCCGGGATCGCGGCGAGCGGGGCCGAGTTCGTCCTGATCGCCAATCCCGATCTGGTCCTCGACGAGGGGGCGGTGGCGGCTTTCCGCGCTGCCCTTGCCGCCTATCCCGAGGCGGGCCTTTACGCGCCGCGCATCATCGAGCCGGACGGGCGCTATTTCTTCCAGGCGCGCTCGCTGCTCTCGACCTTCCTGACCAATCCGCGCGGCGCCTCCTGCCAGCCGGAGGGCGATTGCTGCGCGCCGTTCCTGTCGGGCGCCTGCCTCCTCCTGCGACGCGAGACCTTCCTGGCGCTCGGCGGCTTCGACCCGGCGATCTTCCTCTTCTACGAGGACGACGACCTCTGCCGGCGCGTCGCCGATGCGGGGCTCGCGCTGGTCCATGTCCACGACGCCGTGGCGCGTCACGGGCGGGGCAAGTCGAGTGCTCCTGCGCCCGGCCGCATCTTCCGCTCGCGCTGGCATCAGGCATGGTCGCGGGCCTATGTCTCGCGGAAATGGCGGCTGCCGTCGCCGGCCCTTTCCATGTTCCTGCTGAACGGGCCCCGGACGCTTCTCGCGCTGGCGAGCTTCCGGCCGGCGCTGGTGGAGCGCTATGCCGGCTCGGCCGCGGGCGCCTGGGCCTTCCTGCGCGGGCGCTCGGCTCTGGCGCGGGAAGGGGTCGAGTAGGCGATCAGTATCTGAGCTTCGTCAGCGGCTCGCCGATGGTGCGGAACACCTCGCGGAGCTGGCGGGCGAGGACGGAGCCTTTCTGGCGCAGGCCGCCGGCTCGCGCCAGCTCCTGCTCGCGGGCCGCAAAGGCGCCCTTGCCTTCGAGGGGCGCAATGACGCTCGGCACCAAATCCGGCTCCGGGGGAGGGGCCGCGAAATCCTCCGCCGCGAGATCCCCCTTCAGGATCAGCTTGGCGGCCCAGTTGCGCAGATGCGCGGCGGCCTCGCCCTCGGGCGCGTTCGGCTTCTGCAGCACGATCGAGGCGTCGCGCCATTGCATGCCCTTGCGATAGACGGGCATCCACTGCACCTGCGCCTCCAGCACCTTGAAGCCGCCATAGCGGGCCACGGCCGGCAGGCCGTCGTCGTAGAAGCGCCAGCAATCCACCGGATAGCGGTGCAGAGGGCCCGAGCTCGGCGAGGTGATGAAGGCGAGGCCGTTCGGCCGCAGGATGCGGGCGATCTCGAGGATCGTCACCCAGAAATACTCGGCATGCTCGAAGACCTCCGAGCAGGTCACGACATCGACCGAGCCGCTCGCCACCTCGCGCCAGTCATAGGGGTCCTTGACGGCGACGTCGACATTGAGGCCGGGCTCGATGTCGAGGCCGGTTGCCGTCCAGAGCGGGTTGGTCATCGCGTCGCGATTGGAATGCTGGGTCGGATCGACGATGGCCGAGCCGACGTCGAGCACGACCAGCGGCTCGGTCTCGACGCTCGCCAGATAGGCCGCGCGGAACACGCGCGCCTTGTCGAGGGCGGAGAGATGCATGGGCTGTCCTTCGGTGGCTTCAACGCGGGGCCGCCCCGCCTCCGCGAAGGGCGGCGATCGTGGCGAGCAGTTCGGGAATGCGGTTGCTCTGGAGGAGCGGGATCAGCGGCACGACCTCGTCCCGCGGCAGGTCCCACCAGGCGGCTTCCAGGAGGGCCGATACCACCTCTTCCGGGAAGCGGATACGGATCACGCGCGCGGGGTTGCCCGCGGCGACGGCATAGGGGGGAACGTCGCGCGAGACGACGGCGCGGGCCGCGATCACCGCGCCGGGACCGACCGTCACGCCCGACAGGATCGTGCAGGCCGAGCCCAGCCAGACGTCGGGACCGATGGTGACGTCGCCCTTGGAAGCGTGGGAGCCTTCGAGGCCGCGGGCGGTGGGCCACAGCCCCGGCAGCGCCGTGAAAGGATAGGTCGTCGCCCAGTCGAGCCGGTGGTTGCCGCCGAGCAGGATCTCGACCTTGTCGGCGACCGAGCAGTAGCGCCCCATGCGCAGCTTGGCGCCCGTCTCGGAGAACCGGACCTTGGGGTGGCCGTAGGAGTACTCGCCTATTTCGTGGCCCCACTTGCGAATCAGCGCTGCCAGGTGAATGGCGGTCTGGTTATGCGGATTGCTACTGAGCCTCAGCCGTTGCAATAACGTCATCGAAACGAAGCTCCAGGCGGATACGGCCGAGGCGAGCGTGCAAAGGGGGGAGAGATGGCGGGCACTGTTTCCGACGACCTGAAGAAGAGCGCGCTCTCCTACCACCGGTTCCCCCGCCCTGGAAAACTGGAGATCCAGCCGACCAAGCCGCTCGGCACGCAGCGCGATCTCGCGCTCGCCTATTCGCCCGGCGTCGCCATCCCCTGCGAGGAGATCGCGGCCGATCCCGCCAAGGCGGCCGAATATACCGCGCGCCAGAACCTCGTCGCCGTCATCTCGAACGGAACCGCCGTCCTCGGCCTCGGCGCCATCGGCGCGCTCGCCTCGAAGCCCGTCATGGAGGGCAAGGCGGTCCTGTTCAAGAAATTCGCCGGGATCGACGTCTTCGACATCGAGGTGGACGAGCGGGACATCGACAAGATGGTCGATGTCGTGGCCGCGCTCGAGCCGACCTTCGGCGGCGTCAACCTCGAGGACATCAAGGCCCCCGAATGCTTCGACATCGAGGACAAGCTGAAGGCCCGCATGGGCATTCCCGTCTTCCATGACGACCAGCACGGCACCGCCATCATCGTCGCCTCGGCGGTGCTCAACTCGCTGGAGATCGGCGGCAAGAAGATCGGCGACATCAAGGTCGTGACCTCCGGCGCCGGCGCCGCCGCGCTCGCGACGCTGAACCTCCTCGTCTCCCTCGGCGTGCCGCGCGAGCATATCTGGGTCACCGATATCGAGGGCGTCGTCTACAAGGGCCGCGAGAAGCTGATGGACCGCTGGAAGTCGGTCTATGCCCAGGACACCGACAAGCGCACCCTCGCGGAGGTGATGGAAGGCGCCGACGTCGTGATCGGCCTCTCGGCGGCGGGCGTCATCAAGCCCGAGATGCTCAAGACGATGGCGCCGAACCCGCTCATCATGGCGCTGGCCAATCCGAACCCGGAGATCATGCCGGAAGCCGCCCGCGAGGCACGGCCGGACGCGCTCATCTGCACCGGGCGGTCGGATTATCCCAACCAGGTCAACAACGTCCTGTGCTTCCCCTACATCTTCCGGGGCGCGCTCGATGTCGGCGCCTCCACGATCAACGAGGAGATGAAGGGCGCGGCCGTGAAGGCCATCGCCGCCCTCGCCCGCGAGGCGCCTTCGGACGTCGTCGCCCGCGCCTATGGCGGGGAGGCGCGGCCCTTCGGGCCGAATTCGCTGATCCCGAGCCCCTTTGATCCGCGCCTCATCCTGCGCATCGCCCCGGCCGTCGCCAAGGCCGCCATGGATTCGGGCGTCGCCCGGCTGCCGGTCGAGGATATCGAGGCCTATACGGAGAGCCTGACGCGCTTCGTCTTCCGCTCCGGCTTCATCATGAAGCCGCTCTTCACCGCCGCGAAGGCCGCGCCCCGGCGCGTGATCTACGCGGAGGGCGAGGACGAGCGCGTGCTGCGCGCCGTCCAGGCCGTCGTGGAGGAGGGGCTCGCCCGTCCCATCCTGATCGGCCGCCCCGCGGTGATCGAGACGCGGCTCAAGCGCTTCGGCCTGTCGATGACGCCCAAGCGCGATTTCGACCTCATCAATCCCGACGACGATCCGCGCTATCGCGACTACGTCGCGACCTTCGTCGAGCTGGCCGGGCGCAAGGGCATCACGCCGGATGCGGCCCGGACGCTCGCGCGCACCAACGCCACCGTGATCGGCTCGCTGGCCCTGATGCGCGGCGATGCCGACGCGCTGCTCTGCGGGCTGGAGGGCCGCTTCCGCTCGAATCTGCGCCACATCACCGACATTGTCGGCTTCGCGCCCGGCCTGCACCAGCTCGCCGCCATGAGCCTGATGGTGACCTCCAAGGGGCCCTATTTCCTCGCGGATACCCATGTGCGGCCCGACCCAACCGCCGAGGAAATCGCCGAGATGACGATTTCCTGTGCGAGCCATGTCCGCCGCTTCGGCATCACGCCGAAGGTTGCCCTCCTGTCGCATTCCGATTTCGGCTCGGGCGACACGGATTCGTCCAAGAAGATGCGCAAGGCTCTCGCCCTGGTGCGCGAGCTGGAGCCCGACCTGGAAGTCGATGGCGAGATGGCGGCGGATACGGCGCTGTCCCAGGTCATCCGCGACCGCGTCTATCCGGGTTCGACGCTCAAGGGAGAGGCGAATCTCCTCGTGATGCCGAATCTCGATGCGGCCAACATCGCCTTCCAGTTCGTACGGATGCTTGCGGATGCCCTGCCCGTGGGGCCGATCCTGATCGGGCCCTCGAAGCCGGTCCACATCCTGACGCCGTCCGTGACGGCGCGCGGCATCGTCAACATGACGGCGGTCGCCGTCGTGGAGGCGCAGTCGGGCCCGGCCTGAGCCCGGCCCGTCATCCCGGCCGAAGAGCCGGGATCGCCATGCGAAGGACGGTCCCGGATACTCGCTTCGCGAGCTCCGGGATGATCGCTGCCGTCTTCAATGCAGCCGGAACTCGGAACCGACGGTGCGCAACTCGGCCGGCCTGATCAGCCGGCTATGGGCGACGGTCACCGAATGGAGCGGCCCTTCGAGCTCGCAGCGCCAGAAATCAAGGAATTTGCGGAGCAAGGGAAACCGCGGCGCGAGGTCGTAATTCTGCCAGACGAAGGTTTGCAGCAGCTTGGGATGATCGGGAAAGCCGTAGAGGATGGTCGCCGTGGTGAGGCCGTAGCCTTCGAGCTGACGGAGGAAATCTTTCGAGACCATTTCAACCCCTTTCCTCTTGTTGCTGCAAGCTCCTGTCGTCTTGAAACCGTGGCGACGCTGAAAGTGTCGCCCTGAACCGTTAACGCTTCATCACCCGTCCGGGGTTCAGCCCCCGCCCGACATTCATCACACACATCGCCGCAAATCGCGTGCCGCAGTTTCGGGCGGGCTGGCGGGCCGGTCGGCGCGCGATATCCTGTGGTCGCCGTGCCACAGAGATCGAACATTGTTGCGTCTCGCCTCGATCATCATCTGTCTGCTCGTTTTTCTCGGCGCCGGCTGGGCGGTCACCGGGGCCTTGGCAACGCCGCGCGACGAGGACTTGTTCATTCGGCCGATCGACCAGCGCTGGACGCTCTTCGCCAGCGCCGATCTCGGCAGCTCCGTCTTCCTGGCGGGCGGATCGAAACAGGCCCTCGTCGGCCCGCTCGACCGTCCGGGTTTCCTCGTCATGGAATCGAGCGGGATCGGACTGACGCGCGAGAGGGCGCGTCTCGGCGGGATGGTCTTGCCGATCGATCGCTTCACGCATCAGGCCAGCATGCTCGGCGGCTACCAGACCATGATCGGGCCGCTCTATCTCGCGGCCTATGCCGGGCCCGAGCTTCAGCATGAGCAGGTCGCCTATGATGGGCGGTTCTCCCGCCTGTCCCAGCCGCGTTTCGGTCTGCGCGGCCAGTTCGAGCTTTGGTACAATCCGACGCCGGACACGCTGGTCACGACGACGCTCGTCGCAAGCTCGGCCGCCACCAGCTTCTGGGGCCGTGCCTCGACGGGGATCAAGCTCTTCGCCAATGCCTATGTCGGACCGGAGGTCACCGTCTACGTGACGCCGACCTATCGGGAGGCGCGCATTGGCGGCCATCTGACCGGGGCGGCGATCGGGATCGTGAATCTGCGCCTCTCTGCGGGGATGATGACGGGCGACAACCGCCGCTCGCTCTCCCCCTATGCCGGCCTCAGCGCCTGGATCCGCCTGTAGCGGTTCTCACTCCCCGTCCGGCTCGAAGGGCGTGACCGACAGCATGTCGGCCTCCAGCGGCTCCTCGTCCGCCTGGAGCGCGAGGGCGTCGGAGGGAAGCGGCATGGCCATGTCGGCGGGGATGCGGCCTTCCAGGAAGCCGAGGCCCTTCAGTTCCTCGAGGCCCGGCAGGTCGCCGATCGCCTCGAGGCCGAACTGGGCGAGGAAGGCGGCCGTCGTGCCGAAGGTGACCGGGCGCCCCGGCGCCTTGCGGCGGCCGCGCAGCCTGATCCAGCCCGTCTCCAGCAGGATGTCGAGCGTTCCCTTCGAGGTCGCGACCCCGCGGATCTCCTCGATCTCGGCTCGCGTCGCAGGCTGGTGATAGGCGATGATCGCCAGCACCTCCATGGCGGCGCGCGACAGCTTCTGCGGAGGGGCGGCGTCTCCTGCGAGCGCATAGGCGAGGTCGGTCGCGGTGCGGAAGGCAGAGCCCCCGGCCACCCGCACGAGATTGATGCCGCGTCCGGCATAGTTCCGCGTGATCTCGGCGAGGACGGCGCCGAGATCGGTGCCGGCCGGTAGGCGCGCGGCAAGCTCGGCATCCTTGAGGGGCTGCGGAGAGGCGAAGATCAGCGCCTCGGCGACGCGCACGGCCTCGTCCGGCACTGGGGGAGCCGCAGGGGCAGCGGGTTCCTCGACGAGGCGCGCGACCTCGCGCAGGTGCCTGACGGTCGCGGCGCTCATGGCGTCACCAGCCGCAAGGCCGGCTCGCGCCGGCGGATCATGAGAGGAGCGAAGGGCCTGTCCTGGCGCAGGCTCGCCTTGCCCTCGCGGACCATCTCCAGCGTCGCCGCGAGGGCGGAAGCGAGGACCGTGCCGCGCATCACGGGCTCGGCCCGATAGCGCAGGAGGAGGTGGTCCAGCTCCACCCACTCGGCCGCATGGCCGAGAAGCCGCTCCAGCGCTTCCCGCGCCTCGACCAGCGACCAGACATGGCGCTTGGCGACGGTGACGTGGGAGGCGATCTTCTTCTGGCGCTGGGCCGCATAGGCGGCGAGGAGGTCGTAGAGCGAGCCGGTATAGGCCGCGCGCAGGGCGACCGGCGGCTCGGGGGCGCCCCGCCCGAAGATGTCGCGGCCGAGCTGCGCGCGCTCGCCGAGCTTCCGCGACGCTTCCCGGATCGCTTCCAGGCGGCGCAGCCGCAGGGCGAGGGCGGCGGCGAGGTCGCCCGCGCTCGGCTCCTCGGGCTTCGGCGGCTCGGGCAGGAGCAGGCGCGACTTCAGGAAGGCGAGCCAGGCCGCCATCACCAGATAATCCGCCGCCAGCTCCAGCCGCATGGCGCGCGCATCCTCGATGAAGGCGAGATATTGCTCGGCCAAGGCCAGGACGGAAATCTCGTGGAGATCCACCTTCTGGCGCCGGGCGAGGTCGAGCAGCAGGTCGAGCGGTCCCTCGAAACCCTCGACATCCACCACGAGCTGGGGATCGCTCTCGGCCCGCTCCGTCTCGAATGGGGTGTCCTGCACTGAATCTCCGGGGCGATTCCCGCCGGGAGCAGGAATGTGACCGGCTAGGCCGTCAGCGCAAGCGCCATCTCGAAGGCGTCGAGGGCGTCCACAGGATCGAAATCCTCAGGGTCGCGCGCGATGATTGCCAGCGCCGCCTCGGCCCGCTCGAGGGAGGCGCCGGAGAGGAGCGGCACGCCCTCGGCGACGCCGCGGGCCTCGGCGAGATCGCCGCAGCAATGGAGGGCGATGTCGCAGCCGGCGGCGATCGCCTCCTCGGCGCGGGTGCGGAAGGAGCCGGCCAGCGCCTTCATCGAGAGGTCGTCGGTGAAGAGCAGGCCCTCGAAGCCGATCTCGCCCCGGATGATGTCCTGGACCACGCGCCGGGAGACGGTGCCGGGACGCTCGGGATCGATCGCCTCGTAGACGACATGGGCCGTCATCGCGGCCGGCAGGTGCGAGAGGCACTTGAAGGGGGCGAAGTCGCGCGCCCGCAGCTCCTCCAGCGGGGCATCGACGCGCGGCAGGGCGAGGTGGCTGTCCGCCCCCGCCCGGCCGTGGCCGGGAATGTGCTTGGCAACGGGCAGGACGGCGCCCGCCATCAGCCCCGCGGCGGCCGCTCCCCCGAGCGCCGTGACCGTGCCGGGATCCTCGCCATAGGCGCGGTCGCCGATGACGTCGTGCGCGCCCGGAACCGGCACGTCGAGCACGGGCAGGCAGTCGACGGTGATGCCGATCTCGCGCAAGTCGTGCGCCATCAGCCGCGCGCCGAGGCGGGCCGTCTCGCGGCGGGAGACCGGGAGACGGCCATACGCGCGCCCGGCCGGATAGCGGGGCCAATGGGGCGGCCCGAGGCGCTGCACCCGCCCGCCTTCCTGGTCGATCAGAATGGGGGCATCGGCCCGCCCGACCGTTTCGCGCAGGGAGGCCGTCAGCGCGAACACCTGCTCCGGGTGCTCGATGTTCCGCCGGAACAGGATGAAGCCGAATGGGTCCGCCTCCCGGAAGAAGGCGCGCTCGTCCGGCGTCAGTGCCGGGCCCAGGCAGCCGGCCACGAATGCCCGCATGGTCAAGCCTCGTCGGTCGCGCGAGCGCGAATCAGTTCACGGCGACGAAGCAATTGCCGCCCTTTGCCTTGAGGCGGCTGCACATCGCGTCGGCTTCCGGCTTGCTCATCGGCCCAAGCCGCACGCGATGGACGGTCTTGCCGTTCACCTTGGCGCTGGTCAGGCGCGCCGGCTTGTTGTCGAGGGCGCTGCCGAACTTGTCCTGCGCCTGGTCCCAGGCGGCGCGCGCCTCCTGCTCCGTCGAGCGCACCGCGATCTGGACGGTATAGCCGCGGGCGGCGGCGGCCGGCTTCTCCGCCGCAGGGGGCTTTTCGGCGGCGGGCCTGGCTGCCTCGTGGGCGGGCTTCGGCTTCGCGGCGGCGGGTTTCGGCGCCGGCGCCGCGGGCTCGACGGAGGCGACTCGCGGCGCCGCGGCCGCATGGCCGAGGGAGGCCGGACGCGCCGGAGGCAGCACGCTCACGGGGGGAGGCGCCGCGGGCGGTTCCGCCGCCGCTTCGACGGGAGCCGGTTCCGGGGCGGGAGCAGGAGCGGGAGCCGCCGCGGCCTGTGGCGTCGGGGCGGGCGCGGCCGGGCGCATGGCGGCGGGAGCCGCGGCAGCGGGGCGCGCGGGCACGGAGATGGTCTGGACCGACACCGGCGGCGGCAGGCCGCCGCTCGGGATGACGTCCTGCGCGCCGGCGGCGAGGGGCGTGGCCGAGCCGGTGACGGCGGGGTTGTAGGCGCTGCCGTCCGGCGCCACGGACACGGTCCGCACGCGGCGCGGGCTGCCGAGGGCGTCCGCGACGGCGTCGCGGGCGGGAGAGACCGGAGCGCGCGCCGAGACGGGCGGCGTGACGGCGCGCACGTCGACCGGCTGCTCGCGCCCGTCGACGACGCGGCTCTGCCCGTCCTGCGGGCCGCGGGCATAGATCTGGCGATCCTGGTTCGGCACCTCGACGCCGCCGGGATTCTCGGGGGCGACCTTGAGCGGGGACTGATCCGCGGCGATGACGGGCGGCGCGCCGGAGGAGAGAAGGCCGGATTTGCGGTAGGACAGGCCGAGGGCGACCACGCTCACCGTGGCGGCGAGCCCGGCCATGACCGCGATCAGCTTGGCCCGCGAGGGGCGGCGGCGAAGGGGAGGGGAATAGTCCTCGGCGGCCAGCGCGTCTTCCTGCGACCCGTAGGCCTCGGCGACCGGGTCGTAGTCGCGCGGCGCCTCCACCTCGTGGTGGTGGTGATGATGGTGCCCGGCGGGGGAATAGGACCGCGCGGCAGCGTCCTCGGCCGCAAAGGAGAAGGCGTCGTGGCTCGGCCCGACAAGAGCGGGCAAATTGGCGTTCGCCGGCTGCGGCTGCGGCGCGGCTTCCGAGGCGGAATGGGCGGGGCTCAGGATGCCCCGGAAGGGATCGTTCTGGCCCACGATGCGCGCCAGCTCGGCCAAGGGGTCGGGCTTCGCCGGCTGCGGCATCTCGACCGAGCGCCGGAGCTGCTTTTCGATCTCGTCGATGTCGATCTCGAAGCGCTGGTTCCTGGCTTCACTCATCATATACTCTCCGGTCCAGATCCGGACCTGGCGAGGTCCTAGACCATGAGGTGGGCGACACCGCGGCAAAAGGCCAAGATGCTTGCCGGAGAGAGGACGCGTTCAGCGCATCTCGTCCGGTGCCCGCACACCCAGGATCGCGAGGCCCGAGGCCAGCACGCCTTTCAGCGCGCCGACCAGCGCCAGTCTCGCGACCGTCGACTTTTCATCGTCTTGCTTAACAAACCGTAATTGCGGCAAGTCTTTGCCCTTGTTCCAGAGAGCATGGAAAAGACCGGCGAGATCGTACAGATAAAACGCGATCCGGTGCGGCTCGTGCGCCGCCGCCGCCGCGTCCACCGCGCGCGGAAACTGGCCGATGCGGCGCATCAGCTCCTCTTCCGCCTCGTCCGACAGGAGGTGAAGCTCGGCTGCGGCCAGTTCCTGCGGCTCCGGGACGCGCCCGAGCGCCTCCTGCGCCTGCCGGAACACCGAGGCCGCGCGGGCATGAGCGTATTGGACGTAGAAGACCGGATTGTCCTTGGATTGCTCGAGCACCTTGGCGAGGTCGAAATCGAGCGGGGCGTCGTTCTTGCGATAGAGCATCATGAAGCGGACGGGATCGGTCCCGACCTCGTCCACGACGTCACGCAAGGTCACGAAATCTCCCGCGCGCTTCGACATCTTGACCGGCTCGCCCTCGCGCAGGAGCTTCACGAGCTGGCACAGCTTGACGTCGAGATCGGCCCGCCCGCCGCTGACGGCCTGCACCGCCGCCGCCATGCGCTTGACGTAGCCGCCATGATCGGCGCCCCAGACGTCGATCATATGGGTGAAGCCGCGCTCGAATTTCGAGCGGTGATAGGCGATGTCGGCGGCGAAATAGGTATAGGAGCCGTCCGATTTCAGCAGCGGCCGGTCCACGTCGTCCCCGAACTGCGTCGCGCGGAACAGCGTCTGCTCGCGATCCTCCCAGTCCTCGACCGGCTGCCCCTTGGGCGGCGCGAGGCGGCCTTCATAGACGAGGCCGCGCTCCCGCAGCTCCGCGATGGTCGCCGCGATCTGGTCGGCGGGCCCTGCGGTCAGTGAGCGCTCCGAGAAGAACACCTCGTGGCGGATGGAGATGGCGGCGAGATCCTCGCGGATCAGCGCCATCATGGCGTCGATCGCGGCCTCGCGGACGAGCGGCAGCCATTCCTCGTCGGGCATTTGCAGCAGCGAGCGGCCATGGGCCTCGGCGAGGGCGGCCCCGACCGGCTTCAGGTAGTCGCCCGGATAGAGGCCCTCGGGAATCTCGCCGATCTCGTCCCCCAGGGCCTCGCGGTAGCGCAGGAAGGCGGAGCGGGCGAGGACGTCGACCTGCGCGCCCGCATCGTTGATGTAGTATTCGCGCGTGACCGCGTAGCCCGCCGTTTCGAGGAGATTGGCGAGGGCGTCGCCGAAGACCGCCCCGCGGCCATGCCCGACATGCATCGGCCCGGTCGGGTTGGCCGAGACGTATTCGACGTTCACGGCCTCGCCCGCGCCCCGGCCGCTCCGCCCGAATCCCTTCGGATCGAGGAGGGCGGCCCGGATGACGTCGTGATGCACATGCGGCGCGAGGCGCAGGTTGATGAAGCCCGGCCCCGCCACCGTCGCCTCCGTCACGCGCGGATCGGCGCGCAGATCGGCCGCGATCAGCTCGGCGAGGGCGCGCGGATTGGCCCGGGCGGGCTTCGCGATCGCCATGGCCGCGTTGGTGGCGAGGTCGCCGTGGCTCGGATCGCGCGGCGGCTCGACCAGGATCCGGCCGGTATCGAGGCCCGGCGGCAGGCTGCCCGCCGCGGCCAGCCGCTCGATGGCCTCGGCGACGCGCCGTTCGAAGAGCCCGAAGATGTTCATATGACGATCGAATGTCCCAGCGAGGGCCGCGAAAGCGGGGGCAATAGCAACCGCGCCGCCGAAAGGGTAGGTGTCGTTCCAAAAGGAGAGCGGCGTTGAGGTTTGCGACGGGCGGGAATGCGCGCTGGGCCGGCTTCCTGTGCCTCCTCGTCACCGCCCTCGGCTGGGGCCTGAACTGGCCGGCGATGAAGGTGCTCCTGCGCGAATGGCCGCCTTTTTTCGCCCGCGGGCTCGCGGGCGTCGTCGCGGCTTTGCTCCTTGCGGCTCTCGCGCTCCGCAGGGGGGAGAGCCTCGCCGTGCCGCCGCGATTCCTGCCGCGCCTCTGCCTCCTGGCCCTGACCAACGTCTTCTTCTGGATGGGCCTCACCACGGTGATGATGCAATGGGTCACCGTGGCCGAGGGCGCGCTCCTCGTCTACACGATGCCGATCTGGTCGATGCTGCTGTCCTGGCCGCTCCTCGGCATCCGCCCGACGCCCCGGATGACGGCGGCGCTGGCGCTCGGCATCGCGGGGACGGCCGTCCTTCTCGGCGGCGGCATCCAGCTGGGCAGCGACAAGGCGTGGGGCGTCGCGCTCGGGCTCTCCTCGGCCATCCTCTTCGCGCTCGGGGGCATCCTGAACCGCAAGCCGCCGCCGCTTCCCCCGCTGGCGCTCGTCGCCTGGCAGATCGGCCTCGGCTGCCTGCCCATGCTGCTCATCGGCCTCGTCTTCGAGAGGCAGAGGATCGGCCCGCTGAGCCCGCTCGGCTGGGCGCTCCAGGCTTACATGACCCTCGTGCCGATGGGCTTGTCCTATGTGACCTGGTTCGCCGCCCTGCGCCTGCTTCCCCCCGCGACGGCCTCGATGGGCACGCTCATGGTCCCGCTGGTCGGCATCGTCGCGGCGGGGCTGGCGCTCGGCGAGCCGCTCGGCTGGCGTGTGATCGCGGCCCTGCTCCTCGTCCTGAGCGGCGTCGCGCTCGCCCTGAAGCCGCCGGCCGCCCCGAAAGCCGATCCGGGATAGGCACCGCCGCGGAGGTCAGAACAGCTTCTCGATCAGGGCGAAGATCGCGTAGGCGAAGCCGAAATTGACGCCGATTCCGAGGGCGCCGAAGACCATGCCCGCGATCACCACGATGCCGTCGCGCTCGACGAGGCCGAGTCCGATCAGGCAGACGGCGAGGCCGAGCGGAATCTGCCCGATCACGGGGGCGGCGACGATCAGTCCCAGCGCGAGGGCGAAGAGCACGAGGCCGATCAGCCGCAGCGCCAGCCCCGATTCGAGAAGCTCGATTCGGGGCTGGGACCAGCGTTCCAGCTTCTGGAGCACTGGCAGGGCGCGCTCGACCGCGCGCTCGACGGCTTCCTGCGGAATGGAGCGCCGCAGGAGCGCCGCCGGCAGCCAGGGCGAGGGCCGCCCCGCCACGAGCTGAAGCGCGACGAGCGCGAGCAGCAGGCCGCAGACCAGGGGAATGGGCGGCGGCATCGGCAGGCAATTGGGCAGGCCGAGCAGCACGACGAGAATGGCGAAGGCGCGGTCCCCCAGCACGGACACGATGTCCGCGACGGTCAGCCGTTCGCCCGCGGTCCTGACAAGGGATTGCAGGATCGCCGAAATTCGAGCTTCAGGGAACACGGATTCCGACCGGGGGGGAAGGGAGCCGCACTCTCTAGACCAGGTCACCGTCCCGGCCAAGGGAGGGGGGCTGCGCAAGGGTTTCGTCACGTGAGGCTACTCGGCGGTCGCCGTGAGGTCGATCGCCTCCAGCACCCCCGCCGGGGTGGGATTGGCCATGTAGTCGGCGAGGCCGAAGCCGCCGGGCTGACGCGCGCGCGCCTGGATCGTGAGCTTGCCGGGCTTGGCCACGAACCGGGCGACGGCCTGGGCCAGGGTCTTGGCCGCCGGCCCGCTGCCGAGAACGGCGGGAATGCCCACGGAGGCTGCCATGGCATATTCGCGGCGCACGTCCTCGGGCGCGCGCTTCTGCCTCCTCGCCTCGCGCGCGACGATGCGCTCGAAGAGGCCGCGATCCTCGATGACCAGCTCGATCGACTTGGCCGCGGCGCTGAGCAGCGCGACGGAGGCGACCGCCGTATCGGTGTTGAAGACCTCGCGGCTCACCCGGCCGATCACGCCGCGCAGGGTGGCGGTCCCCATATCCTTGCCGTCGACGGAGATGTCGCGGACGACCAGTTCCTGCCCGGGCTCGTTCCAGCCGAGATTCAGGCCGAGGGAGCCGTCGAGGCGCTCGTAGCCGAGCTCGCCCAGCATGGCGATGCCGGCCTGGTCGGAGGCGATCGAGACGGGCCCGCTCATGTTGCGGATCGTGAAGCGCAGGTCGGTCGGGATGCCGTTGATGGGCTTCTCGGCCGCGATCTCGAAGCGTCCGAGGCCGATGCGGCCCGGCTGCTCGCCCCCGGAGGCCGACGATCCGGGCGGCATCTGGACGTCCAGATTCTCGATCCGAATCGAGGAGATCACCGGCAGGAGCCGCCGCACCAGGGCCGGGCCCGGATGGTCGGGATTGGCCGCAAGCTCCCGGAAGGTTTCGACGAGGGCGTTGCCGTTGAGGCCCCCGAAGGCCAGGGTGCCGTAGCGGATGCGCATGCCGGCCGCCGAGATGTCGAGATCCTCGACCTTCATCTCGCCTCCACGACCGGCCGCCGCGCCCGTGAAGCCGGCGCGCGCGATCTTCACGTCGAGATCGACATCGTCCTTCTCGACATGGCCCTTCATCGAGATGTCGGACGCCTCCACCGTGCCGATGGAGAAGGCCTCGAAAAGCTCCGCGAGCGAGTCCATCGTCCGGGTCAGGGCGGCGGGATCGTCCTTGGCGGCCTCGGCGGCGCCGAGGGCCTCGATGGTGCCCGTCCAGCCCAGCGCCGTCGGCCGCGCGGAGAAGCCGCTGCCGCTCATGCGGCCGACCTGCGTCGTGATGCCGGAGGAATCCGTCACCCGGACCGCCTCCATCGAGAACGCGCCGTAGATCTGCCGCAGCGGCCCCGCCGGCCCCTTCGCGGGGGAGAGCAGCGCCAGCGCGGCGCCGGCATCGACGTCCTGCATCGACAGCGGGCCGTTCGTGCTCGTGACCTTCCTGCCCTGCTGGGTGCCTTCCATGGAGCCGCCGGCGGCGGTGATCGTGGCGATGCGGCCGCCGCGGACGCTCTTGAGGGAGACGTCGCGATAGGTCGTGCGCTGGTCGATCCGCGGCATCTTGAGGGTGGCGACCACTTCGGGGGCGAGGATCTCCTCCGCGTCGAGCTTGGCGAGGCGATCGCTCCAGGGCTCGGGGCTGGCCGGATCGAGCAGGCGCGACAGCTCCGCCTGCGAGAGCGCCGATCCCCGCACGATCACCCGCGGCGCCTCGTAGGACATCGCGTCGCTGCCGAAGCGGACGTTCTGGACCACGGATTCGGTCTGGGCCTCGGCGGCTCCCGCGAGGGCCGCCCAGATCGCGAGCGCGAGGGCGAGGCCGCGCCCGGAGGGTGTCAACGAAGCATGGCGCACGAAAGGCTCCCTTGGGGCGACCTGGATGGGACCGGACGAGGACCGGTTCTCAGAGCGAAAACGAAGTGCCGCATCCGCAGGACGCGGTTGCCTGCGGATTGTCAATCTTGAAGGACTGGCCGATCAGGTCGTCGACGAAATCGAGCGTCGATCCCTTCAGATACTGGAGCGAGACTTCGTCGATCAGCACGCTCGCTCCGTCCTTCTCGACCAAGAGATCGTCCGCCGCCCGCTCGGCATCGATGTCGAAACCGTATTGAAAGCCGGAGCAGCCGCCCCCATTGACGCTGATGCGCAGCATGGACCCCGCAGGCTCGCCCGCAAGGATCTCGCCGATCCGCCGGGCGGCGGCGGCGGTGATGACGATGTCGGTGCCTTGAGCGTTCATGGCCGAATTCGAGAGTGCCCGGAACTTGCCGATAAGCCTGTGGCGAAGGTAAGGCGCGAATTGCTGCGCCGCAACCCGGGCAGGGCGGCGCATGGCGCGGGAGGCGCTCCGACGAGATGACGCGGGCCGTCCCGAAAGCTTCGCGCGACACTCGCCCCCGAGGCGAGCGCTGGCGCGCGCCCTATGCCTGCGATCCGGGGGCGAGCCGGGGCCGGGTTCATCGCGAGGACGCCTCGCCCACCCGCAGCGACTTCCAGCGGGACCGGGACCGCATCGTCCATTCCGCCGCCTTCCGCCGCCTCACCCACAAGACCCAGGTCTTCATCTATCACGAGGGCGATCATTTCCGCTCGCGCCTCACCCATACGCTCGAAGTGAGCCAGATCGCGCGGGCCATCGCCCGCGCGCTCGGCCTCGACGAGGATCTCGCCGAGGCCATCGCGCTCTCGCATGATCTCGGCCATCCGCCCTTCGGCCATACGGGGGAGGAGGCGCTCGATTCCTGCCTCGCTGGGATCGGCGGCTTCGACCACAACGCCCAGGCCTTGCGCGTCGTGACGAGGCTCGAGAATCGCTATGCCGCATTCCCCGGCCTCAACCTGACCTGGGAGACGCTTGAAGGACTCGTGAAGCATAACGGGCCCCTGATCGGCCCCGGAGGCGAGCCGTCCGAGAGCAACCGCCATGGGGTCGTGCCGGCCCCGATCCTCGATCACGATCGCATCCAGCCTCTCGGTCTCGACCTTTTCGCGAGCGGCGAGGCGCAGGCGGCGGCGCTCGCGGACGACATCGCCTATGATGCGCACGATCTCGACGACGGGCTTCGCGCGGGCATCCTGCGTCTTGAGGAACTGCACGAAGTCCCGTTCCTCGCCGAACTGCTCGGGGAGATCGATAGGCGCCATCCCGGCCTCGATGCGCCCCGGACCGTCCACGAGCTGACGCGGCGCGTCATCACGCGCTTCGTCGAGGATGTGATCGCGGAAAGCGGGCGGCGCCTCGCCGGGGCGCGCCCGCGGGATGCCGACGCGATCCGCGGGGCGGGGATGTCCCTCGTCGCCTTCTCGCCCGCAATGGCGGAGGCGGACCGCTCGATCAAAAGCCACCTCTTTCCGCGCCTCTATCGTCACGAGCGGCTGATGGCGGTGCGGCGCGATGCCGAGCAGGTGGTGCGGGACCTGTTCGAGCTTTTCGCGAGCGATCCCGCCGCGATTCCGGCCGACTGGCGGCAGGGCCTCGATGCCGCCGCGCCGGAGGCGATCGCGCGGCGCGCGGGAGATTACATTGCCGGGATGACCGACCGCTTCGCGCTCCTCGAGCATCGCCGCCTCTTCGAGCACACTCCGACGCTGAGGATCGTCTGAGGCTTCGGGGCGCCCTGGGGGCGATAGGGTGAAGCGTCTTGCCCGCGATCAATTTGATCGATGGAATGGATATGAAGTGTTCGAAGCTCCCTCTTGTCAGCCCCTTCCCCTCCGCTTCGCTCCGGCCGGGAATGACAAGAGAATGCGATCGTGCGCGAAACCTTACCGAATGTTCATGCGGGGGAGATGGCGGGGTAAGGCTCACCCTCTCATATTCTCCTCATCGGATCGGGTCATTCCGGCCTGACCGCTCCGCCCCCGAGCGGTCCTGGCCGGGCCTGATGTCCCGGAGAAACGAGACGCGGGCTGCATTCGTCGCCCCCCGCCAGCTCGGCGTTTCGTGACGGCAGGCCGGATCATATCCGGCCTGCCGTTCCGCTTTCGGGCACGCTACATGTCGGGCATGCGAATCCTGATCATCGAGGACGATCGAGAGGCCCTGGCCTATCTCGTCAAGGCGTTCCGCGAGGCCGGCCACACCGCCGACCAGGCCGCCGACGGGCTCGACGGCTACGCGCTCGCGCGCGACGGCGACTACGACGTGCTGATCGTCGACCGCATGCTGCCCAAGCTCGACGGCCTGTCGCTCATCCGCTCGCTGCGCGAGCAGAAGGTCGAGACCCCGGCCCTGATCCTGTCCGCCCTCTCGCAGGTGGACGACCGCGTGAAGGGCCTGCGCGCCGGCGGCGACGACTACCTGCCGAAGCCCTATGCCTTCTCCGAGCTGCTGGCCCGCGTCGAGGTTCTGGCGCGGCGCAGCGGCAAGGCCCCGGCCGGGGAGGCCACGACCTACCGGGTCGGCGATCTCGAAGTGGACCGGCTGTCCCATCGCGTCACGCGGGCGGGGCAGGAAATCCCCATCCAGCCGCGGGAATTCCGTCTCCTGGAATATCTCGTCCGCCATGCCGGGCAGGTCGTCACCCGCACCATGCTGCTGGAAAACGTCTGGGACTATCATTTCGACCCGCAGACCAACGTGATCGACGTCCACGTCTCCCGGCTGCGCTCGAAGATCGACAAGGGCTTCGAGCGGCCGCTCATCCACACGGTGCGCGGCGCCGGCTACATGGTGCGCGACGGCGCGCGATAGGACCCGACCATGGCGAGCGACGAAGTCCGGGCCGAGGCGCCTTCCGCTTCCTCGCGGCCGGGCTCCAGCCTGCTGCCGAAGCTGTTCCGCACCACGGCCTTCCGGCTGTCGCTCATCTATCTGGGCGTCTTCGCCGTCACGGTCTTCCTGATCCTCGGCTATGTCGCCTGGAACGCGACGCGCATCTTCAACGAGCAGATCATCGAGACGATCGAGGCCGAGATCGGCGGGCTCGCGGAGCAGTACAAGACGGCCGGCATCCGCCGCCTCGTCGCCATCGTCGACCGGCGCAGCCGGCAGCCGGGCGCCTCGCTCTACCTGCTGACGACCTTCCAGGGCGAGCGCATCGCCGGCAATGTCGGCTCGCTGCCGCCGGGAACGCTCGAGAAGGAGGGCCAGAGTGAGATCGACTACGCCCGCCAGGACGAGGAGGTTCGCGACCACCGGGCCATCGTGCGGGTCTTCATCCTGCAAAGCGGCTTCCGGCTCCTGGTCGGGCGCGACATCGAGGACCGCAACCGCATCCGTGCGGTGATGGGGCGGGCCCTCGGCGTCTCGCTGCTTCTCGTCGCCATCCTCGGCTGCCTCGGCGCCTGGTTCGTGGCGAGACGGGTGCTGCGCCGGATCGACGGGATGACGGGGACCACCGCGACCATCATGGCCGGCAATCTCGAAGGCCGGCTCAAGGTGGACGGCACCGGCGACGAATTCGACCGCCTCGCCCTCAGCCTCAACGCCATGCTGGACCGCATCGGCGAGTTGATGACGGGCATCGCCGAGGTGTCCAACAACATCGCCCACGACCTCAAGACGCCCCTCACGCGCCTGCGCAACCGGGCCGACGAGGCACTCCGCACCGCCGAGGGGACCGACGCCTTGCGCGAGGCCCTCGACGGGGTGATCGAGGAGGGCGACAACCTCATCCGCATCTTCAACGCGCTCCTGATGATCGCGGGGGTCGAGGCGGGGCACGGCGCCGCCGCGATGGCCGATTTCGACGCCGCCGAGATCACGCGCGACCTCGCCGAACTCTACGAGCCCTCGGCGGAAGAAGCCGGGCTCGGCATGACGTGCGACATCGCCGAATCGCTGCCCGCCCACGGCAACCGCGAATTGGTGGGTCAGGCCCTTGCGAACCTGCTCGACAATGCCATCAAGTACGGCAGCGCCTCCGAGGCGCAGGGAGGGCCGGTCACCGTGACGGCGGAGCGCGACGAGGGCATGATCAGGATCACCGTCGCCGATCGCGGCCCGGGCATTCCCGAGGCCGATCGCGAGCGCGTCCTCGGGCGCTTCGTCCGCCTCGAAGCCTCGCGCAGCCAGCCGGGCTTCGGCCTCGGCCTCAGCCTCGCGGCGGCGGTGGCACGCCTCCACGGAGGCAGCCTGACGCTCGGCGACAACGGGCCGGGTCTCAGGGCCACCCTGTCCATTCCGCTGCGGGCGGGCGCCGCATCTTGACCGAATCGCTCGCGAGCCGGGCGCACTGGGGGCGCAGCAGGGGCGAGGCCGCCTTCGAGGCCGTCCTGGAGGCGATTCGCGTCGGGTCGCCCTTCCTGCGCGAGCTGGCCGAGGCGGACGAGGAGCGCCTCGCCCGATTCGCCGCGACGCCGCCCGAAGAGGCGTTCGAGGCGATCCGCTCGGCGCAGGCTGGGCTTCTACGTCGGTTCGAGGCGGGCGACCTCGACCGGGACGGTGTCGCCGTGGAGCTGCGGCGCAATCGCGGCGCGCAGGCGCTGCTCGTCGCGCTGGCGGATCTCGCGGGGACCTGGCCGGTCGATCGGGTCACGCAAGCCCTCAGCGATTTCGCCGATGCCTCGGTCGCGACGGCTTTGGGCGTCGCTTTGCGCGAGGCGGTCGAATCCGGGAAGCTCGACGGGGAGCGGATCGGCGAAGACGGGGCCGGCTGCGGCGTGACCTTCCTCGCCCTCGGCAAGCACGGCGCGGGCGAGCTGAACTATTCGAGCGACATCGATCTCGTTGTCTTCTACGACCCCCACGCGCCGGCCGTCCGCGACGCGCACGAGGCGGGGCGGATCTTCATGCGCATCGCGCAAGGCGTGCTGAAGCTTCTCTCCGAGCGCACGGCGGAGGGCTATGTCCACCGCGTCGATTACCGCCTGCGGCCCGATCCGGGCTCGACGCCGGTCGCCGTCTCCCTTCCCGCCGCCTACACCTATTACGAGACCGTGGGGCAGAACTGGGAGCGCGCCGCGATGATCAAGGCGCGCCCCGTCGCCGGCGACAGGGCGCTCGGCGAGACCTTCCTCCAGGATCTGCGGCCCTTCATCTGGCGCAAGTATTTCGACTTCAACGCCATTGCCGACATCCATGCGATGAAGCGCCAGATTCACGCGGTGCGCGGCCACGGCTCGATCGCCGTCGAGGGGCACGACATCAAGCTCGGCCGGGGCGGCATCCGCGAGATCGAGTTCTTCGTCCAGACCCAGCAGCTCGTCTTCGGGGGGCGGCGCCCGGCGCTCCGCGGCCGGCGCACGCTCGATATGCTGGCCGAGCTTCACCGCGAGGGCTGGGTGACGGAGAAGGCGCGCGACGAATTGTCGGAAGCCTATCGCTTCCTGCGCGGCATCGAGCACCGGCTCCAGATGGTGGCGGACGAGCAGACCCAGCGCCTGCCCTCCGACGCGCAGGATCTCGCCGCTTTCGCCCGCTTCGCCGGCTATTCGGGCCTGCCGGCCTTCGCCAAGGCGCTGACAGCACAGGCGAAGCGGGTCGAGCGCCATTACGGCCTCCTCTTCGAGGATGCCCCGGAACTCGCTTCCGACCTTGGCGACCTCGTCTTCACGGGCACCGAGGACGATCCGGCGACGCTCGCGACCCTCTCCCGGCTCGGCTTCCGCGACCCGCCGAAGGTCGCCGAGACGATCCGCGGTTGGCATTTCGGGCGGCGGCCCGCCATCATCTCGGCGCGAGCCCGCGAGGTGCTGACGGAGCTCGTCCCCGCCCTGCTCAAGGCGCTCGGCGGCACCGCCGATCCCGATGGCGGCCTCGCCTATCTCGACACGGCCTTCGCGCGCATGCCGGCCGCGGTCGAGCTGCTCGGCATCCTGCGCCAGCACGAGCGCCTGCGGCTCCTCTTCGCCGATCTCCTCGGCACGGCGCCCCGCCTCGCCGACGAGGTCGCGGCACGCCCGCACGTGCTCGACCCGGTGCTTGATCCGGCCTTCTCCGTGCCGGTGCGCGACGAGGAGGCGATCGAGCGCGAATTCCTCGGCCTCGTCGGGAAGCCGGAGGGGTTCGAGGAATTCCTCGACCGGATCAGGGACGCGGCCCACCAGCTCGAATTCGTGACCGGGGCGCGTCTTCTCTCGGGCATCCTGGCGCCGCACGAGGCGGGGCTCGCCAATGCCGCGATCGCGCGAGCGGCCATTCGCGCCGCCCTCGCGCGCGTCGAGGCCGCCTTCGAGGGCGAGCACGGAAAGGCGCCGGGCGGCCATCTCGCGGTGCTGGGCCTCGGGCGGCTCGGCGCCCGCAACCTGACACCGACCTCCGATCTCGACCTCGTCGTGCTCTACGAGTTCAACGAGAAGAAGCGCACGAGCGACGGGGACAGGCCGCTCGATTCGGTCGTCTATCATCTGCGCCTGACGCAGCGTCTCGTCGCGGCGCTGACCGTGCCGACCCGCCGGGGGCGGCTCTTCGAGGTCGATCTGCGGCTGCGTCCGGCGGGGTCGAAGGGGCCGATCGCAACGCAGTTCAAGGGCTTCCTCGCCTATCACGACGGGGAAGCGGAGCTGTGGGAGGAGATGGCGCTGACCCGCGCCCGCGTTCTTGCCGGGCCACCCGCCTTCAGGGCCCGGATCGAGAAGGCGATCGCCGCGGTCCTGCGCCGGCCCCGCGAGCAGCGGCACGTCTATGAGGCCGTCCACGACATGCGCACGCTCGTCGGCCGCGAGAAGGGCGACGGAGGCGAGCTGGACCTCAAGCTCTCGCCCGGCGCCCTGCTCGATCTCGATTTCCTGGCCCAGGCGCTCGTCCTGGCCCATGCGGCCGAGCATGGGAAGCTCGTGGGCATGCCCGCCATCGAGGTCTTCGCCGAGGCGGGCCGGCTCGGCCTTCTGGCGCGCGACGATGCGCGCGTCCTTGCCGAAGCCTACCGAATGCTCGACGACGTCATGCACTGGCAGCGCCTGACGCTCGGGGCGCAGGGCGAGGAGGGGGCCGAGACGCCGGGCCTCAGGGCGCGGCTCGCGGCGCTGGTCGGAGCGCCGGACCCGAAGGTGCTTGGCGCCCATCTCGCCGAGATCCGGCGTCCCGTCCGCGAGATCTTCGATCGCGTGCTGCGGGCCTGATTCTCTACTCGGCGGCGATCAGCCAGCGGGCGACGGGCGGCGCCGGGCGGGGCGCGGAGGCGTCGTTGGCGGCGGGCTGGACCTTCGGCAGGCTCACCAGGGCGATGGTGCCGACGCCGAGCTGGGAGCGCAGCACGAGCTTGCCGCCATGCAGCTCGACGAGGGCCTGGGCGATGGCGAGGCCGAGCCCGGCGCCGCCGCAGCTCCGGCTGTATTCCGATTCGATCTGGGCGAAGGGGCGCCCCATCTCGGGCAGCATCTCCGCCGGGATTCCAATCCCGGCATCCTCGACGAAGATGTTGATGCGCCCGAGCGCCGGGCGTACCCGGATGCGGACCTGGCCATCGCAGGCCGTGAACTTGACCGCGTTGCGCAGGAGCTGGACCAGGATCTCCCGGATCGCCGGCCCGTCGGCCTGGAGCGTCACGGGGCCGGCAATGTCGGCCGCGATGGCGATCCCCTTGGCGTCCACATCCTCCGACACCGCGCCGATCACGTCGGGCAGGATCTCGTCGAGGATGAGGAGGCCGGGGGAGAAACCGAACTGGCCCTTCTCGATGCGCGACATCTGGAGGATGCCGTCGATGATCTCCAGGAGCTTGACGCCGCTCGCATGGATGCCGGCCGTGTAGCCGACATAGCGGTCGTCCAGGGGCCCGAGCATCTGCTGGCGCATGACGTCCGAGAAGCCGATGATGGCGTTGAGCGGCGTTCGCAATTCGTGGCTGACCCGCGCCAGGAATTCCGTCTTCGCCTGGTTCGCCTCGTAGTTCCGCTCGGCGGCGGCGGCGTAGCATTGGGCGGCCGTTTCCGCCGCCCGCACCGAGCCTTGCAGGTGCTGCTCGCGGGCGCGGAGCTTCGCTTCCTTGCGCTTCAGCTCGCTCACATCCGTCCCGACCGAGACGATGCCGCCGTCCCGCGTGCGGCGCTCGCTGACATGGAACCAGCGGCCGTCCCCGATCTGGATCTCGACCCGGCTCGCGCCTTCCGCCGAGCCCGGCGAGAGGTCGAGGGGCCGCGAGGAGATCGGCGGGCGGGCCGCGGCCATGATCTCGCGCGAGGGCGTGCCCGGAACGGCGATGTCCCCGGCAATGCCGTTCAGCGCGAGAAATTTCGAGTTGCAGACGATGAGGCGCTGCTCCGCGTCCCAGAGTACGAAGGCTTCCGAGAGGGCGTCGACCGCCTCGTGCAGGCGCAGGTCGTCGCGCGCACGCTGCTCGGCAGTCATGCGCTCGGCCGTGACGTCGATGGCGAGGCCGATCAGGTGCCGCGAGCCGTCGGCGGGCTCGTTGATGGTCTCGCCCTTGATGCGCAGCCACATCCAGTCGTTCCGGGCCGTGCGGACGCGGATCTCGCGGTCGAGCGTGCCGGCATCGGAGGTCGAGAGCGCGGCCATCAGGCCCCGCACGCCGCCGTCCTCGGGATGCAGGAGAGCGAGGACCTCGCCGGCCGAAAGATGATCGCCCCGCGGCTCGTAGCCGAGGAGCTGGTACATCGAGGCCGACCAGAACACCTGGCGGCGTGTCGTGTCCCAGTCCCAGACGCCGCAGCGCCCATGCGTCAGCGAGGTGTCGATCCGGCTGCTGCGCGAGCGGCGCAGGCGGTTGCGCAGCAGGTTCTGCCGACAGCGCAGGCAGCCCGCTCCGAGGCCGAAAAGGGCGACGAAGGCGGCGATGGGGGCGGCCTCGTGCACATAGCGGTGATCCCCGTCGAGGCGGGCGGTCGCGAAAGGCTGCACGACGGCGATGTGGCCGGAGGGCAGGTTGCGGAAGGCCACGAGAACCGGGGTTCCGTCGCGCAGATGCGTGCGCCCGACAGTTCCCGTGCGGCTCAGCGGCTCGATATCGTCATCCGCCAGAAGCTCGGACATGAGGCGCGGCATGCGCGGGTCCGGGGAGGTCGTGCCCACGACGGCGCCGCGCCAGTCGACGACATAGACCGTGCGCTCGTTGGCGAGCGCCAGCGGCGGCAGGCGCTTGCCGAGGAGGCTGACGTGCTCGCGCGTCGGCGCCTCTTTCCCGGCCGCGAGCTGGACCTCGTAGGCCGCGACGCCGGCCACGAGATCGAGCCGGTCGATCGAGCGGGCGGGGATGGCGGTATCGAATTGGCGCCACAGGCACCAGACCAGGACGGCGACGGAGGCGAGCAGGAGGATGACGGCGGAAAGGACGAAAAGGGTGCCCCGGAGATGGGCGGAATGGGCCGATCTGACACAGGCAGCCGGCCATGTTCGCAGGCGCGCAAAACCGCCCGCGGCGTCCGCTTTCATGCGCGAGCCCCCTCGCGTGATTTCAGATTATCCGCCGAAGATGTGCCGCATCTCGTCGAATCGGCAACAATAGAATCTTCAATTGCCGATTTGTCTAGAGTCCCCGTACGAAGCTGTGGGCAACCGGCCGTTTCGTCCGATGTTCTCCGGCAGGGCTATCGCATATGGCGGAAACCGCCATATGCGATAGCCCTGCCTCTCAGGCGATGGCGAGCGAGCGGGCCACAATGTCGGCGACGTCGCGCGACAGGCCGGGAGCGTCGGCGATGGCGGCGAGAGCCGCCTCGGCCTCCCGCCGGCGGCCGGGCTCCATGCGTCTCCAGGTCGAGAAGGCGGTGAGGAGGCGCGCAGCCACCTGCGGGTTCGATCCGTTCAGCGCCAGCACCTGCCCGGCCAGGAAGCGGTAGCCCGCGCCGTCCGGCCGGTGGAACTGGGTCGGGTTGGCCAGCACGAAACTGCCGATGAGGGCGCGTACCCGATTCGGGTTCGACATCGCGAAGGCCGGATGGCCCATGAGGGCGCGCACGCGCTCCAGCGTGCCGGATTCGGGGATCGCCGCCTGGAGCCCGAGCCATTTGTCGAGGACGAGGGGCTCCTCGGCGTAACGCTCCGCGAAGGCGCGGAAGGCGTCCTCGCGGTCCGGCCCCGGAATCTGCGCGAGAACGGCGAGGCCGGCGAGGCGGTCGGTCATGTTGGTCGCCTGCGCGATCTGCCGCCGCGCCTCCTCCCGGCCCGTCTCGGGATCGGCCTGGGCGAGGAGGTCGAGGGCCATGTTCCGCAGCGAGCGCCGACCGGCGCCGGTGGCATCGGGCGAATAGGGGCCGGCTTCCTCCGTGGCGCGCCGGATGTCGGCGAGGCGGGGGGCGAGGGTGCGCCCGACGGTGCGGCGCGCCTCGACGAAGGCGGCGCGCACCGCATCCGGGTCGATCTCCTGGCCGATCTCCTGGGCGATCTCGGCCTCGCCCGGCAGGGCGATCAGCGCGGCGGCGAAGGCCGGGTCGCTTTCCGCATCCCGCGCCAGGGCCGCGTCGAGG
The DNA here is from genome assembly GCF_035325185.1 of Enterovirga sp. Classification (GTDB taxonomy): domain Bacteria; phylum Pseudomonadota; class Alphaproteobacteria; order Rhizobiales; family Beijerinckiaceae; genus Enterovirga. Next base: position 17,316 of record NZ_DAOLAJ010000025.1, on the reverse strand, counting down.
GCCTCGCCCAGCCGCTCCAGCGCCGCCGGGCCGGGATCGGCTGCGCGGCGGGAGGCCCGCGCGGCGAGAAGACGCAAGGCGACCGTCTGGGCGGCCTGCCAGCGGTTGAAGGGGTCGCGATCGTGCCGCAGGAGGACGAGCATGTCCTCGTCCGACAGGGCGAGCGTCAGCTTCACGGGCGCGGAGAAATTGCGGAACAGCGACGGCACCGGCCTCTCGTCGAGATCGCGGAAGACCAGCGTGGCGCTCTCGCCCGCCATCACATGGACCCCGTCCGGCCGGACCTCCTCGCAGGCGAGGGGAAGCTCCCCGCCCGCGGCGGAGACGAGCCCCAGGGCGATCGGCAGCACCAGCGGTTCCTTCTCTTCCTGCCCCGGCGTCGGCGGTGTCGCCTGGGTGAGGTCGAGGCGGAAGCTGCGGGCGGCCTCGTCATAGGCGGCCTTCGCCGAGACCGCCGGGGTGCCCGCCTGATCGTACCATTTCGCGAAGGCGGACAGGTCGCGGCCCGAGGCGGCGGCGAAGGCGGAGAGGAAATCCTCGACCGTCGCAGCTGTGCCGTCGCAGGTCTCGAAATAACGCGCCATGCCGGCGGTGAAATCCGCCTCGCCGAGCAGGGTCCTGAGCATGCGCACGATCTCGGCGCCCTTCTCGTAGACGGTCGCCGTGTAGAAGTTGTTGATCTCCCGGTACTGGCTCGGCCGGACCGGATGGGCGAGGGGACCCGCATCCTCGCTGAACTGCCGCGCGCGCAGCGTGCGCACCTCCCCGATGCGGTGGACGGCGCGCGAGCGCTGGTCGGAAGAGAATTCCTGGTCGCGGAAGACCGTCAGGCCCTCCTTCAGGCAGAGCTGGAACCAGTCGCGGCAGGTGATGCGGTTGCCCGTCCAGTTGTGGAAATATTCATGCGCGATGACCGCCTCGATATTGGCGTAGTCGGCATCGGTCGCGGTGTCGGGGCTGGCGAGGACGTATTTGTCGTTGAAGATGTTGAGGCCCTTGTTCTCCATCGCGCCCATGTTGAAGTCGGACACGGCGACGATGTTGAAGACGTCGAGATCATATTCGCGCCCGAAGACCCGTTCGTCCCAGCGCATCGAGCGCTCCAGCGCATCGAGCGCGTATTCGGCCCGCCCCTCCTTGCCGGGCTCGACATGGACCGCGATCTCGACCTGCCTCCCGCTCGAGGTGACGTAGCTCTTCCCCACCCGGCCGAGGCGGCCGCCGACGATCGCGAAGAGATAGCCCGGCTTCGGGAAGGGGTCGTGCCAGACGGCGTAGTGGCGGCCCGTGCCCTCGACCCGCCCCGCCTCGACGAGGTTGCCGTTGCCGAGCAGGGTCGGCGCCTCCTCCGCCTCGGCCTCGATCCGGGTCGTGTAGACGGACATGACGTCCGGCCGGTCGAGCGCATAGGTGATGCGCCGGAACCCGTCCGCCTCGCATTGTGTGCAATAGATGCCGGAGGAGCGATAGAGCCCCATCAGCTTGGTATTCGCGTCCGGATCGAGTTCGGTGACGACCGTGAGGCGGAAAGGCCGCGCCGGGGGGCGATGAAGGATCAGCCCCTGGGGCGTGGCCTCCACGGTCTCCGGCGGCAGCGCCTGCCCGTCGAGCAGGACGGCGCGAAGGGTCAGTTCGTCCCCGTCGAGCATCAGGGGAGCGCCGGCGCGCCCTTCGGGATTCGCGCGGAACAGGGTCTCGGCGGTGACGCGCGTCGAGGTCGGATGCAGGAGGATGTCGAGCGCGATCGTCTCGGCGAGATAGTCGCTCGGCCGATAGTCGGCGAGCCGGGTGACGATCGGAGTGTCGGTGCGCATGGGTCGAGCCGCAGAGAGGAAAAGCCGCCGGCCGGCGGCGGATGGCCGCGCCCTAGCGGCGCTTGCCGTATTTCGCGATCGTCGCCGCGCAGCGGGGAGACAGCTCCGCGCGGCGGGCCATGAAACACTGCCGCACCTGGGGCGAATCCGGGTCGTAGGCCGAGCACAGGCGCGTATAATCGCCCGCGCAGTAGCGGCGGAACTCGGCCATTTCCTGGTCGCTCTGCGCGAGGGCGGGAGCGGATGCGGCCAGGACGGCCCCCAGCAGGAACGCGATCCGCCTCGCCCCGACCTCGATCATTCCAGCTTCCTCCGGCGCCCTACGCGAGCCGTATGTGGCCCATCGCGGGCTGGATTGCGAGGGCCCCGAGGGCTATTGCGAGCCCGCTCCCATCAGGAGTCCGCTTTGTCCCGCTTCGCCGCCGGCCTTCTCGCCCTGCTCCTCGCCCTCGGGTCCCTCGCCGCCGCGGCGGAGGAATGGCCGTCCCGCATCCTGCGCATCGTCGTGCCTTTCGGGCCCGGCTCGACCCCGGACGCCGCCGCCCGGCTCCTGGCCGACAGGCTCGAGCCGCGACTCGGCCAGAGGGTGATCGTGGAGAACAAGGCCGGCGCGAGCGGAAATCTCGGCACCGACGCGGTCGCGAAGGCGGAGCCGGACGGCTACACGCTCGGCGTCTCGATCGTCGGGCCGCTCGTCCTCAACACGCTGCTCTTTCCCTCGATGCCCTACGATCCGGCGCGGGACCTCCTGCCGATCTCGATCCTCGGCGGCCAGCCGAGCGTCCTCGTGGTCAATCCGGACCTGCCCGCGAGGAACGTCGCCGAGCTGCTCGCGCTCCTGCGGGCCGACCCGGACCGCTACACCTTCGCCTCGATCGGAATCGGCTCGCTCTCCCATCTCGCGATGGAGGCGATCCTGATGAAGAGCGGCGTGCATGTGGCGCATATCCCGTTTTCCGGCTCGCCCGCCGCGGTGACGGCCCTGATCCGGGGGGACGTGCAACTGTCGGTGCTGCCGGCGGGCGGGGCGATGCCGCTCGTCGAGGACGGCAAGCTTCGCGCCCTCGCGGTGACCCTGCCCGAGCGCTCGCCGCTCCTGCCCGATCTTCCGACGCTCCGGGAGTCTGGCATCGAGGGTGTCGAGGCCGATGCCTGGATCGGGCTCGTCGCGCCCGCGCGGCTTCCGCCCGCCATCGCCGGCAGGCTCGGGGCCGCCGTGCGCGAGGCTCTCGCCGAGCCCGGCATGAAGGAGAAGCTGCGGATCCAGTTCATCGAGCCGCGCGGCGGCACGCCGGACGAGTTCCGGGCCACGCTCCGCGCGGAGCTGGAACGCTGGGGCCCGGTGATCCGCCGCAACGGGATCAGGATGGGCCGATAGACTGACCGCGCTCTCGCTGGCGGCGCGGCCCGGGACAGGATACAAGCCGGGCGGAGATCGAGCGGATACGTTGAGTGCGCTGACCGACCCGCTTGCCGATGCGGCCTGGAGCGAGAGCGAGCGGCTCGCGGCCCTCTCCCGCTACGGCATTCTCGACACCGAGCGGGAGGCCGAGTTCGACGATATCGTTCGGATCGCCACCCGGCTCTTCGGCGTTCCCGTCGCGCTGGTCAGCTTCCTCGCCTCGGACCGTCAATGGTTCAAGGCGGAGATCGGCCTCGGCCTGCGGGAGGCCCCCCTTGAGCTCTCGATCTGCAAGGAGGCGATCCGCCGGCCGGGCATCTTCGCCGTGCCGGATCTCGCGGCCGATCCGCGCTATCGCAGCCATCCCTTCGTCGCCGGCGAGAACGGCCTGCGCTTCTATGCCAGCGCGAGGCTGACGACGCCGGACGGCCGCCCTCTCGGCACCGTCTGCGTGATCGACCGCAAGCCGCGCCCCGGCGGCCTCGCGCCGGACGAGGAGGAGGCGCTCGGGGCCCTTGCCCGGCAGGTGATGTCGCATCTGGAGCTGCGCCGGGCCGTGATCGAGCGGGACCGGGCCCTGTCGCAGGAGAAGGAGGCCGTCCGGCGCTATGCTCTTCTCGCTGCGGCGACGCGCGATGCGATCTGGGACTGGGACATCGACCGGGACGTCGTGCGCTGGAACGAAGCGCTGCACGAGACATACGGCTACCGGCTGGACGAGGTCGGGACGGGAAGCGACTGGTGGCAGGAGCGGATTCATCCCGACGACCGCGAGCGCGTCCTCGCCTCCATCCACGCCGTGGAAGAGGGGAGCGGGTCCCGCTGGGCGGCCGAGTACCGCTTCCGGCAGGCGGACGGGAGCTATGCCGATATCCTCGACCGCGGCTCCCTGATCCGCGACGAGGACGGGCGGGCCCGCCGCATGATCGGCGCGATGCTGGACCTGACGGAGCCCAACCGGGCCTCCCGGCGCCGCAGCGCCATGGCCGAGCTGGGCGAGCGCCTGCGGGACCTGGACGATCCCTCGGCCATGGCCTTCGCGGCGGCGGAAGCCATGGGCCGGACCCTTCATGCCGACCGGGCCGGCCATGCCGCGGTGGATGCCGAGGGGGAGACGGTCGAGATCGTGCAGGACTGGCTATCCCCGGGAGGGCGCAGCTTTCCGGGCCGCCTCCGCTTGCGCGATTTCGGCGGCTTCGTCGACGACCTCAAGCGGGGCGAGACGGTGGTGGTGTCCGATGCGGAGACGGATCCGCGCACGGCCTCCTTCGCGCCGGCCCTGCATGCGATCGGCATCCGCTCCCTCGTGAACCTGCCGGTGCTGGACCAGGGCCGGCTCGTTGCCATCTTCTACCTCAACGAGGCCCGCGCCCGGACCTGGAGCGAGGGCGATCTCAGCTTCGTGCGCAATGTCGCCGATGCGACCCTCGCCGCGATGACCCGTGCCCGCTCCATGGCGGCCCTGCGGGCCAGCGAGGAATTGTTCCGCGTCTTCGCCCAGGCCATGCCGAACCAGGTCTGGGCGGCGGATGCGGAGGGGCGCATCGATTGGCTCAACCAGCAGGCGATCGATTATTTCGACTTCGTGCCCCCGCTGACGAAGGCAAGCTGGAGCGCGATGCTTCATCCCGACGACCGGGACCAGGCGAGGACGCGCTGGCGGCAGACGGTGGCACGGGGAGAAGTCTTCGAGATCGAGTTCCGGCTGCGGCGCCGGGACGGCAGCTATCGCTGGTTCCTCTCGCGCGCCCTGCCGATCCGCGGCGAGGGGGGCGTGATCGGACGCTGGATCGGCACGAATACGGATGTGCACGAGCAGAAGGAGACGGCCGAGGCGCTCGCCCGCGCCAACAGCCTGCTGGCCTCCCGCGTCGAGGAGCGCACGCGCGAGCGCGACCGCCTCTGGTCGACCACGAGCGACCTCATGGGGACGGCCGGCCCCGACGGCTCCCTGACCTCGGTCAACCCGGCGTGGACGAGGATGCTCGGCTGGCCCGAGAAAGACCTGCTCTCGACCCCCTCCCTCGACCTCGTGGTGGAGGAGGAGAGGGGGGAGGTCGGGCGGGTGGTGAGCCGGCTCGGCGCCGGTGAGGCGATCGAGGGCTTCGTCTGCCAGCTCCGCACCCGGGACGGGAGCGCCCGCACGGTGATGTGGAGCGCGGTCCCCGACAGGGGCGTCGTCTATTTCGTCGGCCGCGACATCACCGATCAGCGCGAGACCGAGGAGCAGCTCCGCCAGGCCCAGAAGATGGAGGCGGTGGGCCAGCTCACGGGCGGCATCGCCCATGATTTCAATAATCTCCTGACGGGGATCATCGGCTCGCTGGACCTTCTCCAGACGCGGATGCGGCAGGGCCGGACCGAGGGCCTCGAGCGCTATCTCCAGGCGGCGACGACCTCGGCCAAGCGCGCTGCCGCCCTGACGCATCGCCTGCTCGCCTTCGCCCGGCGCCAGCCGGTCGATCCGAAGCCGGTCGATGCCTCGGCGCTGATCTGCTCGCTGGAGGACCTGCTTCGGCGCACGATCGGGGAGGCGATCGGCCTGCGGATCGTCGGCGAGCCCGGCCTCTGGCCCGTCCTGTGCGATCCGAACCAGCTTGAAAGCGCGATCCTGAACCTCGCCATCAATGCCCGCGACGTCATGCCGGGCGGGGGCGAATTGCGGATCGAAACCGCGAACACCTTCCTCGACGGCGTCTCGGCGCCGGTCCATGCCGGCATCGATCCCGGCCCCTTCGTGCGCATCAGCGTCACCGATACCGGCACCGGCATGCCGCCGGACATCCTCAAGAAGGCTTTCGAGCCCTTCTTCACCACCAAGCCGATCGGCCAGGGCACGGGCCTCGGCCTCTCGATGGTCTACGGCTTCGCCCGGCAATCGGGGGGGCAGGCCATGATCGCCTCCGAGCCCGGCCGCGGCACCACCGTGACCATCCTTCTCCCGCGCCACCGTGGCGAGGCGCCGTCGGCGGCGGGCGGGGATTCCGCCGCGCCGGCCGCGCCGGCCGCGCGCGGGGAAACGGTGCTCGTGGTGGAGGACGAGCTGATCGTGCGCGACCTCGTGGTCGAGGTGCTGACGGAGATGGGGCTTCGCGTCCTCAAGGCGGTCGACGGCCCCTCCGGGCTCAGGGTCCTGCAAGGGCCGGAGCGGATCGATCTCCTGGTGTCCGATATCGGCTTGCCGGCGATGAACGGCCGCCAGATGGCCGAGGAGGGCAGGCGCGCGCGGCCGGGCCTGCCGGTGCTCTTCATCACAGGCTATGCCGAGAATGCGACGCTCAAGGGCTTCCTCGCCCCGGGCATGGAGATGATCACGAAGCCCTTTTCCGTCGACGTCCTCGTCTCCCGGGTGCGGGCCATGCTCGAAGGGGCGGCGCGGGCGGCGCAGTAGCGACCAGCCTGGTCTACCGGATGTCGTCCTGCGATTCCCGCGGGACCTCCTCGTCCGGCCGGACGGGGGAGAGGGGCCAGAAGGCGCTCGGCGACAGCACGAGGGTCGGCGACGCCTTGGCCGAGCCCGAGACCGATTGGAGCAGTCGCAGGTTCATCAGCTCGGGATTGCCCTTGAGCATCCGCGCCGAATTGGCGAGCGAGCGCAGGGCCGCCTGCTCGCCGCGCGCGCGCTCCAGCGCCGCTGCGCCCTCGAGCCGGGCGCGCTCGACCTCGGAGAAGAGCCGCCGGATCTCGGGGGGCAGGGTCACCTCGCCGATGGCGGCTTTCTCGATCCGGCAGCCGCAGACCGTCTCGCCGATCGTGGCCTTCAGGGCCTCGCCGAGCGCCGGGCGCTCCGAGAGCAGTTCCTCCAGCGAGAGGCCGGCGGCGATCTCGGCGAGGGCGACGCGGGCGGCGTAGGTGAGCTTGTCGGCGAAATCGTTCTCGAAAGCCTCGCGCGGCTCGACCACCCGATAGGTCAGGTAGGCCGACAGGCGGAACGGAAGCCTGTCCTTGCTGGTCGCCTCGACGGGCGGCGTCGCCAGCACCTGCTCGGTGCGCCGCACCGCGTGGATCACCCGCCGGCTACCGGGCGTGAAGTAGCGGCCGGGCTCGAGCACCTTGACGAAGCGGCCGTCCCGATAGTCGAGGCCGAAATTCCAGGCGCTCACGGTCGTCCAGGCCGTCTGGCGCAGCCTCAGGCTCAAGGTGACCACGATGGCGGCGACGATCAGCGGCAGGAGCGTAGAGACGAGACTGTCCACGGATCGGTCCTTGGCGGGGTGGCCTCCCGGAATCGCGGGGAGCGAGCGGGGGCCGGGGCCCGCTGGCTCGCTCCTGGCTGCCTGGCTGCGGATTCCAGGAGGCCGGAGAGTTTCACTCTGGATATCGTCCGCCTGACCGCTGGCCGCGCCCTTGCGGGTCGTCGCGCGGATGGTGACGGGCCGATTTCGGCGTCCTGGCATGCGCCGCGATCCTCCGCAAGCCGGGGGGACGCTTCCTGTGGGCTCCTCTCTCCCTTGCGCCCAGGGCGCTGGCGCCGCGGACCGCCTCGGCTACCTTGCCCGGATGTCCGAATCAGCCTTCCCGCGCGGCGAGAGGCGGGCGCTTCTGGGTGTCGAGCGCTCGGCTCTGTCGCGGCTTTGGGTCGAGCGGCTTCCGCCGGAGGCCGCGCCCGTCGCGACGGCCCTGGCCCAGGCCCACGGGCTGCCCGACCTTCTCGCCCGCGTCCTCGCCGGGCGCGGCATCGGCGTGCACGAGGCCCCCGGCTTCCTGCGCCCGCGCCTGCGCGACCTCCTGCCCGATCCCGACCGCCTCACCGACATGGCGGCAGCGGCCTCGCGCCTCGCCGATGCGGTGGTGCGCGAGGAGCGTGTCGCGATCTTCGGCGACTACGATGTCGACGGCGCGTGCAGCGCCGCCCTTCTCGCCGGCTTCCTGCGCGGCTGTGGCCTCGCCCCGGCCATCCACATCCCGGACCGGATCACCGAGGGCTACGGGCCCAATGTCGAGGCGATCCGGCGTCTCGTCGCGCAGGGCGCGCGGCTCGTCGTCACCGTCGATTGCGGGACGGCGGCGCAGGAGCCACTGGACGAGGCGGCGCGCCTCGGGGCCGATGTCGTCGTGCTCGACCATCACGGGGCCCCCGGCATCCTGCCGCCGGCCGCCGCGATCGTGAATCCGAACCGGCTGGACGACCTCTCGGGCCTCGGCCATCTCGCGGCGGTCGGAATCGTGTTCATGACGCTCGTCGCGCTGGCACGGGAGCTTCGCCGCCGCGGCTTCTTCGCGGGGCGCCAGGAGCCCGACCTCCTCGCGGGGCTCGACCTCGTCGCGCTCGCGACCATCGCCGACGTGGTGCCGCTCATCGGCCTCAACCGCGCCTTCGTGCGCCAGGGGCTCGCGGTCATGCGCGGCCGCGGCCGCGTCGGCCTCGCCGCGCTTGCGGATGCCTCCCGGCTGGAGACGGCGCCGGAAGCCTGGCATCTCGGCTTCCTCCTCGGGCCCCGGATCAATGCGGGGGGGCGGATCGGAGACGCCTCGCTCGGCACGCGGCTGCTGCTGGAGGAGGATCCGGGCGAGGCCGCCGCCATGGCCCGCACGCTCGACACGCTGAATGCCGAGCGCCAGGCCATGGAGCGCCTTGCGGTCGAGGAGGCCGTGGCGCAGGCCGGGCACGAGCTGGATTCGCGCCCCGATCTTCCGATCCTCGTGCTGTTTTCGCCCAGCTGGCATCCCGGTATCGTCGGCCTTGTCGCGGCACGCGTGAAGGAGCGCCATGGGCGCCCCGTCTTCGCCTTCGCGGCGAGGCCGGACGGCACGCTCACCGGCTCCGGGCGCTCGGTCGCGGGCATCGATCTCGGCCGCGCCGTTCGCGCCGCGGTGGCCTGCGGCGAGGCGATCAAGGGCGGCGGCCACGCCATGGCGGCTGGCGCGACGCTCCCGGCCGGGGGGATCGAGCGCTTCCGCGCGGGCCTCGAACGGGAACTCGGCGCGGCCGTGGCGGCTCTGGCTGCCGTGGACATGCTCGAAATCGACGGCGTCATCGCGGCCGGCGGGGCGGTATCGTCCCTGGTCCGTTCGCTCGCGGAGGCCGGTCCCTACGGGGCCGGCCAGCCCGAGCCCGTCGTCGCCTTCGGCCGGCACCGGCTCGTCGATTGGCGCGTGATGGGGAACGGCCATGTCCGCGCCACCTTCCGGGCGGGCGACGGGGCGCTGCTCCGCGGCATCGCCTTCCGGGCTGCCGAGGGGCCGCTCGGCGAGGCGCTCATGGGCGCCCGCGACGGGCTGGTCCATGTCGCGGGCACGCTCGCCCTGGACCGCTGGGGCGGAGGCGAGAGGGTGGAACTACGCATCTGCGACCTGGCCGCCTGTCCACCGGGCTCCTAAAACCCCCTGCGCGCCGCGCGCCAGAGCGTCCAGAGCGACAGGAGCGGCGGCCGCTCGGGCGGCGCGGCCAGCGGGTCCTTGCGGTGGGCGAGAGCGTCGAGATCGCCCGGCACCAGGGCGAGCGGCAGGAAGGCGGGCCGCAGCGTCTTCGGCAGGCCGGCGAGAAGCCGGCGCGCCTCGCCATAATGGCGGCGCGCCTCGGCGATGAGATCGCGGGCGCTGCCGGTGACGCCGGGGCCGCCGCGGAAACGGACGATGTCGTCTCGCGTCACGCCGTGCCGGTCGAGGATGTCCTTCGGCCAATAGAGACGGCCTTGGCGGGCATGCCAGGGGAGGGCGCGCAGGAGGCCCGCGAGGCCGTAGGCGAGGCCGGCATGGCCCGCGGCATCGGCGAAGCCGGGATCGCGCCCCTCCGCCAGGACGAGCGAAGCGAGCCGCATCGGCGCGGAGGCGGTCTCCCCGAGATAGCCTTCGAGATCGGCGAGGCTCGGCATGGGGTCGTCGTAGAGGTCGAAGACCCGCGCATCGACGAGGTCGAGCAGCGCCTCCCGCGGCAGGCGGAAGCGCGCGACCGTGTCGAGCAGGGCGGAGGCGACCGGATGGGCCGCGACATCGCCGCGCGCCTCGCCCTCGATCGCGTCGCGCCACCATTGCAGACGGATCTCGCCGGGCATCGGCGCCGAAACCGCCTCGCGCACCTGGGCGATCTCGGCGCAGAAGGCGTGGAGAGCGAAGAGATGGCGTCGCAATCCGGCGGGCGCGAAGAGATCGGCCCGGTAGCGGTCCCGGCTCGTCTCGCGCAGCAGGTCGCCGCAATGGGCATAGGCCGCCTCGAGATCGGCGGTCACGGGGGGGCGCCCCTCACGCGACGGCGATGAGGGCCGCCGCGACACGGCGATCCTCGGCCAGGAGCACGTTGTAGGTGCGCGCGGCCGCGCCCGTCTGCATGGTGTCGACGGAAATGCCCCGCTCCCGGAAGGGAAGGCGCAGCCGGTCCGGCAGCGGGACGATGGTCGGCCCCGTCCCGATGAGCAGGAATTCGATCCTGTCGCCCTCGGCCAGGACAGGGGCGAGCTCGCGGGAGCCGATCGCTCGCGGGTCCTCGACCGCCCAGGCATGGATGCCCGAGGGCAGGATCAGGATCGAGCCGCGATGCGACATGCCGGCGAAGCGGAAGCCGCCTCGGCCATACGCCTCGATCGCGTGCCGGCCGGGGACGAAGCCTGCCTGGTTCGGCTCGGCCATCGGGGGGCGCCCGACCATCGGGCGGCTATTTCGTCGCCTGCGCCACCTGCCCGCCGTCCCGCGCCTCGCTCCGCCGCTGCGAGGAGCGCACGCCGATATAGATCAGCGTCGGCGAGGAGATGAGGATGGCCGAATAGGTGCAGATGAAGACGCCCGCCAGCATCACCTGGGCGAAGCCCTCGATGGCGCGCCCGCCGAACCAGACCAGCGCGACCAGCGACAGGATGGTGGTCATCGAGGTGATGGCGGTGCGCGACATCGTCGTGTTGATGGAGAGGTTGAGCAGCTCGACCGTCGGCATGGTCTTGTAGCGGCGCAGCAATTCGCGCGTGCGGTCGAAGACGACGACGGTCTCGTTCAGCGAATAGCCGACGATGGTCAGGATCGCGGCGATCGAGGTCATGTTGAATTCGTGCCGCGTGATCACGAAGAAGCCGATCGTCAGCACGATGTCGTGCAGCGTCCCGACGATGGCGGCGATGGCGAGCTCGCGCTCGAACCGGAACCAGAGATAGCCGAGGACCGCGATCACCGAGAGGATGACGCCGATCGTCCCCGACTGGACCAGCTCTCCCGAGACGCGGGGGCCGACCGTCTCGGTCCGCTCGAACTTGTAGGCGTCGCCGAACACGGCGCGCGCCTTGTCCACCACCACGCCCTGCGCGGCCTCCCCGCCCGGCTGGATGGGGAAGCGGATCGAGATGGCGCCGTCATTGCCGAATTCCTGCACCTCGACCTCGCCGAAGCCGAAGCTGTTCGCCTTCTCGCGCACGGTGGCGACGGGCAGGCGCTGGGCTTCGGATTTCGGCTGCATCTCCATGAGCGTGCCGCCCTTGAAGTCGACGCCGTAATTCAGGCCGAGCATCAGGAAGACGACCACGACCGCGACCGAGATCGCCGCCGAGAGCGGAAAGGAGATGTGCCGCAGCCGCATGAAGTCGAAATGGCTCTCGTCGGGCCACAGGCGGAGCGGATAGATGCGGGGAAGGGGCACGGTCTCTGCCTCAGAACGGAATGGTCTTGGGCCGGGCCCAGCTATACCAGAGCGCGATCATCATCCGCGTCATCGTGACCGCCGTGATGACGGTGGTCAGGATGCCGAGGACGAACACGACCGCGAAGCCGCGGACGGGCCCCGACCCCATGAAGAAGAGGATGAGGGCGGCGATCGCCATGGTCGAGTTCGAATCGATGATGGTCGCGAAGGCGCGGTCGAACCCGGCCTGGATGGCCGAGACGACGGAGCGTCCGGCCCTCGCCTCCTCCCGGATGCGCTCGTAGATCAGCACGTTCGAATCGACGGCCGTGCCGATGGTGAGCACGATGCCCGCGATGCCGGGCAACGTGAGCGTCGCCTCGAGCATCGACATCAGCCCGAAGATCAGCCCGACATGGACCAGGAGCGCGATGTTGGCGATGAAGCCGAACACGCCGTAGGTCCAGAACATGTAGACGACGACGAAGATCGCGGCATAGAGCGTCGCCTTGATGCCGGCATCGATCGAGTCGCGGCCGAGGCCCGGCCCGACCGTCCTCGCCTCGACGATGGTCAGCTTGGCGGGCAGCGCGCCCGAGCGGAGCTGGACCGAGAGGCGGTTGACCTCCTCGACCGTGAACCGCCCCGAGATCTGGCCCTGGCCTCCGGTGATCGGCTGGAGGATGCGCGGCGCCGAGATGACCTCGCCGTCGAGCACGATGGCGAGGGGGCGGCCGACATTCTGCGTCGTCGCCTCGGCGAAAGCCTGGGCCCCCTTCAGCGTGAAGCGGAAATTGACGATCGGCTCGTTGGTGCGCTGGTCGAAGCCGGGCTGGGCGTCGGTCAATTCGCTGCCGGCCACGATGATGCGGCGCTCGACGGGAACGCGCTGGCCGCCCGCCTCGCGCGAGGGCAGCATCTCGACATCGGTCGAGCCGGCATCGCCCATCAGACGGAATTCCAGCTTCGCCGGATTGAGGTTGTTCTTGACCTCGGAGGGGTCCTGGAGGCCCGGGATCTGCACGAGGATGCGGTCGGCGCCCTGGCGCTGGATCGAGGGCTCGACGGTGCCGTTCGGGTCGATGCGGCGGCGCACGACCTCGATCGCCTGGTCGACGGCGCGGCGCGTGCGGTCGGTGAGGCCGGCATCGCTGAAATTGAACTGGATCAGCCCGTCCGCGCCTTCGACGATGTCCAGCGTGCGCCCGCCGGATTCGCCGAGGATGGCGTTGCTGATCGGCTGCGACAAGGCGCGGAGCTTCGGCAGCGCCTTGGCGCGGGCCGCCTCGTCGGCGATGCGGACCTGCACGCCGCGCGGCGTGATCTGGATGCCGCCCGTCGGGTTCACCCCCACCTCGCGCAGGGTGCGCCGCACGTCGTCGCGAAGCTGGATGGACAGGGTGCGGATGAGATCGGCCCGGTCCACTTCCAGCAGCAGGTGCGAGCCGCCCTGGAGATCGAGCCCGAGCACGATCGCGCGCTGGGGAACGAGCCAGGAGGGCACCCAGCTCGGAATCGCCTTGAGATAAGCCTGCCGCTCCTCCTTGGAGAAGAAGCTCGGCACCGCGAGGATGAGGCCCAGCAGCACGGTGCCGAGCGTCAGGGCGATCTTGGTTCTGGTGAAGCGCAGCATGGCCGTTTTCGCGATCGGGCGGTCAGCTCTTGACCGGCTCGCCCTTGGTGCGGACTTCCGCGATCATCGCGCGCATCAGCTTGACGCGGACGCCGTCGGCGATCTCGACCTCGATCTCGGGATCCTCCGTGACCTTGGTGACGCGGCCGACGATCCCGCCGGTGGAGATGACCGTGTCGCCGCGGCGCACGGCCTTGATCATGTCCTGGTGCTCCCGCGCGCGCCGCTGCTGGGGCCTGATGATCAGGAACCACATGATGACGAAGATGAGGACGAACGGGACGAACTGGATCAGCGTCTCGGTCGCCGGCATCCCGGTGGCCTGGGCGAAGGCGGGGGTGATCAACGGAAGCTCCATGTGGTGGCGCGCGCCCGGGCCGGACGCGGCGGCCCGCGGCCGAACGGGCTGCTTATAGTGACGCCGCCGCCCGATTCAAAGGCGGGGCGATGTTTCAGGGAACGGCGCGGCTTTCCATGCGGCGCGGGGCCGCGGACAGGGCGCCCCGCTTTCGCGCGATCGCCTCCTCGTAGGCCTCCTCGTAGGCATGCGCGACGGCGCCGGGGTCGAGGCGCGCGAGGCGGTCGCGGAAGTTCTGAGAAGCGAGCGCGAGATCGGCCCTGTCCTCGATGCGGGCCGCGAGGATGCGGGCGAGATCCTGCGCCGATCCGGCCTCGAACAGCCAGCCGGTCTTTCCCTCGTCGATCTGCTCGGGAATGCCGCCGGCCCGCGCGCCGATCACGGGCACGCCGTGCATGAATGATTCGAAGATGCTGCGCGGCTGAGGATCGGGCCAGATCGAGGGTACCACCGCGACGTCGAGACGGGGAAAGACGTCGCCGGGCCGCGCCCAGCCGAGGAACTCGACGCCCTCCGGCGCGCGGGCTTTCAGGCCGGCGACGAAGGCGTCCTCGCCCGTTCCGGCCACCGCGAGGCTCCAGCGGCCGGGTGCCAGCCGGCGGACCGCCTCGACGAGGAGTTGCGGCCCCTTGTCCGGGATCAGGCGGCCGAAATAGCCGATCCGCAGCGGCGCGCCGGGACGCCCGGGCGGACGGGGCCGAAAATCGAGTCCTGTGAAGACGTTCGGCAGGACCAGCCCGCGCGCCTGCGGGAAGAAGCCCCAGCCGCGATGGCGCTCCAGGGTGAAGCGGCTGACGCCGATCACGGTGTCGACGAGCCCGGAGAGGCGCTTGCGGGGGATCGCGAGGAGGCCGCAGGCGGCGCAGGGCGAGGGGCAGGGATGCCCGTCCCGGAAGGCCGATCCGCGCGGGCACATCGTGCCGTATTCGTGGAGGTAGTGGACGACCGGCAGGCCGCGCCGCGCCGCCTCCCGCCAGACGAGTTGCGACAGCCCGACGAGGACATGGGTGTTCACGACATCCGGCCGGACCTCGTCAAGGATGCGGCCGAAGGCGCCCGCCATCCAGGGATTGGCGCTGTCGAGCGCATGCCAGGCGAGGCGCAGCGGCGCCGGGCGTTTCTTGCCGTCGAAGCCGAAATAGAGGTTCCGATAGGGCAGGGCGATGACGCGCGCGCCCCGATCCTGCCACCTCTCGACATGCCCGCCGCCGTGATGGACGACGAGCGTCACCTCGTGTCCCCGTCCCGCAAGGGACGCGGCGAGGTCGAGGGTGGCGGCCTCCGCGCCTCCCTTGATGGTCGCCGGATGACCGGAATTGGCGATGAGGATGCGCATGGCCGGGCGCGGCCATGCTTAGCGCGGGCGGGTTAACGGGCCGGTGCGAGGCGGCGCTCCGGGATGACGGGGCTTCGGCAGCGCCTCAGACGAACTGGGAAAGGCCCGGGATCGAGCCCACGATCTGGCCCATCACGTCCTCGCCGGCATTCTCGCGGCCATGGGCCAGGAGTTCCGAGGCGAGCGTCTTGATCTGGTCCATGGACAGCCCCTCGGACATCAGCTTCTGGCCGAGCACCATCACGCCGCCGCCGAAGGAGCTCATCAGCCCCCCGAGGAGGCCCCCGCCCGCGTCGCCGGCCTGGGCGATGGCCTCGCGGGCGCCGGGAATGGCGTCGATGAGCTGGGTGATCTGGTCCTGCGGGCCTTCCTTCTGGAGGAAGGCGAGGACGTGGCCGATGGCCGTCTGCGCGGTCGATGCGTCGAGACCCGTCGCGGCCGTGATCCTGGCGACCAGTTCTTCCATGGGGCGTCCTTTCGATGGCCGCCTCTCTCGGTAGCGGCCCCGATCCCGAACGCGTATGACATCCGCACGGAGAGGCTGCAATCGGAAGGATTCGCGATGGCGCAGGAAGAGGCGCGTCCGGGCGGCGTCCCCCGGATCAGGATGAAGCCGGGAGAGGGGCCCTGGGGCTCATCCTCCGGCGCGGGCGAGGCGGCTCCGCCGGCGCCTGGCTTCGAGGGTCGCGTCCTGATCGGCAAGAGCGTCAAGCAGGAATTCCTGACGCTGAAGCTCGCGAACCGGCACGGCCTCGTCGCGGGCGCGACCGGCACGGGCAAGACCGTGACCCTGCAAGTGTTGGCCGAGGGCCTGTCGCGGGCGGGGGTTCCGGTCTTCGCGGCCGATATCAAGGGCGATCTTTCCGGCATCGCGGCGCCGGGCGAGCCCAAGCCAGGCTTCGTGAAGCGCGCCGCGGAGGTCGGGATCGAGTATCGTCCCGAGGCTTTCCCGGTCGTCTTCTGGGACGTGTTCGGCGAGCAGGGCCACCCCATCCGCGCGACCGTGTCGGAGATGGGGCCGCTCCTCCTCGCGCGCCTCCTGGAGCTGAACGACACCCAGGAGGGCGTCCTCAACATCGCCTTCCGGGTCGCCGATGAGAACAACCTGCCCGTCCTCGACCTCAAGGACCTGCGCGCGCTGCTCGATTTCATCGGCGCCCAGCCGGACGTGCAGACGAAATACGGCAACGTCTCGAAAGCCTCGATCGGCGCGATCCAGCGCGCGCTCCTCACGCTGGAGAACCAGGGCGGCGACAAGTTCCTCGGCGAGCCGGCCCTCGACCTGAAGGACTTCATCCGCACCGACCAGCGCGGGCGCGGCGTCATCAACATCCTGGCGGCGGACAAGCTCATGACGAGCCCGCGCCTTTATGCATCGTTCCTGGTCTGGATGCTGTCGGAGCTGTTCGAGACCCTGCCCGAGGTGGGCGATCCCGAGAAGCCCAAGCTCGTCTTCTTCTTCGACGAGGCGCATCTCCTCTTCAGCGACGCGCCGAAGGCGCTTCTCACGGCCGTGCAGCAGGTGGTGCGGCTGATCCGCTCGAAGGGCGTCGGGGTCTATTTCGTCACGCAGAACCCCCTCGACGTGCCCGAGACGGTGCTCGGGCAGCTCGGCAACAAGGTCCAGCATGCGCTGCGCGCCTTCACCCCGCGCGACCAGAAGGCGGTGCGGGCCGCGGCCGAGACCTTCCGCCAGAACCCCGCCTTCGACACCTCGGAGGCGATCCTTCAGCTCGCGGTCGGCGAGGCGCTCGTCTCGATGCTGGAGGAGGGCGGCGTGCCCTCCGTCGTGCAGCGGACGAAGATCGCCCCGCCCATGGCGCGGGTCGGGCCGCTGACCGCTGAGGAGCGGCGGCAGGTCATCGCGACGAGCCCGCTCGGCCACAAATACGACGCAACCGTCGATCGCGAGAGCGCCTACGAGATGCTCGCGAGCCGCAAGAACCTCCCGGCCGATGCCGCCCAGGGGGCGCAGGAATCCGGCGGATTGGGAGGGCTTCTCGGCGAGATCGGCTCGGTGCTCGGCGGCGGCCAGCCGGCCAAGGGCGGCCGGCAGCGCATGTCGGTCACCGAGCAGGTGATCCGGGCCGCGGCGCAATCCTTCGCGCGCTCGGCTTCGACCCAGATCGCGCGCGAGGCCGGCAAGATCCTGCGCAACACCCTCGGCGGCATGACGAAATAGGGGGGCCGAGGGGGCTTCCGGGGAGAAAAAGCCCGCGACGCCGGAAGGC
>NZ_DAOLAJ010000024.1:14244-47635 GCF_035325185.1 Enterovirga sp. | reverse complement strand
CACCGAGGCCCTTGCCATGGCCGCCTCAGGCAGGATCGCCGACGCCAAGACGGGGATCCTGCTCCAGCACGTCCCCGCGTCGGCCGGCGTGCCGCCTCAGGCGTGAGCCGCCTCCGGCGGGCGGGCCGGGGGGGGCCAGGGACTCCATGAGGCGGGCGGGGCGCCCCCGGGGCCCGCCATTGCCGAGCGCGTCATCGGGCTCGCTCGCCGCGACCTCGCACAGGTCGATGCCGAGCGAGGCCAGTGCCGCGCGCACCTCCTCCGTCAGCGAGAGATTGGCGACGGCATCCTCGAGCAGCCGCCCGACCAGGAATTCCATGGAGAGATAGGCGACCTCCCTGGTCTCGTCCGGCAGGCCCCGGCGGGATTCGAGCCACAGGTCGGCTACCCGGTCGCGGATGGCGAGGGCGGTCGCGAGGAACCAGTCGCGCGGCCGCGCCTCGTCGGGGGAGAGCGCGGCTGCATGGTGCAGCTTGTCCAGGATCGCTTCGCGCATCCGCGCGGCGCCGGGCTCCAGGGGAGGCGAGGGGCGCGCCTTCGTCGTCGGGATCGTCGAGTCCATTCCCTTCCCGTGCGATGTCCGGGGAGAGTCTAGGCGCCTTGCGGACTTCCGGCAATTTCTGCCTGCCACGTCGCGCAGGGGAGCCATGCCCTTGAGGTGGCCGGCCCGCGCCTGTAGCGACGAGCCATGTCCGTGCCCTTCGCCTATCCTCATCCGACCCCGCCCGCCTTCGGCGGGACGGTCGAGGTCGCTCCGGGGCTTCTCTGGGCGCGGCTGCCGCTTCCCTACCGGCTCGACCACGTCAACGTGTACCTGATCGAGGACGGCGACGGCTGGGCCGTGGTCGATGCCGGCATCGGCACGCAGGCCACCATGGAGGCATGGGAGAAGCTGCTGGCCGGCCCGCTCGCCGGCCGGCGCCTGACCCGCCTCATCGTGACGCATATGCATCCCGACCATGTCGGGGCCGCGGGCTGGCTGATCGACAGGTTCGGCCTGCCCCTCGACATGACCGAGACCGAATATCTCCAGGCTCTGCTGCTCACGATCGACCCGGCCTCGCTCGGCCGGGAATTCTACCGCCGCTTCTATGCCGATAACGGCCTCGGCCGGGAGGTCACCGACGCGGTGATGACGCTCGGCCACGACTATCTGCGCCGGCTGACCGGCCTGCCGCAGGATTTCCGCCGCGTCATCGCGGGCGACCGCCTGATCATCGGCGGGCGCAGCTTCGACGTCCTCACGGGCGGAGGCCATTCCTCGGAGCAGATGATGCTCTATTGCGCGAGCGAAAAGCTGTTCCTCGCCGCCGACCAGGTGCTGCCGCGCATCTCGCCCAATGTGAGCGTCTATCCGCGCGACCCGATGGGCGATCCGCTCGGCATCTACCTGCGCTCGCTGCGCAGCCTCAAAGCCGCCATCCCCGACGACGCCCTCGTCCTTCCGGGCCACGATCTCCCCTTCACCGGGCTGCATGGCCGGCTGGACGACATGATCGCCCATCACGAGGAGCGCTGCCAGGAGATCGTCGCGGCCTGCCGCGAGACGCCCCGTTCCGCGTCCGAGCTGGTGCCGGTGGTGTTCCACCGGCCGCTCGACGCGCACCAGACCGGCTTCGCCTTCAGCGAGATCCTGGCGCATGTGAATTATCTGATGCGTCGCGGGCGGCTCACGGTGCAGGCCGGCCCGGACGGGATTCGCCGCGCCGCCGCCCTCTGAGGCGGGTTCCACCGCAGGAGATGCCATGACCCTCCACGACGAAGCGGCCCACGAAGTGCGGCTGGAACGCCTTGCGGCGGTCGCGGTGCGCACCGGCCTCGGGCTCCGGCCGGGCCAGGAACTCGTCCTGACCGCGCCGCTCGATGCGGTTCCGCTCGCCCGTGCCATCACGCGCGAAGCCTATCGCGCCGGCGCCTCGCTGGTGACCTTGCTCTATACGGACGAGGAAGCCGCGCTCGCCCGCTTCCAACTCGCTCCCGACGCCGCCTTCGACACGGCGCCGGGCTGGCTCTACGAGGGCATGGCCGCGGCCTTCCGCGCGGGCGCGGCGCGCCTCGCCATCGCCGGGGACGACCCGAGCCTGCTGGCCGGGCAGGATGCGGAGAAGGTGGCCCGCGCCAACCGCGCCCGCTCCAGGGCCTATGTGCCGGCGCTGGAGCTGATCGCGGGATTCGCCACCAACTGGACGATCGTCTCGGCCGCGACTCCGGCCTGGGCCCGCGCCGTGTTCCCTGGCGACGCCGGGGAGGTCGCGGTGGCGCGGCTGTGGGATGCGATCTTCAAGGCGTCCCGTGTCGACGGACCGGACCCCGTCGCCGCCTGGGCGCGGCACAATGCGGACCTGCGCCGGCGCACCGAGGAGCTGAACGCGCGCCGCTACGCGGCCTTGCGCTTCACGGGTCCGGGCACGGATCTCACGGTCGGCCTCGCCGACGATCACGAATGGCACGGCGGCGCGACGACGGCGAAGAACGGCATCGTCTGCAACGCCAATATCCCGACCGAGGAGGTCTTCACGACGCCGCATAAGTTGCGCGTGTCGGGCCATGTCGTCTCCACCAAGCCCCTGTCCTACCAGGGCACGCTGATCGAGGAGATCCGCGTGCGCTTCGAGGAGGGCCGGATCGTCGAGGCGCATGCGCGCCGGGGCGAGGAGGTGCTGCGCAAGGTGCTGGAGACGGACGAGGGGGCGGCGCGCCTCGGCGAGGTGGCGCTCGTGCCTCATTCCTCGCCCATCGCCGCCTCCGGCCTCCTCTTCTACAACACCCTCTTCGACGAGAACGCGGCCTGCCACATCGCGCTCGGCCAAGCCTATTCGAAATGCATCCGGGGCGGCCTCTCGATGAGCGAGGAGGAACTGGTGGCGCGCGGCTGCAACCGGAGCCTCATCCATATCGACTGGATGATCGGCTCCGGCGCCGTCGATATCGACGGGATCGGAGCCGACGGGACGGCGACGCCCGTGATGCGCCGGGGCGAGTGGGCCGCCTGAGCGGCCCCTACGCTGCCTCCGGGGCGAGGCCGCGCTGGCGCAGCAGCGCCTCGGGGGAAGGCAGCCGGCCGCGGAAGAGCGTGTAGGCTTCGTCCGGCTCGCGAAGGTCCCCGGCCGAATAGACGTAGTCCTTCAGCCGCGCGGCCGTCGCGGGATCGAAGGCGTCGCCTTTCTCCTCGAAGGCGGCGAAGCCGTCCGCGTCCAGAACCTCCGACCACATGTAGCTGTAATAGGAGGAAGCGTAGCCCTCGCCCGAGAAGACATGCGTGAAATGCGCCGTCCGGTGGCGCATGGTGATGGCCTCGGGCATGCCGATCGCCCGCAGCGAGGTCGCCTCGAAGGCGTCGACATCGAGATTGTCGGCCGAGGGCAGGAGGTGGAAGTCGAGGTCGACGAGGGCGGAGGAGACGTACTCCACCGTCGCGAATCCCTGGTTGAACTTGCGCGCCGCGTGCAGCTTGGCGATCAGCTCCGGCAGCATCGGCTCGTCCGTCTCGCAATGGCGGGCGAAGCGGGCCAGGACCGAAGGCTCCTCGGCCCAGTGCTCGTAGATCTGCGAAGGGAACTCGACGAAGTCGCGCGGCACCGAGGTCCCCGCGATCGAGGGATAGGTGACGTTCGAGAGCAGCCCGTGCAGCGCGTGGCCGAATTCGTGGAAGAGCGTGCGGGTGTCGTCGAAGGAGAGCAGCGTCGGCTTGCCCTCCGCGCCCTCGGCGAAGTTCATCACGTTGACGATGACGGGACGGACCACGCCGTCGAGCTTCCTCTGGCGGCGGAAGGCGCTCATCCAGGCGCCCGAGCGCTTCGAGGGACGGGCGAAATAATCGCCGAGGAAGAGGCCGACCATCACGCCGTCGGCGTCCCTCACCTCCCAGCTCCGCACCGCCGGATGGTAGCGCGGCAGGTCGTGACGCTCGGTGAAGGAGAGGCCGAAGAGGCGGCCCGCGCAATCGAAGGCGGCCTCGATCATCCGGTCGAGCGTGAAATACGGCTTCAGCGCCGCGGCGTCGAAATCGTAGCGCTCCTTGCGCACGCGCTCGGCATAATGGCGCCAGTCCTGCGGGCCGACCCGGATGGCCGCTCCGTCGCGGTCGGCGAGGTCCTGGAGGTTGCGCTGCTCGGCGAGGGCGAGGTCCCGGGCCGGCGCCCAGACCTTGCGCAGAAGATCCTGCGCCGCCTCGGGCGTCTTCGCCATCGTGTTTTCGAGCCGGAAATGGGCATAGCTCGGATAGCCGAGGAGTCGCGCCCGCTCGGCTCGCAGCCGCACGGTCTCCGCAACGATGGCGCGGTTGTCGGTCTCGCCGCCGTTCTCGCCGCGCCGGATCCAGGCTGCGAAGGCGCGCTCGCGCAGGTCCCGGCGGGTCGAATATTGCAGGAAAGGCTCGATGAGCGAGCGCGCGAGGGTCACGACATGGCCCGGAAGGCCGCGCTCCTCGGCCGCCTGCCGCGCCGCGGCGCGCAGGAAATCGGGCAATCCCGCGAGGTCGGCCTCGGTTTCGAGCGGCAGCACGAAGTTCTGCTCGTCGGCGAGGACGTTCTGGCCGAAGCGCGTGCCGAGCGTCGCGAGGCGCTCGGCGATCGCCGCGAGGCGCGCCCGCTCCGCCTCGGGCAGGCCCGCGCCTTGCCGGCGGAAGGCGCGGTGATGGTTCTCCAGCACCCGCCTCTGCTCGGCATCGAGCCCGAGTTCGGGGGCCTGCTTCATCACGGCGTCCACGCGGCGGAACAGGGCCGGGTCCAGGCTGATCGCGCTCCAGTGCCGCGCGAGCATCGGCGAGGCTTCGCGCTCCACCGCCTGGAGCGCCTCGCTCGTATGGGCGCCGGTCAGGTTGTAGAAGACACAGGTCACCCGCTCCAGCTTGCGCCCGGCCCGCTCCAGGGCCGCGATCGTGTTCTCGAAATCGGCCGGTCTCGCATCGTCGCGGATGGCGGCAATCTCGGCCAGATGCTCGGCGCAGGCATCTTCCAGGGCCGGCTTGAAATGCTCGGGCGTGATCAGGTCGAAGGGCGGCAGGCCGTGGGGCGTGTCCCAGGGCGCAAGGAGGGGATTGGAGGTCATCGGCGGGAGGTGGCATGGCGGGCCATGTCCCGCAAGATGATCGGGGCGCCGTTCCGCTCCCGTTCACCAATGGCGACGCATAGACGACGATGCCCGGACCGGCGGATCGCCCGTCCCGATACGCGGAGTCCTGATGTATCCGAAGCCGCAAGCCTCGCTGAAGCCCAATACCCTCGCCTTCGAGATGCAGCCGCTGGTCAAGCCCACGGGATTTCGCGAATACGATGCGCGCTGGTGGTTCGGCCATCCGGGCTCCGACAAGGCGCCCGAGCTGAACCTGATGGGCGTGCAGGCCCTGGGAATGGGGCTCGGCACGATGCTGGGGCGGCTCGGCGTCAAGCGCGAGATCGTCACGGGCCACGATTTCCGCGCCTATTCCTCCTCCATCAAATATGCGCTGGTCACGGGGCTCCTGGCGGCCGGCTGCAAGGTCCACGATATCGGCCTCGCCATGTCGCCGATGGCCTATTTCGCGCAATTCGCGCTGGACGTCCCGGCCGTCGCCATGGTGACGGCCTCGCATAACGACAATGGCTGGACGGGCGTGAAGATGGGCGCGCAGCGTCCCGTCACCTTCGGCCCCGACGAGATGACGCAGCTCAAGGAGATCGTGCTCGCGGCCGATTTCGACCTTAAGGGCGGCGGCTCCTACGTCTTCGTCGAGAACTTTCCCGACCGGTATGTCGCGGACCTGACGAGCCGTCCGAAGATCAAACGCAAGCTCAAGGTGATCGCGGCCTGCGGCAATGGCACGGCGGGCGCCTTCGCGCCGCGCATCCTGGAGGCGCTGGGCTGCGAGATCGTGCCGCTCGATGCCGAGCTGGACCACAGCTTCCCGCGCTACAACCCGAACCCAGAGGACATGGAGATGCTCCATGCCATGGCGGCGGCGGTGAAGGAGCACGGGGCCGATGTCGGGCTCGGCTTCGACGGCGACGGCGACCGCTGCGGGGTCGTCGACGAGACGGGGCACGAGATCTTCGCCGACAAGATCGGCGCCATGCTGGCCCGCGACCTGACGCGCGTGCATGGCCCCTCGCAATTCGTCGTGGACGTGAAATCGACCGGCCTCTTCCTCACCGATCCGGTGCTGAAGGAGCTGGGCGCGAAGACGGATTACTGGAAGACCGGCCATTCCTACATCAAGCGCCGGGTCAAGGAGCTGAACGCGCTGGCGGGTTTCGAGAAATCCGGCCATTTCTTCTTCAACGCCCCCGTGGGGCGCGGCTATGACGACGGCCTCGTCACGGCGATCGCCGTCCTCGACATGCTCGACCGCAATCCCGGCAAGTCGATGTCCCAGCTCTACGCCGAGCTGCCCAAGACCTGGGGCTCGCCGACCATGTCCCCCCATTGCGACGACGAGAAGAAATATGCCGTCGTCGAGAAGGTGGTGAAGCGCTTCGAGGAGATGAAGGCGCAGGGCGCGAAAGTCGCCGGCCAGGCGATCCGCGACCTCGTCACGGTGAACGGCGTGCGCGTCGTCGCCGAGGATGGGACCTGGGGCCTCGTGCGCGCCTCTTCCAACAAGCCGGAACTGGTGGTGGTCGTCGAATCTCCCGTCTCGGAGGCGCGGCTGCGCGAGATGTTCCAGGCCGTCGACGCCGTCCTGCGCGAGAGCCCGGAAGTCGGCGCCTACAACCAGACGATCTGAGGCGAAATCCGGCAGGTCGTTCCGGCCGGGGCCGCCCTCGGTGATGGAGGCGGCGTCTCAGATTTCGGCGGCCTCCTTGCGGCGATTCTTGCGCCGCAGCAGCAGATAGCCCGCCAGGAGGACGAAGAGCGCTCCCGCGATCTCGCCCGGCAGTTCGAGCGTATGCAGGCGCGCCTCGCCGACGCGATCGAGGAGGGCCGGATCCGTCAGGATCATTTCCAGGGCGACCCAGCCGAGGAGCGCCGCGCCGGCCCAGACGAGGATCGGAAGCTTCTCCAGCAGCATCATGATCAGGCTGGCGCCGGCCACGATCAGCGGGATCGAGATCAGCAGGCCGATAATGAGAAGGAGGGTGGAATCCTTCGCCACCCCTGCGATCGCCAGGACGTTGTCGAGGCTCATGATGGCATCGGCGATCGCGATCGTCTTCACCGCGTGCCAGAGCTTGTCGGATTCGGCGATGCTGCCATCCCCCTCGTCCTCGCCCGGGATCAGCTTCACGGCGACCCAGAGCAGGAGGAGTCCCGCCATGATCTTCAGATAGGGGACCGACAGGAGCGAGGCGACGAGGACGGTGAAGACGACGCGCAGCGCGACGGCCACGCCTGCGCCCAGGATCATGCCGAGCCGCTGCTTGTCGGCCGGCAGGCCGCGGCAGGCGAGCGCGATGACGACGGCGTTGTCGCCCGACAGAATGATGTTGATCCAGATGATCTCGAACAGCTTCAGGGCGTGAGGACCGAGCATTTCCATCAGGAGCGACCGGAAGTGGCGGGCATGGGATGCCCCGTGAGGACGAAACGGGATGGATGCGGGCGGCCTTGTCCGAACCGGGCCGCTGGGAAAGAAAGGACGAGGGCTCCGGCCAAGCCGAGGCGAAGGTGCGCCATGGCTGTTTCCGATCTCTCGGCCAGAGATAGCGCACGAGGCCGGCGTGTCAAACATGCGCGTCGTGGCGGCCGCTCCCTCGGGGGAAGGTTCCCCTTGTCATTCCCGGCAGTCCGAAGGGCCGGAAAGGGAATCCAGGAGGGTTCGCAGGAGGCTCTGGATCTTCTTTCCCTCCGCTTCGCTCCGGCCGGGGATGACAGGGAAGGCGCCTCCCCTGGCCACGCGCAGGCGCGCCGAGGCTTCAGTTGCGCTCGTCGGGTGCCGGGGGGAGGGGATGGACCTCGATTCCCTCCTCGATCAGCGCCTTGGCTTCGCGGGCCTCCGCCTCGCCATAGATCGAGCGGTGCTCGATCTCGCCGTAATGCATCCGGCGCGCCTCGTCGGCGAAGCTCCTGCCGACGTAATCGGCATTTTCCGTCACATGCGCGCGCAGGGCCTGAAGCATGGTCCTGACCGCCTTCTCCTTCTCCGACAGGAGGGTGACGGGTCCTGCCGCCTCGGGCTCGGCCGCCGGGGGCGGCGTCGCTTCGGCGGGGGCGGCGGCGCGGTTGCCCTTGCGGCCGAGCGAAGGAGCCATGAGCGCCTTCTCGACCTTCGGGCTGCCGCAGACGGGACATGAGAGCAGGCCGCGCGCCCGCAGCCCGTCGAACGCCTCGCCGGACGGGAACCAGGATTCGAAATCGTGGCCTGCCTCGCAGCGGAGGCTGAAGCGGATCATCTCACAGGCACCGGAACGCGGCCCCCCGGGCGAATATAAGGTGGCTGAGTTCCCGTTACGGCCCTTGCCGGGCAGCGGCAAGCGGTCGCCCTGCCTGCCGCAGCACCTCGACCCGGAACGGGCGGCCGTTCCGAAGGGCGGGGATGCGGGCGCGGGCCTCGGCGACGAGCGGGCGCTCGATCCGGGCCATGACGAGGCCCGGATCGCTCCCGCCCTCGGCGAGGACGCGGCCCCAGGGATCGACGATGATGGAATGGCCGTAGCTCTCGCGGCCGTCCTCGTGCCGGCCGCCCTGGGCGGCGGAGATCATGAAGGAGCCGGTCTCGATCGCCCGCGCCCGCTGGAGCACCTGCCAATGGGCCTCGCCGGTCTGGCGCGTGAAGCAGGCCGGCGCCGTCAGGATTTCCGCCCCCGCCTCGGCGAGGGCGCGGTAGAGGCCGGCGAAGCGGATATCGTAGCAGATCGACAGGCCGATGGTCCCGAGCGCGGTTTCCACCACCACGGCGCGGGAGCCGCCGTCATAGCTGTTCGATTCGCGCCAGGATTCGCCGTTCGGAAGATCGACGTCGAAGAGATGGACCTTGTCGTAGCGGGCGAGGATCTCCCCCTCCGGCGAGATCAGGAAGCCGCGATTGGCCAGCCGCTCGCCCGAGGTCCTGAGCGCGAGCGAGCCGATCTGGAGCATCACGCGCGTCTCGCGCGCGACCTCGCGCAGGGCGGCGAGGGTCTCGTCCCGGTCTTCCGTCGCTGTCTTTTCGAGGATCGCGGCCCGGTTCCGGTCGGCGATGTTGGTGATCTCGGGCGTCTGCACGAAGGCCGCCCCGGCCGCGGCAGCCTCGCGGATCAGGCGAGAGGCCGCGTCGCGGTTCGCGCCCGGATCGCGGCCCGAGCGCATGGTCGCGCAGGCGGCGACGAACGACTCTTCCATGGCCGAATCCCTCAGGCGGCGAGGAGCGGGTCCAGCTCGCCCCGCGCGTCGAGGGCGGAGAGGTCGTCGAAGCCGCCGACATGGCGCTCGCCGATGAAGATCTGCGGCACCGTGGTGCGTCCGCCCGAACGCTGCACCATCTGCGCCTTCTCCGCCTCGCGTCCGGTGATCTCGACCTCCTCGAAGGCCGCGCCCTTCTCTGAGAGGAGCTGCTTGGCGGCCGCGCAATAGGGACACCAGCTCTTCGTGTAGATGGTGATGGGCGGCATCGGCGGTTCACCTTGCAAAAATCCATCATATCGTCGGCGTGCGCCCCGCAAAAGCGTCACGAATCCGGCACGACGCGCGCGAAGGAGAGGAGGTCGACGGCCAGCGCCCCGCCGCGCAGGAGGGCGCGCGAGGCGGCATTGGCGGTCGCGCCCGTGGTGACGACGTCGTCCACGAGCAGCACGCGCCGGCCCTCCAGCTGCGCCCGCGCCTCGGGCGGCACCCGGAAGGCGCCTTGCAGGTTCGCCCCGCGCTGGCTCTTCGTCAGCCCGACCTGCGGCGCCGTCCGCTTGACGCGCAGCAGCAAGGCCGGGTCGAGCGGCTTTCCGGATATCTCGGACAGGGGCCGCGCAAGCTCCATCGACTGGTTGAACCGCCGCCGCCAGAGACGCGTCCGGTGGAGCGGCACCGGCACGATCACGTCGCAATCGCGCGCGAGTTCCGTCCCGGCCCGCGCCAGCATCACGCCGAGCGCGCGGGCCGTGTCGAGCCGGTCCGCATATTTCAGCCGCTGCACGAGAGTCCGCGCCGTCTCGTCGTAGCGGGCGACCGCCCGCGCCCGCGCATAGACGGGAGGATCGGCGATGGCGGCCGGCGAGACGAGCGACAGGCCCAGATCGACGGCGAAGGGCGTGCCGAGCCGCTCGCAGAACGGGCGCTCGATGAAGCGCAGCCCGGCCCAGCATTCCGGGCAGAGCCCGTGGGGCGTCCCGACTGCCCGTCCGCAGGCGATGCAGGCCGGCGGATAGACGATCTCGACCAGCGCCGACAAGGCGCGCCGGAGGGGCGAGAGGGAGAGGGCGGCCATCGCGCCGCCGAGCTTCGCCCGCCGCGGCGGCGGCGTCCAGCCGTTGCGGCGCGGCATCGGGCATGAGAAGCCATGAGGCGGGAGGATCGTCATGGCGGCGGAGAAGATCGGGGTCGTCGGGGCCGGGCTGATGGGGGCGGAGATCGCCTTCACCTTCGCGCTCGCGGGTCACGACGTGGTGCTGGTCGACACGACCGGGGAGAAGCTTGCCGCGGCCGTCGAGCGGCTCGGCGCCGTCTATGACCGCGGGGTGCGGCGCGGCGCCCTGCCGGCCGGCCAGGGAGAGGCGGCCTTCGCGCGGCTGCGGCGGACGACCGACCGCGCCGCCCTCGCCGACCGCGACTTCGTCACCGAGGCCGTGTTCGAGGAGGAAGGCGTCAAGGCCGAGGTCTTCCGGGCGCTGGACGGCATCTGCGCGCCCGGCTGCATCTTCGCGACCAACACCTCGACGATTCCCATCTCCTCCCTCGCCGCCGCGGTGGGTCCGCAGAGGCGGCGGCTTTTCATCGGCACCCATTATTTCTCGCCGGTGACCCGGATGAAGCTGGTCGAGGTCATTCCCGCCTTCGACACGGCGCCGGAGACCCTTGCGGCGACCCTCGACCTGTGCCGGCGCGCGGGCAAGACGCCGGTCGAGATCAAGGACGTCGCGGGTTTCGCCGTGAACCGGCTCCTGCACGCCTTCATGATCGAGGCGGTGAGGCTGGTCGAGGAGGGCGTCGCGACGCCGGCCGATATCGACATTGCCTGCCGGCTGGGCCTCGGCCACCCGATGGGCCCCTTCGAGCTGATGGATGCGACGACCTCGCATCTGTGCCTCCAGGTGCAGGAAATCCTCCAGGACGCCTATGGCGAGCGCTTCCGGCCCCGGCCCCTGCTGAAGCAGCGGGTGCGGGCGGGGCTGGTCGGGGGCCGCGGCAAGCCGGGCTGGCGCGACCCGAGCTGAGCGCTGGCCTCCCGCCCCCGAACGGGGGTAGATGGGCCATGCAGAGCCCCGCCGCTCCCTTCGACCGTGCGCTCGCCCGGCGCCGCCTCCGGCGCGCCCTGGCTGCGGGCAGATACCCGGCCTTCCTGCTGGAGCGGGCCGCCGAGGATCTGGCCGAGCGCCTCGCCGCCGTCACGCGCCGCTATGGGTGCGGGATTGATCTCGGCAGCCCGGTCCCGCTCGCGCTCGGGCCGATGCGGGGCCTGTGCGAGCGCGTCTTCCGCCTCGCCCCCGAGGGAGCGGAGGCGGCCGATCTCGTCGGGGACGAGGAAGCTTTGCCTTTCGCGGAGCAATCGGCCGGTCTCGTCGTGTCGCTTCTCGCGCTCCAGGGCGCCAACGACCTGCCGGGGAGCTTCGTGCAAGTGCGGCGCGTCCTCGAGCCGGATGGGCTGTTCCTCGCCTGCCTCCTCGGCGGGGAAAGCTTGACCGAGCTGCGCCAGTCCTTCGCCGCCGCAGAGGCGGAGCTGGAAGGCGGCGTCTCGCCGCGGATCGCGCCCTTCGCCGATATCCGGGCGCTGGGAAGCCTCCTTCAGCGGGCGGGCTTCGCCCTTCCGGTGGTCGATCTCGACCGCGCCGTGGTGCGCTACCGGACGCCTTTCGGGCTGATGGACGACCTGCGGGCGATGGGCTGGGCCAATGCGCTGGCCGAGCGCCGCCGTACCCCCCTGCGCCGCGCGACGCTGATGCGCGCGGCCGAGATTTACGGTGAGCGTTTCGCCGACGCGGACGGGCGGGTGCGCGCCACTTTCGATCTCGTCTGGCTCTCGGGCTGGGCGCCGCATGAAAGCCAGCAGAAGCCCTTGCGGCCGGGCTCGGCTCGGGCGAGGCTGGCGGACGCCCTCGGCGTGCCGGAATACGGCCCCACAGGAGACCCGCGATGACCGCCCCCGCCCCCAAGATCAAGCAGCCGGGCCGGGACCACCCGATCACGATCGAGAAGAACCCGCTACGCGTCCGCGTCATCGCCGGCGGGGTGATCGTGGCCGAGACGACGCAGGCCCTGACCCTGCGCGAGGCGAATTATCCGCCGGTCCAATACATTCCGCGCAAGGATATCGTGGCGGATCTCTTCGAGAAATCCGACCGCCGCTCCCATTGTCCCTACAAGGGGGATGCGAGCTATTTCACGGTGACGGCCGGCGGCCTGACCTGCCGCGACGCAGCCTGGAGCTATGCGGAGCCCTATCCGGCCGTGAGCCGGATCGCGGGGCATCTCGCCTTCTACCCGGACCGGGTGGACGCGATCGAGGAACTGGCGTGAGGCTCTCCTTCCCCGGCGATCTTTTTTGAGGCGGCACCGGCCGGAGACGCATGACGCGCCCCCTTTTCCCGGCGACCTCCGCCTCGCTGCGCCCGCGGGCCTGAGCGCCGATGCCGCGCCATATCCCGCCGCCTCCGGACCGGGCTCGACGGGGCTATGCCGCCTTCATCCAGCCGGACGACTACACCAAGCGCTTCCTGGCCGACGCCATCGCCGCCGCGCCGCTCGCGCCCCGCACGGTTGCCAAGGCGCTCTACTGGCATGCGACCCGCCGCTATGCGCGCGCGCGCTACCGCGTGCAGGAGATCGTCGGACGCCGCCTCGGCTTCGCCCTGCCGTCGAACCTGCGGCCGGTGGCCCCGCTGGTCCCGCCCGATCCGCTGCCGTCCTGCGCGGCGATCGTACCCGTCCGGGAAAACGTGTCCGAGGAGCGGCTGCGCACGACGATCGCCTCCGTCCCGGAGGGGGGCGAGACGATTCTCGCTGCCGCCGATGCTGCCGTCCTGGCCGGCCATGCGGGCCGCGCGGTGATCCTGCCCGGGGCGCGGAGCCTCGCCGATCTCGTCAACGGGGCGGCGCGAGCTTGCGACCATGAGCTTCTGCTGATCCTCCTTCCCGGCAACGTGCTGCTGCCCGGAGCCCTCGGCCCGATCGCCGCGACGCTCGCGGGGGAGGGGATCGAGGCCGCCCTTGCCGACGAGGTGCTGGCCCTTGCCGATCTCGTCCTGCCGCTGCTGAAGCCTGACTTCGATCCGGACCTCCTGCTCCAGGTCGATGTCGCGGGAGACTTCCTCGCGGTCCGCCGTGCGGCCTTCCTGGCTCTCGGGGGCTATAAGGCGGGGCGCGAGGGGGCGCTTGCGCGGGATTTCCTGCTGCGCCTCGCCACCGTGCGCGGGGAGAAGGCGGTGGGACACGTCATCGGGCCCGTCCATGGGCGCGACCTGCGCGGGGGCGAGGCGGATGACGGAGGCGACGGCCTCGCCGCCGTCGAGGCCCATCTCGCGGCGACGGGCGCGAAGGCCACGGCGCAGCGTGTGGGTCCGGGGCTTCGCATCGAGATCGCGCGCGCTCTCGCCGATCCGCCGCCCGTGACGGTGATCGTGCCGACGCGCGACCGGCTCGACCTTCTCGTCCCCTGCCTCGACGGGCTTCTCGGGGGGACCGATTATCCCGATCTCGAAATCATCGTGGCCGATAACGGCAGTTCCGAGCCCGGGACGCTCGCGCGGCTGAGAGCATACGAGCGCGACCCGCGCATGCGCATCGCGCCCATGCCGGGGCCGTTCAATTTCTCCCGCATCAACAACGACGCAGTCGCGATGGCGCGGGGCCGCGTCGTCGTGTTCATGAACAACGATGTCGAGGTGCGCGAGCCCGGCTGGCTCAGGCTCCTCGTCGCCGAGGCGATTCGCCCCGAGGTCGGGGCGGTCGGTGCGAAGCTGCTCTATCCGAACGATCTGATCCAGCATGCGGGGGTGGTGCTCGGCCTCAGGGGCGGGCCGGCCGGCTATGCCTTTCATCTCTTCCGCGACGGCCATCCCGGCTACCTGCACATGCTGGAGACGACGCGGCGCTGCTCGGCCGTGACGGCCGCCTGCCTCGCGATCGAGCGCGCGAAATTCGAGGCGGTCGGCGGCTTCGACGCTGAGGCTTTCGCGGTCGCCCTCAACGATGTCGATCTCTGCCTGCGGCTCGACGCGGCGGGCTATCGCAGCCTCCATGTGCCGGGCGCCTGCCTGCTGCACAAGGAATCCGCCTCCCGCCCCAGCGACTGGAGTCCCGACCAGCGCGCCCGCTACGAGCGCGAGCTGGCCGCCTTCACCGGGCGCTGGGCGGATCGCCTCGCGCGCGATCCCTGGTACAATACCTGCCACGGACAGGTGATGGCGGATTTCTCCGTGCCGCTCTGGACGGACCCGGCCTGGCCGCCGGCCCCATGATCCCGATCCTGAGCGAGGAGGGCGGGCGTTTCCGCGGGCGCTGGCTCCGTCTGCTCTACAGCCAGAGCTTCCTCGGCCAGCCCGCGCGGCCGCTGGTGCGCTTCGTCCGCGCGGGGGGATGCGAGGAGCATCTCCTGGCTGCAGCCGCGCTCGGGCGGGGAGCCTGGACCTGGAAGGCGCCGGCCGATCTGCGACGGATCGAGGTCCTTGCGCCGGCCGGCCGGGCGGCGGCGCTCCGGGTCGATGCGCTCCGCCCTCTTGCGTTCGGCGCCGTCCTTCTCCGCCTGATGCGGCACCCGCGCCGCCTCCTGCATCTTCTGCCCTGGGTCGCCTCGGAGAGGGGGCGCAACGTGGATGTGCACGAAGCCTTCGATCTCGCTCCGCCCGATGATTTCGCGCGCTATGCCCGCGAGCATCGCCGGCCCTTCGAGCCGGACGGGCTGGATGCGGGCCTTGGTGCCGCGGCTGCCTCCGGCCCGCGCCTGGGATTCGTCCTGCCCGTCCCAGAAGCCGGGGACCTTCCGCTCCTGCGCCGGACCCTCGCGGCCTTCGCGCGCCAGCTCGACGCCGGCTGGTGCCTGCTCATCCTTGCGCCGGCGGCCCTTGCGGGTGAGATCGAACTGCTTCCCGGGACGGAGATCCGGATCGGCAACGCGACGGAAGAGGCGGCGCTGGCCGCCGCCTGCGGCCTCGATGCCGGTTTCGTGGCGCGACTCCTTCCGGGCGACGAGCCGGACGAGACGGCGGTGGCGTGCCTGCGCGCGCATCTGGCGAGCCGCCCCGGCCTGTCGGTGCTCTATGCCGACAGTGCCCTTCGCATCCCGGCCGGGATCTCTGCCCAACTCAAGCCCGACTGGAGCCCGGCCTTCCAGGAGGGTCTCGACTATGTCGGTCGGCCTTGCCTCGTGCGCCGGACCCATCTCGGCGGCGCCGTGCGCTGGCGCGACCTGCCGGGCCTCGCCGCGCAACGGGACGGCGCTGCGGCGGTCGGGCATCTGAAGCGCGTCCTCTTCACCCTCGCCCCGGCCGAGCCCGCCCTTCCGGCGCAGGCAGCTCCGCGGGGGGAAAATGTCCCGGCGACCCTGATCGTCCCGACCCGCGACCGTGTCGAGCTTCTGCTCACGCTCTGCGAAAGCGTCTTCGAGAAGACGCCTGCCGGCAGCTACGAGATGATCGTCGTCGACAACGGCAGCGAGGACGAGGCGGCCCTCTCCTATCTGCGCGCGCTCGAAGAGCGGCCGGACCTGCGCGTTCTGCGTCAGCCCGGCCCGTTCAATTTCTCCGCCTTGGTCAATGCGGGGGCCGAGGCGGCGCGGGGCGAGGTCCTCGTCCTCCTGAACAACGATTGCGAGATCATCGCCGGGGACTGGCTTTGCCGCCTCGTCTCATGGGCGACGCGGCCCGACATCGGCGCGGTCGGCGCGAAGCTCCTCTATGCGGATGGCCGGATCCAGCATGCCGGGGTCGCGCTCGGGCTCGGGGGCGAGGCCGGGCACCGCGACCGCAGGATGCCGCGCGGCCATCCGGGGATGCTCGGGCGCCTCACCGTTCCCCACGAGGTGGCGGCTGTGACGGCCGCCTGCCTCGCGGTGAGCCGCGCGACCTGGCGGGAGGCCGGCGGCTTCGACGAGGTCCTGCCGGTCGCCTTCAACGATATCGATTTCTGCCTGCGCCTCCTGCGCCGCGGCTATCGCAATATTCTCGATCCGCAGGCTGTCCTCGTCCACGCCGAATCGGCCTCGCGCGGACGCGAGGAGGGTGCGCGCCGCGCGCGCTTCCTGAAGGAGGCCGCCTTGTTCCGCGAGCGCTGGGGTGAGATGCTGCGCGACGATCCATATTGGCATCCGCTGCTCTCGACCTTCCGGTTCCCCGACCGCCTCGGCTGAGGGGAACCATGCGCCGGGCGCCGCGTTTGCCCCCATCACGTGACCCCAGAGGAGACATCGACCATGAGTCGCGCTTACCCGTCCATGACGGCGTTGCTCGGCCTGCTCGCCATCGCGGGCTACCAGAACAGGGACAAGATCGGAGAGTGGCTGGGTGGCCTCACCGGCAACGACAAGCCGGGCGCACCGGGTGAGCCGAAATCGAGCGGCCTCGACGGCATTCTCGCGCCGTGGCGCGACCACGCGGCGGCGGCGCCCGCCGATGCCCCTGCGCGCGATGCCGGAGGCTTCCTGGGCGGTGGGCTCAAGGATCTGGTCGATCAGTTCCGCAATGCCGGCCATGGCGAGACCGTGGATTCCTGGGTCGGATCGGGGCCGAACAAGCCGGCGGCGCCGCATCAGCTCGAAACTGCGATCGGGCCGGACGTCCTCCAAGCCCTCGCCGGCCAGACGGGGCTCTCCAAGGAGGAGATCCTGTCGCGCCTCTCGCGCACCCTGCCCGAGGCCGTGGACCGCTACACGCCGAACGGCAGCCTTCCGGCCACCTGACGCCGCCGGGTCCGGGCCGGGCCGGATGCCGGATATGACCGGCGAGCCGGCTCTGTCCGGGAGCCTGCGGGCGCGTCTTCTCTGCTGGGCCTTCCGGCACTGGCTGAAGCCGCGCTCGCTGGGGCGGCCCGATATCCAGGCGAGCCGGGATCTCATGGCCCGCCTCTCGCGCGCGCCGCCACGGGGCACCCGCTCCGCGCCGGATCGGATCGGCGGCGTGGCGGGGGAATGGCTGCTCGGCCCGAGGGAGAGCAGCCGCACGCTCCTCTATTTCCATGGGGGCGCCTATGTGGTCTGCTCCCCGGCGACGCATCGGCCCGTCACCGGCGCCTTCGCGCGGCGCGGCTTTCGCGTCTTCGTTCCCGATTACCGGCTGGCGCCGGAGCATCCCTATCCGGCCGCCCTGGATGACGCGGCCGCGGTCTATCGGGGGCTTCTGGCCGGCGGCATGGAGCCCGGGCGCATCGCCTTGGCTGGGGAATCGGCCGGCGGCGGACTTGCCTTGGCGCTCCTCGCGAGGCTGCGCGACGAGGGTGCCCCGCTTCCGGCCGCGGCCGCCCTCTTCTCGCCCTGGGCCGATCTCTCCCTCGCGGGAGAGAGCATGCGGGCGAACGAGGCGGCCGATCCGATGTTCCATGCCCGGCATGCGCGATGGGTCGCCTCGCTCTATCTGGGCCATGCCGATCCGCGCGATCCGGGCGTCTCTCCCGTCTATGCCGACCTGACGGGATTGCCGCCGCTTCTCGTCCATGTCGGGGAGACCGAGCTGCTCCTCGACGATTCGCGCCGGATCGCGGAACATGCGCGCGCCTGCGGCGTGAGGCTGTCCCTGTCGATCTGGCGGGATGTCTTCCACGGCTGGCAGCTCTTTCCGTCCGTCCTGCCGGAGGCGCGCCGCTCCGTCGACGAGGCGGCGGCCTTCCTGCACGCGGCGATGGAGGAGCGGGGCTCGACGGCCGCACGGCGCGAGGCGCCGCCCCTGCGCGCAACAGGCTGACCGGCGGCAGGCTCCCGTCGAAACCGGGCGGCGCGCGGCGTTCCGGCATGCTATGCCGGCCCCGTCACACCGGAGGCGGGCATGCAGGTGGCCTCGGCGAGCGCCGAACCGATTCCTTTCTGGTCCGCCCTGTTCACGGACCGGCGCATCGCGCCGGCGCTCGGGCTCGGCTTCACCTCCGGCATGCCGTTCCTGCTCGTCTATTCGACGCAATCGGCCTGGCTGTCGGATGCCGGAGTCTCCATCGCGGCGATCGGGCTCCTCAGCGAATTGACCCTCGCCTACAAGTTCAAGTTCCTGTGGGCCCCGTTCCTCGATCAGTACGATCCGCCGCTGCTGGGCCAATGGCTCGGGCGGCGGCGGGCCTGGCTCGTCGTCGCGCTCCTTTGCGTGATGGCGACGCTGACCTTCGTCGCGTTCGGCGATCCGGCCCGTTGGCTGTGGTGGACGATCCTGTTCTCCTTCGCGCTCGGCATCGCGGGCGCGACGCTCGACCTCGTGCTGGACGGCTGGCGCATCACCAGCGTGCGGCCTCCCGAGAAACAGGCGGTCCTCTCCTCCTGGACCGAGATCGGCTGGCGCATCGGCAATCTCGCGGCGGGAGCCGGAGCGCTTTATCTCGCCGACCATGTCGGCTGGCGCGGCGCCTATCTCTGCATGGCGGCGCTGATGCTGGTCGGCATCGTCGCGGCGCTCGCCGCGCCCGAGCCCGATTCGGACATGGTCCCGCATATGCCCCATGCCGGCTTCGTCGAGACGGTCTGGGCGCCGATCCGCGACCTGATCACGCGGCTCGGGCCGATGGCGATCGCGATCCTGCTCCTGGTCGCGGGCTTCCGCATGCCGGGCTATATCGCGAGCGCCATGGCGGTGCCGCTGTTCAAGCACCAGAACTTCTCCAATACCGACATCGCGACGGTGACGAAGCTGTTCGGCTTCTGGATCGCGCTCGGCGGGACCTTCCTCGCGGGATGGCTTATCCCCCGCATCGGCATGATGGCGAGCCTCCTCATCGGCACGGTGGCGGCGTCGGCCTCCCATCTCGCGCTCGCCTATCTCGCCGCCCATGGCGGCGGCGGGGGCACGGCCTTCTGGACCTTCGCGGCAACGGTCTCGATCGAGAACTTCGCCTACGCCTTCGCTTCGATCGTGCTCATCACCTACATGTCGACCCTGGCCTCGGTCGAGCACGCGGCGAGCCAATACGGGCTCCTCACATCGCTCTGCGCCTTTCCCGGCAGCATCCTCGCCGGCTTCTCGGGCTTCATCATCGAGCATACCGGCTTCGTCTGGTTCTTCGTCTGGACCTCTCTGATCGGCATCCCGGTGGCGCTGCTCGCGGTCTATGTCTGGTACAAGGTCGGCATTTCCGACGAGATGCCGCCGCGTCCCGCCGGGACGCATTGAGCGGGGCGCATGAGTTGAGTTTTACCCTCCGCGGGTTGGAAAGCGGTGCGTCATGTCCCACTTTGCTGCCGGGACAGGGAATGGAGCGGGTCACGTGAACGTCAAGGATTTGCTGAACACGGTCGCCGCGGCGCAGGCGCCGAAAGCCGCCGGACGCGGCGGAATCGTCGAGAACCTCGCCAAGTCGCTCGGCGGCAAGGCCGGGGCAGTGCTGGTGACGATGCTCGCGACCAAGGTTCTCGGCGCCGCCAGGGGCCGCGCCGTGGGCGACATGATCGGCCGCTTCGGCGGGGCGGCGATCATTGGATCGCTGGCCTGGCAGGTCTACCAGGAATGGCAGGCGAAGCCGGCGGCCCGGCCGGCCGGCGGCGCGCCAGTGCCGGGCGGGCGGCGGACCGGGCTCGTGGGGGAGGGCGAGGCCGGTGCGACCGGGCCCGAGCCGGGCTCGCCCCTGGCGCCGGCGACGCCGGCCCAGGAGGAGGAACTGAGCCGCCTTCTCATCCGGGCCATGATCGGGGCCGCGAAGGCCGATGGTCAGATCGATTCGCGGGAAGAGGCGGCGATCGTCGCGGAACTCGGCCGGCTCGAACTCGGCGAGGCCGACCGCGCCTTCATCGCCGAAGAGCTGAGCGCGCCGCCGGATGTCCGCCGCATCGCCGACGGCGTGCGAAACCCGGAGGTGGCCGTCGCCGTCTATGCCGCTTCGCTCCTCGTGATCACCGTCGATACGGAGTCGGAGCGCCGCTACCTCGCCGCCCTCGCGGAGCGCCTGAATCTCGATCCTGGCCTCGCCGCTGCCCTCGAGGGGAAAATGAAGGAGGCGGTCCAGGCCGGATGAGGGTCATCCGGCCCGGTCGCGGGCCTGGTAGGTCTTGATGTCGGTGAAGCGGATCGCCGGATGGCGGTCCTCCTCGTATTTCAGCCCGTAGGCGGAAGGGGCGAGGAAGACCGGCGCGCCGTCGAGATCGCGGGCCATGGCCGAGCCGTTCTTGTCCGCGAACTTGTCGACCTCGCCTTTCTCGTCGGACATGATCCAGCGGGCGAGGTTGAAGCGGCTCTGCTCGTAGTCGATCGGAATGCCGTATTCGATCTTCAGGCGCTCCTTCAGCACGTCGAGCTGGAGCGCGCCCACCACGCCGACGATGGCGGGGGAGCCGTCATTCGGCAGGAAGAGCTGGACGACGCCCTCCTCGGCCATTTGCTGAAGCGCCTCGCGCAGCTTCTTGGCCTTCATCGGGTCGGAGAGCTTGATGCGGCGCAGGATCTCGGGCGCGAAGCTCGGCACGCCGTTGAAGGCGAGCGTCTCGCCCTCGGTCAGGGTATCGCCGATGCGGAGCGTGCCGTGGTTCGGGATGCCGACCACGTCGCCCGCATAGGCTTCGTCGGCGATCGATCGGTCCTGGGCGAAGAAGAATTGCGGCGCCGAGAGCGAGATCGGCTTGCCCGTCCGCACGAGCTTCGCCTTCATCCCCCGCTGGAGCCGGCCCGAGCAGACCCGCATGAAGGCGATGCGGTCGCGGTGGTTCGGATCCATGTTCGCCTGGATCTTGAAGACGAAGCCCGTCATGCCGGGCTCGGTCGGCTCGACGAGGCGCTTGTCGGCCTCCTGTCCCCGGGGCGGAGGCGCCACCGCGGCGAGGGCGTCGATCAGGTCGCGCACGCCGAAATTCTTCAGCGCCGAGCCGAAGAAGACCGGCGTCAGGTGGCCCTCGCGATAGGGCGCCTCCTCGAAGCGCTTCAGTCCCTCCTGGGCCAGCGTCACCTCCTCCAGCCACGCCTCGCGCTCGTGCTCCGGCAGGAGCCCGATGCAGTTCGGATCGTCCGGCCCCGAGACGGGCATCGCCTCGGCATCGGCGTCGAGCCGGCGCACGAGGTTCGTGGCGAGGTCGAGCGTGCCGGCGAAATGCTGGCCGCGCCCGATCGGCCAGGTGACCGGCGCCGTGTCGAGCGCCAGCGTCTTCTCGATCTCGTCGAGGAGGTCGAAGGGGTCGCGGCTCTCGCGGTCCATCTTGTTGACGAAGGTGACGATGGGGATGTCGCGCAGGCGGCAGACCTCGAAGAGCTTGCGCGTGCGCGCCTCGATGCCGCGCGCGGCGTCGATCACCATGACGGCCGAATCGACCGCCGTCAGAGTGCGATAGGTGTCTTCCGAGAAGTCCTCGTGGCCGGGCGTGTCGAGCAGGTTGAAGACGCAATCGGCATATTCGAAGGTCATCACCGAGGTGACGACCGAGATGCCGCGCTCCTTCTCGATGTTCATCCAGTCCGAGCGCGTCGAGACGCGGTTGCGTTTCGCCTTCACCTCGCCCGCAAGCTGAATCGCGCCGCCGAAGAGCAGGAGCTTCTCGGTCAGCGTCGTCTTGCCCGCGTCCGGGTGGGAGATGATCGCGAAGGTGCGCCGCCGCGCGACCGGATCGGTGGTGGCGGCGCTCATCGGGCGGCCTCCAGGAGGGCGAGGGTGCGCGGGTCGGGCTCGCCGCCGCAGAAGGCGTCGAGAGCCTCCCGGAAGGTGGGGAGCGAAGGATCGCAGACACGGGAGAACAAGGTCATGGAGGAGCGGAACTTCATGTCGTCGGGCGAGCCGAAGATCGCATGCAGCGACCGGCCGCGATGGGTGAGCACGGCCCGCGTGCAGGCGAGGAGGCGCGGCCCGAGAACCGGATGGGCCAGATAGGCCCGTGCCTCGCCGGGCGAGCCGATGCCATAGAACTGCGCCGTGGGCGAGAGGCCAAGGCCGGCGAGCTGCGGGAAAACGTACCACATCCAGTGACTGCGCTTGGTGCCGGCGCGCAGTTCGGCGAGGGCGTCGTCGTAGTTGCGCGCCTGGGCTTCGAGGAAGCGTACGAGATGGAACGGATCGTGATCGGTCATGGGGGCGTCAGGCGAGGTTGTCCACACTCTCTCCACAGGGCCGCGCGCAGCGCGGGAGGCGAGTTATCCACAGGTCCGGCCGAGGCTCCCGGTTGTGCCCGGCCGCGCATGCTCCATATTCGGGCTCCCTGCAACACGTAGAAAGGAGGTGATCGAGTGTCTCATTGTCATCAGGTGCGGTCGCCGATCGCCGTGACCCTGACCTCCGCCTCCCTCGAGGCGCGGGGCTGAAGGGTTTCAGGCCGCGCTGAGAAGCGCCGCCGACGGTCTTCGGGCCACACATAGGACAATGGAAGGGCCGCCCGCAGGGGCGGCCCTTCGCTTTTTGGGGCAGTCGC
The DNA here is from genome assembly GCF_035325185.1 of Enterovirga sp. Classification (GTDB taxonomy): domain Bacteria; phylum Pseudomonadota; class Alphaproteobacteria; order Rhizobiales; family Beijerinckiaceae; genus Enterovirga. The sequence continues at coordinate 25,089 of NZ_DAOLAJ010000024.1, read as the reverse complement.
GTTCACGGATCTGCGCCGAGTGCACCTGCCCTGAAATCCAAAGCTTGCCCGAACGGCGCCGACATGCATCCTCGCGGCGCGGCGAATGGCGTCGCGCGTGTTTGGCCGGGGCGCGGTTGAAGGGGGCGGGAAGAATGAGGGCTCGGCGGCTCGCCCCGGCGATTCGGCTGTGGGGGCTTGTGCTTTTCGCCGCCCTGCTCCTTGCGGGCGGCCTCCGCGCCGAGCCGCCGCCCGCCGCCGTCCTGCGTGAGATCGCGCCGACCGGGCGCCTGCGGGCGGCGATCAATTACGGCAACGCCATGCTCGCCAGCCGCAACCAGGCCGGCGAGCTGAGCGGCATCTCGGTCGATATCGCGAGGGAACTGGGCGCCCGGCTCGGCCTGCCGGTCGATCTCGTGCCCTACGACACCGCCGGCAAGGTCACGGCCGCCGCGGGCCATGACGCCTGGGACATCGCCTTCCTGGCCGTCGACCAGGTCCGCGCCGGCGAGATCTCCTTCACCGCCCCTTATCTCCTGATCGAGGGGACCTATGCCGTGCCCGAAGCCTCGAGCCTGCGGACGGTGGACGATATCGACCGCGAGGGCGCGCAGGTCGCGGTCGGGCGCGGCAGCGCCTATGACCATTTCCTCACGAAGAAGCTCAAGCTCGCCTCGATCCGGCGCGCGCCGACCTCGGAGGATGCCGTCAAGCTCTTCGTCGAGCAGAAGCTCGATGCGGTGGCGGGCGTGCGCCAGCCGCTGGAAGTCTTCGCGCGGGACAATCCGGCCTTCCGCGTCATTCCGGGACGCTTCATGGCGATCGAGCAGGCTTTGGGAGTGCCGAAGGGCCGCGACCGCGCCTTGCGCTATCTCGTCGGCTTCATCGAGGACCTGAAGGCGTCCGGCTTCGTCGCCGAGGCTCTCGCGCATTACCGCCAGACCGAGGCGGTCGTCGCCCCGCCTTCTCCCGCGCCCTGACCCGGGCGCAGACCCGACAGGCGGTCCGAGGCTTCCGCGCCGGGCGCCGGGCGGCTAAGGCAACGCAGCACAGTCTCGATCCGGGTCCATCATGTCCGAAGCCAATCCCGACGACCTCTGCGTCGACACGATCCGCACGCTCGCCATCGACGCGGTCGAGAAGGCGCAGTCCGGCCATCCCGGCGCCCCGATGGCGCTGGCGCCGGTGGCCTACACGCTCTGGCAGCGCTTCCTGCGCTACGATCCGGCCGATCCGGCCTGGCCGAACCGCGACCGCTTCGTGCTGTCGGCCGGCCATGCCTCGATGCTCATCTACGGGCTCCTCCACCTTGCGGGCGTCGCCTCGGGGGCCGGGGACAACCGCCCCGCGGTGTCGCTCGACGACATCAAGGCGTTCCGCCAGTTCGGCAGCCGTACGCCGGGCCATCCCGAGTTCCGGCATACGCCGGGCGTCGAGACCACGACCGGCCCGCTCGGCCAGGGTTGCGGCAATTCCGTCGGCATGGCGATGGCGAGCCGCTGGAAGGCGGCCCGCTACAACCGGCCCGGCGCGACCGTCTTCGACTACGACGTCTACGTCATCTGCTCGGACGGCGACCTGATGGAGGGCGTCGCGAGCGAGGCGGCCTCGCTCGCGGGGCATCTCGGCCTGTCGAACCTGTGCTGGATCTACGACGCCAACACCATCACCATCGAGGGCAAGACCAATATCGCCTTCACCGAGGATGTCGGCCGGCGCTTCGAAGCCTATGGCTGGCGCGTGCTGCGCGTCGCCGACGCCAATGACCGCGAGGCGGTGGCGAAGGCGCTGGAAGCCTTCAAGGCCGAGAGCGAGAGACCCACGCTCGTCGTCGTGACCTCGGTGATCGGCTACGGCGCGCCGAAGAAGCAGGGGACCTCCAAGGCCCATAGCGATCCGCTCGGCGCCGAGGAGATCAAGGGCGCGAAAGCCCTCTACGGCTGGCCCGACGAGCCGACCTTCCGCGTGCCGGACGGGGTTTATGCCCGCTTTCGCGATGGCATCGCCAAGCGCGGCGCGGAGCTGAACGCGGCCTGGAAGGCGAGCCTCGACAAGCTCCGCCGGGAGGATGCGGCGCACGGCGCGGCGGTGGACGCGCTGCTCGCGGGCGAGCTTCCGGCGGGATGGGACGCCGACATTCCCGTCTTCCCGGCCGATGCGAAGGGTCTCGCGACGCGCGAATCCTCCGGCAAGGTTCTCAACGCGATCGCCGCCCGGGTGCCGTGGATCCTCGGCGGCTCGGCGGACCTTGCCCCCTCCAACAAGTCGAAGCTCGAATTCGAGGGTGCCGGAACCCTGGGGCCGGAGGAGCCCGGCGGGCGCAACATCCATTTCGGCGTGCGCGAGCACGCCATGGGCGCGATCGTGAACGGGCTCGGCCTCAGCGGGCTCAAGGCTTATGGGGCGACCTTCCTCGTCTTCTCGGACTACATGCGTCCTCCGATCCGGCTCTCCGCGCTGATGGAGCTTCCGGTCTTCCAGATCTTCACGCACGATTCGATCGGGGTCGGCGAGGACGGCCCGACGCACCAGCCGATCGAGCAACTCGTGGCCTTGCGCGCCATCCCCCACCACATCCTCTTGCGCCCCGCCGATGCGAACGAGGTCGCGGAGAGCTATCGCGTCGTGATGGCGCAGACGCGCCGTCCGGTCAGCCTCGCCCTGAGCCGGCAGGCCCTGCCGACCCTCGACCGCACCCGTTACGGCTCGGCCGCGGGCCTCGCCCGTGGAGCCTATGTGCTGGCCGATGCCGCGGCAGGCGCACCGCGGGTGATCCTGATCGGCACCGGCAGCGAGGTGCGGCTCTGCGTCGAAACCTACGAGAAGCTTGCGTCCGAGGGCATCGGCGCGCGCGTCGTCTCGATGCCTTCCTGGGAATTGTTCGAGGCGCAGGACAAGGCTTATCGCGACAGCGTGCTGCCGCCCTCCGTCACCGCCCGCGTCGCCGTCGAGATGGGTTCCCCCATCGGCTGGGACCGTTATGCCGGGCCCACCGGCACCATCATCGCGATGCACGGCTTCGGCGCCTCGGCGCCGATCAAGGACGTCACGGCCCATTTCGGGTTCACGGCCGAGAAAGTGTACGAGGCGGCCAGGGCGCAACTGGCGAACGTCGTGTGACGATGCGCGTTGTGCCAGCGTCGCGCGCCTCGAAGCATGCACGGTCCCGCATGCTTCGAGGGGGCCCTCGGCCGGCATCCCGGCATGAGGGGATCGGGACCGGCGAAAGGAGGATCGCCCGATGAACCCGCTCAAGACGCTTTTCGCCGAGCAGGGCCAGGCGATCTGGCTCGACTTCGTCGCCCGCGGCTTCGTGCGTGGCGGGGGCCTGAAGAAGATGGTCGAGGAGGACGACATCCGCGGCGTCACCTCGAACCCGGCCATCTTCGAGAAGGCCATCGCCGGCTCCGACGAATACGATGAATCGCTCGTCGCGGCGCGCAAGGCGCCGGGCCGCTCCGTGATGGAGCTGTTCGAGGGGCTCGCGATCGAGGACATCCGCGATGCCGCCGACGTGCTGCGCCCGGTCTTCGACGAGACAAAGGGCGGCGACGGCTATGTCAGCCTCGAGGTCTCGCCTTATCTCGCCTATGATTCCGAGGGCACGATCGCCGAGGCGCGCCGCCTCTGGAAGGAGGTGGGGCGCGACAACCTGATGGTGAAGGTCCCCGCGACCGATGCGGGCCTTACGGCGATCCGCACGCTCACGGGCGATGGCATCAATATCAACGTCACGCTGCTGTTCTCGCAGGACGTCTACGAGGCGGTGGCGAATGCCTATCTCGATGGTCTCGACGATCTGGCGAAGGCGGGCGGCGATGTGGCGAAGGTGGCGAGCGTCGCCTCGTTCTTCGTCAGCCGTATCGATACGGCGGTGGACAGCGCGCTCGACCGAAAGATCGCCGAGGCGAACGACCCGGACGAGAAGGCATCCCTCGCCGCGCTCAAGGGCAAGGTTGCGATCGCGAACGCCAAGCTCGCCTATCGCCGCTACAAGCGGCTTTTCGGCGACGGGCGTTTCCAGCAGCTGAAGGCGAAGGGCGCGCGTGCCCAGCGCCTCCTCTGGGCCTCGACCGGCACCAAGAACAAGGCCTATCCCGACACGCTCTATGTCGAGGAACTGATCGGGCCGAACACCGTCAACACGGTGCCGCCGGCGACGCTCGACGCCTTCCGCGACCACGGCAAGGTCCGCCCCTCGCTGGAGGAGGACATCAACTCGGCCGCCCGCACCCTGGACCGCCTCGCGCGGGCGGGAATCGATCTGGGCGCGATCACGAGGAAGCTCGTCGAGGAGGGCGTCGACCTGTTCAAGGACGCCGCCGACAAGCTGCTGGGCGCCGTGGCCGAGAAGCGCGCCCGGGTCCTCGGGCCGCTGCTCGACCGGCAGAGCCTCGCCCTCGGCCCTCTCGCGGCCGACGTGAAGGCGCGGGCCGAATCCTGGCGGGCGGACGGCACGGTTCGCCGCCTCTGGGCCCGCGACAAGAGCGTCTGGACCGGCCGGGACGAGGACAGATGGCTCGGCTGGCTCGACATCGTCGAGCGCGAGAAGGGGCGCCTCGCCGCCTACAAGGCTCTGGCCGAAGAGGTCCGGCGCGAGGGCTTCACCGACGCGCTCGTCCTCGGGATGGGCGGGTCGAGCCTCGGGCCCGAGGTCCTGGCCGAGACCTTCGGCAAGCAGCCCGGCATGCCGCGTCTGCGCATCGTCGATTCCACCGATCCAGCCCAGATCCGGCGCACCGAGAACGCGGTCGAGTTGTCGCGGACGCTCTTCATCGTCGCCTCGAAATCGGGCTCGACGCTCGAGCCCAACGTCTTCCGCGACTATTTCCTCGCGCGGATGAAGGAGGTGGTCGGCGCCGACAAGGCGGGAGCGCATTTCGTCGCCGTCACCGATCCGGGCTCGGCCATGGAGAAGGCGGCCCAGGCCGACGGCTTCCGGGCGATCTTTCACGGCGAGCCGCAGATCGGCGGGCGCTTTTCGGTCCTGTCAGCCTTCGGCCTCGTGCCGGCGGCGGTGATGGGGCTCGATCTCGACGCGCTCCTGGCCTCGGCCGAGACGATGATGCGGGCCTGCGGGCCGGACGTGCCGCCCGAGGCCAATCCCGGCATCCAGCTCGGCCTCGCCCTCGGCGCGGCCGCGAAGGCGGGGCGCGACAAGGTCACGCTCGCGGGGGCGCCGGAACTGCGCCATTTCGGCGCCTGGGCCGAGCAGCTTCTCGCCGAATCCACCGGCAAGGACGGCCATGGCCTCATCCCGGTCGACGGCGAGCCGCTCGGGCCGCCCGAGATCTACGGGCAGGACCGCATCTTCGTGCACCTCCATTTGGAGGGGAAGGGGGACGACGAGGATGCGCCCCTCGATGCCCTGGAGGCGGCCGGCCATCCGGTGATCCGGATCGGCCTCGCGCGGCCTTCCGACATCGCGCAGGAATTCTACCGATTCGAATTCGCGACCGCCGTCGCGGGGGCGGTGATCGGGATCGACGCCTTCGATCAGCCCGATGTCGAAGCCTCGAAGGTGAAGACGCGGGAGCTGACCGACGCCTATGACCGCGACGGCAGGCTGCCGGCCGAGAAACCCGTCTGGTCGGGTCCGGGCGTCGACCTCTACACCGACCCGCGCAATGCCGACGCGCTCGGCAGGGCGGACGACCTCGCCGTCTGGCTGAAGGCCCATCTCGGCCGCGCCGGGGCCGGCGACTATGTCGCCCTCCTCGCCTATCTCGACCGCGACGAGGCGAACCAGGCGGCGCTGGCCGGCATCCGCCTCGCGATCCGCGACAAGCTGAAGGTCGCGACCTGCCTCGGCTTCGGGCCGCGCTTCCTGCATTCGACCGGTCAAGCCTATAAGGGCGGGCCGAATTCCGGCGTCTTCCTCCAGATCACGGCCGACCCCGCGCGCGACCTCCCCATTCCCGGCCGCAAGGCCACGTTCGGGGTGGTCGAGGCCGCGCAGGCGCGGGGCGATTTCGACGTCCTGGCCGAGCGCGGCCGCAGGGCGCTGCGGGTGCATCTGAAGGGCGGCGACGTCGCGGGCGGATTGGCCCGCCTCGGCGAGGCCGTGCGCAAGGCCCTCGGGTGAGAGGCACCGTACCCACCTCTCCCCGGGGGCGGGCAGAGGTCGAGAGCGCGGCAGCGCTTCGGGTGAGAGGCGGGCACCCGGCTGCGGCTCGTTTCGATGGCCCCTCATCCGGTCGCGCTGACGCGCGACTCGACTTCTCCTCGCGAGCGGGGAGAAGCAACCGGAGAATACCATGCAGCTCGGGATGATCGGCCTCGGCCGGATGGGCGGGAACATCGTGCGCCGCCTGATGCGCGCGGGGCATTGCTGCGTCGTTTACGACCGCAGCGCGGAGGCCGTCCGGGCGCTGGCGGGGGAGGGGGCGACGGCGGCCTCCGGCCTCGCCGACATGGTGGCGAAGCTCGAGGCGCCGCGCGCGGCCTGGATCATGCTTCCGGCGGGGGCTGCGACCGAAGAGGCCGTCGGGGAACTGGCCGGCCTGATGCAGGCGGGCGATACGATCATCGACGGCGGCAATTCCAACTACAAGGACGCCATGCGCCGCGCGGCCTCCCTTCGTCCGCGCGGGCTGCATTTCCTGGATGTCGGCACCTCGGGGGGCGTCTGGGGGCTGGAGCGCGGCTATTGCATGATGATCGGCGGCGACAAGGACACGGTCGACCGGCTCGATCCGATCTTCTCCGCCCTCGCGCCCGGCCTCGGCGAGGTCCTGCGCACCGGGGGCCGCGAGGGGCGCGATCCGCGCGCCGAGCGCGGCTATATCCATGCCGGGCCGAGCGGGGCGGGCCATTACGTCAAGATGGTCCATAACGGCATCGAATACGGCATGATGCAGGCTTTCGCGGAGGGCTTCGACATCCTGCGCAGCGCCGCTTCCCCCGAATTGCCCGAGGCGCAAAGGCTTGAGATCGACGTCGCGGACGTGGCCGAGGTCTGGCGCCGCGGCTCGGTCGTGACCTCCTGGCTGCTCGACCTTACCGCCTCGGCCCTCGCGGCCGATCCGACGCTCGAGGGCTTCAGCGGCTTCGTCGAGGATTCGGGCGAGGGGCGCTGGACGGTGAATGCGGCGGTCGAGCAATCGGTCCCGGCCGACGTGCTGACAGCGGCGCTCTATGCGCGGTTCCGCTCGCGCGGGAAGGCGGATTTCGCCAACAAGATCCTCTCCGCCATGCGCAAGGGCTTCGGCGGCCACCAGGAGCCGAAAAGCTGATGAGCGAGCCGATGCGGCCGAAGGCGTCGGCGCGGGGCGCGACGCCCGCGCCGGCCTGCACGCTCGTCATCTTCGGGGTGACGGGCGACCTGACGAGCCGGCTCCTGATGCCGGCGCTCTACAACCTGTCCCGCTGGGGCCTCCTGTCGGACGGCTTCTCGATCCTCGGCATCGGGCGCTCCGGGATCGGCGCCGAAGGGTTGCGGAAGGAACTCGATTCGGCCATCCGCAGCTTCGTGGCGGAATCCGGGCGCGATTTCGACGAGGCTGCCTGGAGCCGGGTCGTCGCCTGCCTCGACTATCTCCGCGGGGACGTCACCGATCCCTCCCTCTATCGCGAGATCGGCGCGCGGCTCGCGGGCCGGCCGGCCCTGTTCTATCTCGCCGTCGCCTCGACCCTGTTCGGGCCCATCGTGCAGAAGCTCGGGGAGGCCGGGCTCGCGCGCGAGGAGGGCGATGCCTGGCGGCGGGTCGTGATCGAGAAGCCCTTCGGCCACGACCTCGCCTCGGCCCAGGCCCTCAACCGCGAGGTCCTGGCCGTCCTGCGCGAGGACCAGGTGTTCCGCATGGATCATTTCCTCGGCAAGGAGACGGTCCAGAACATCCTCGCCTTCCGCTTCGGCAACGGCATCTTCGAGCCGCTCTGGAACCGCGACCGCATCGATCATGTCCAGATCAGCGTCGCGGAGGCGGTGGGCGTCGAGCGCCGCGGCATCTTCTACGATGCGACCGGGGCGCTGCGGGACATGGTGCCGAACCACCTGTTCCAGCTCTTCACGCTCATCGCCATGGAGCCGCCCATCTCCTTCGCGGCCGACGACGTGCGCGACAGGAAGGAGGATGTCCTGGCCGCCATCCGCCCGCTGGACCGAGAGGCGGCGGTGGCGAATGCCGTGCGCGCGCAATACGGGCCGGGCGAGGTCCTGGGCCGGCCCGTGGTCGATTACCGCCAGGAGCCCGACGTCTCGCCCGCCAGCACGACCGAGACCTATGCCGCCATGCGGCTCGACATCGACAACTGGCGCTGGGCGGGAGTGCCCTTCTACCTGCGCACCGGCAAGTCGATGACGCGGCGCACGACCGAGATCGCGATCGCCTTCCGGGAGGCGCCGCTCGCGCTCTTCCGCGACACGGCGGTCGAGGCGCCGGCCGCGAACTGGCTCGTCCTCCAGATCCAGCCGGACGAGGGCATCAGTCTCGAATTCGGCGCCAAGGTGCCAGGTCCGCAGGTGAAGCTCGGCCGCGTGCAGATGGGCTTCAAGTATCGCGACCATTTCCGGGTCGATCCCTCGACCGGCTACGAGACGCTGATCTACGACGCCATGACCGGCGACGCGACGCTCTACCAGCGCGCCGACAATATCGAGGCGGGCTGGCGCGTGGTGCAGCCGATCCTCGAAGCCTGGAGCGAGGTGGCCGCGCCCATGGCCCGCTACGCTGCCGGCAGCGAGGGCCCGGCCGAGGCCGACCGGCTGCTCGCGCGCGACGGGCGCGCCTGGAGGCGCCTCTCGTGACGGATCGTCCCGCCCCCATGCCCCACGGCCTCGTCGTGATGGGCGTCTCCAGCTCCGGCAAGTCGACCCTGGCCGAGGCTTTCGCGGCACGTTTCGGCTGGACCTGCCGCGACGGCGATTCCTTCCACTCGCCGCAGAACGTCGAGAAGATGAGCCACGGCATCGCGCTGACCGACGAGGACCGCTGGCCCTGGCTGCGCTCCATCGCCGCCTGGCTGAAGGAGAATCGCGAGGCGGGCCGGCATGCCGTCGTCTCGTGCTCGGCGCTGAGGCGCGCCTATCGGGACATCCTCGTCGGGGGCGAGCCGGACGAGGTGCGGATCGTCTTCCTCGAAGGAAGCCGCGAGCTGATCGGCGCCCGCATGGCGAAGCGCAAGCATCACTACATGCCGACGAGCCTGCTCGACAGCCAGTTCGCCACGCTGGAGCCGCCCGGCCCGGACGAGCGGCCGATCACCGTTGCCATCGACGTGACGCCCGCGGAGATGCTGGAGGCCCTCGTGCGCGCCCTGGAAGCCGAAACCGGCCGGCCGATCCCGGTCGAGAGCCCCTGAGCTGCCGGGCGATCGCACCCTCGTCATCCCGGCTCTCCGCTTCGCTCCGGCCGGGATGACGGAGCGTCCGGCAAGGGACCCCGCAGGCGGTGGAAAATCCGCCAACAGCCACACCTTGCACGGCTTTTCGATCCGGTGGGGGCTTGACCCGCAGGCCCGGAAAGAGCATTTCTCCTCAAGGCCGCGCGCCTTCGCTCGCGGCTGCAATCGGAATCCGTCAACCCCATGCCAAGCGACAGTCATAGTCGACTGACCGCGCCAGCCGCGGCCGCTCCGGGCGCCTGATCCTTCCGATCGGCTCACCCGGCCGGCCCGATTGGCCGGTCGTTCGGAGGTGAGCCATGAACAACGAGATTCGCTATCTCGCCCAGCACCTGCTGCATGCCGGTGTGAGCCCGCTCTCGGACCGCGATCGCCGCGTGATCCAGCGCGTCGCGCGGCGCGTCCATGTGGCGCGCGATCTCAATCAGGTCTTCGAGGAGCGCCTCACGGTGGCCGAGAAGCTTTCCGATCGCGTCGCGGCGGTCGGCGGCTCCTGGAGCTTCATCGTCGGCTTCGCGGTCTTCCTGGTCGCCTGGGCGCTGCTCAACGCCGTCGTCCTGGCCGCGCATGCCTTCGATCCCTATCCCTTCGTCTTCCTGAACCTGCTCCTCTCGATGCTGGCCGCGCTCCAGGCGCCCATCATCATGATGAGCCAGAACCGGCAGGCCGCGAAGGACCGGCTGGCGGCCGCCCTCGACTACGAGGTGAACCTCAAGGCGGAGACGGCGATCGCCGACCTGCACGACAAGATCGACCGCCTGACGGCGCAGCTCGACCGCCTCGTCGACATGGATGCCCGCCGGGGCGTGGGAGGTGGCGAGGAGGCGGAAGGCCGCGCGGCCCTGCGGGTGGCGTGATGGCGCGCTCCGCCGGCATTTCCCCCAGCTCGACGGCGGCCGTGCTCTGGCTGATGATCCTGCTCGTCTTCCTGCCGATCGGGATCGGGCATGTCCTCGCGAGCCGCCTCGCCCAACCGGAATCCCCTTCGGGGGCCTCTCATCAGGAATCCCAGCCGCGCGCGGGATAAGGCTGCATGGCTGTGACGGAGGTCCATTTCTATCACCTCCAGCGCCGGCCGATGGAGGCTGTCCTGCCGGCCTTGCTGGCGAAGTCGCGCGAGCGCGGCTGGCGCGCCGTGGTCAAGGTCGACGGGGACGATCGCCTCGCGGCGCTCGACGATCATCTCTGGTCCTTCTCCGACGAGAGTTTCCTGCCCCATGGCACCGACCGCGAGCCCGATCCGGCCGAGCAGCCGGTCCTGCTGACGGCGGGCGATGACAACCGCAACGGCGCCGCCATCCTGTTCCTGGTGGAGGGGGCGGCCATGCCCGCCGATATTTCCGGCTACGAGCGCGTGGTGCTGATGCTGAACGGGCGCGACGAGGAGGCGGTCGCTGAAGCGCGCGAAGTCTGGCGTCGCCTGCGTGGGGAAGGGTACGCCGTCACCTATTGGCAGCAGGACGAGACGGGACGCTGGCAGAAGCGGGCCTGAGGCCGGCGCCCTCCCTGTCCTTCCCGGCC
>NZ_DAOLAJ010000024.1:0-14144 GCF_035325185.1 Enterovirga sp. | reverse complement strand
TCCTTCCCGGCCCTTCGGGCCGCCGGGAATGACAGGAGGTATCCGGTGTCGATTCCGAGTCGCTGAAGGCGAGCCCCGATGACGATGCGGTTCCACGGCAACCCGGCGTGCTCTAAACGCGGCAATCCTTCTCGTCAGCGATTCGGTCGCGCCCTGTCCCAGTCCCGTCCTCCGAGCAGAACGGAGCCCCCCGCCCCCCGAGCCGGCGAGCTTCTCGCCTGGTACGACCGCCACCGCAGGGACCTGCCCTGGAGGGCGAAGGTGGGCGAGTCGGCCGATCCCTACCGGGTCTGGCTCTCGGAGATCATGCTCCAGCAGACGACGGTCGGCGCGGTCCGCCCTTACTACATGCGCTTCCTGGAGCTGTTCCCGAGCGTCGAGGCCCTGGCGCAGGCGCCGGGCGAGGTCGTGATGGGGGCCTGGGCCGGGCTCGGCTATTATTCCCGTGCCCGCAACCTGCATGCCTGCGCCAAGGCCGTCGCCGGGCGCGGCGGCTTTCCCGGGACCGAGGCCGAATTGCGGGCTCTTCCCGGCATCGGCCCCTATACGGCGGGCGCCATCGCCGCTATCGCCTTCGGCCGGCGGGCGGCGGCGGTGGACGGGAATGTCGAGCGCGTCGTCTCTCGCCTCTACCTGATCGAGACGCCGCTTCCGGCCGCGAAGACGGAGATCCAGGCGCGCACCCTCGATCTCGTGCCGGAGGACCGGCCGGGCGATTTCGCGCAGGCGCTGATGGATCTCGGCGCGACCATCTGCACGCCGCGGCGTCCCGCCTGCGCCCTCTGCCCGTGGATGGAGCCGTGCCGGGCGCGGGCGGCCGGGCTCCAGGAGACGCTGCCGCGCAAGATGCCCAAGCGCGAGGGCGAGCTGAGGCGGGGCGCGGCCTTCGTGGCCTTGCGCCGCGACGGCGCCGTGCTGCTGCGGACCCGCCCGCCCAAGGGCCTTCTCGGCGGCATGGCCGAGGTCCCAACCAGCGAATGGCGGGCCGATTACGATGTCGCCAAGGCCATGCTCGACGCGCCCCTCGAGGCGCGCTGGCGGCGGCTGCCCGGCTTCGTCCGCCACGTCTTCACGCATTTCCCGCTGGAGCTCGCCGTCCAAGTCGCCAAGGTCGCCGCCGACACCGCGCCGCCCGAGGGCATGCGCTGGGTGCCGCCCGGCGATCTCGCCGGCGAGGCCCTTCCCACGGTGATGCGCAAGGTCCTGGCGGCGGCCCTGGAAAGCCGCTGAGGAAACTCAACTGCGCAGCGTCGCCGGGGCGAGGGGATTGTCGGCGAGGGCTGTCCCGTCCGGCGTGTCGAGCGCCGCCTGTCCCGCGAAGGCCGACCACATCCGGGTGACCGCCTCGGGCGGGACATCCTCGAGGATGAGGACGATGCGGGTGCGCCGATCGCTGTCCGGCCAGGCCGGCAGCAGGGTCGGGATGTGGAGGACGTGCCGCACGCCCTGGATGACGAGGGGCCGGGAAGGGTCCCGCGCGAGCCGGACGAGGCCCTTGAGCCGCAGGATGCGCGGGCCGAAGGTCGAGCGCAGCATGTCCAGGAACAGGTCCAGCGACGCCTCCCGGACCGGCGCCTCGGCGGTCAGGACGAGAGAGCGGATATGCTCGTCGTGCCGGCTCCTGTCGTGGTGGTGATGATGGTGCCCATGATGGTCGTGGTGCGCGTGATCGTCCGAAATCGCCTCCGCCTGTAGCCAGGCGGCGACGTCGCCGATCTTGCCGTCGAGGCCGAACAGGCCGCCGGAGAGCAGGGCGGCGGCGGGGACGTCGCCGTGATCCGCCCGCAGGATCGTGGCGCCCGGGTTGAGCTGACGCAGCCGGGCCTCGACGGGTGCGGGCTCGGCGCCCTCGAGATCGGTCTTGCTGAGGACGATGCGGTCCGCCACCGCAACCTGCCGCCTCGCCTCCTCGTGGCGCGCCAGGGTCGCGAGCCCGTGCAGGGCGTCGACCACCGTCACCACGCCTTCGAGCCCGTAGCGCTGCGACAGGTAGGGATGATGAAGGACCGCCGCGAGGACGGGCGCGGGATCGGCGAGGCCCGTGGTCTCGATCAGCACCCGCCGGAAGGGCACGATCCGCCCGTTGTCACGGCGGCGCAGCAGGTCCTCCAGGGTGGAGACGAGATCCCCCCGGATCGTGCAGCAGAGGCAGCCGGCCGAGAGGAGGACCATGTCGTCCCCGGCCTTCTCGACCAGGAGATGGTCGATCCCGACCTCGCCGAACTCGTTGACGATGACGAGCGTGTCGGCGAGTGCCGGATCGCGCAGGAGCCGGTTCAGGAGCGTCGTCTTCCCCGCTCCGAGGAAGCCGGTCAGGACGGTGAGCGGGATCGGCGGGAGCGGGCCTGCGGGACGGGAAGAGGCCATGGGATCGGCGGCCTCACTCCTTGGCGGAGGCCGACTTCTTGGCTACCGGCTTCGCGGCGGTCTTCGCGCCCGGATTGGTGCCCGCGACGGCCGGCTTGGCCTTGGCGGCGACCGCCCTGGGCGCGCCCTTGGCGCTCTTTACGGGATCAATCTTCTTGCCGGCCATGATCTGTGGCGTCGAGGTCGAGGTGAAGGCGACGGCCGCAGGCGTCGGGGCGCTGGCCTTGCTCGCCGCACGGACGGCCGGTCCGCGGCGCTCGCGGGCCACGCGGACGCGGCCCCGGCCGCGCACCATGAGCTGGTCGTCGTTGCCGCCGGGCTGCGCGCCGATCCAGACCGGGATCGGGGCGAAGGCCACGCGGGGCCCGAGCGTGCGCCGCCCGCTCGGGCTGACGCCGCCGAAGGAGCTGCCCATGGTCGCGGAGGAGAAGAGGCTCGTGATCGGGTTCTCGGCGTTGAAGGCGGAAGCCTGGCCGTCGTCCTCCTCGGCAGGCTGGCGGCGCTTCGGGCCGCAGACATAGGCCCGCATGTCGCGCGGCGACATCTGGGCGGAGAGGGGCAGGCTGTCGAGCGTCTGCGCCCCCCAGCCGGAGGAGTTGAAATTGGCGTCGAAGAGGTCGGCGGCCTTGAGGTCGCGCTCGCGCGCCGAGGGATAGCCCATCAGCACGGTGATCAGCCGGCGCCCGCCGCGCGTCGCCGTCGAGACGACGTTGAAGCCGCCCGCACAGATGAAGCCGGTCTTCATGCCGTCCGCGCCGGGATAGCGACCGATCAGGCCGTTATGGTTCCTCATCACGACGCGGCCGAGCTGGACGGCGCCGATATGGAAGAGATCCTGATGCTCGGGGAACTCCCCAAGGAGCGCGCGGGCGAGGATCGCCATGTCGCGCGCCGAGGTCTGCTGGCGGGGATCGGGCAGGCCGCTCGGATTGTACCAGCGGCTCTCCCGCATCCCGAGCCGGCGGGACGCCTGGTTCATCAGGCCTGCGAAGCCTTCCACCGAGCCGCCGAGATTCTCGCCGATCATGGTGGCGACGTCGTTGGCCGACTTCACCATGATGATCTTGAGCGCGTTGTCCAAGGTCAGCGTCAGGCCCGGCCGCAATCCGAGCTTGGAGGGCGGCATCGAGGCGGCGCGCTCCGACATCGTCAGGAGCGAATCCATTCTCACCTGTCCCCGCCGCACCATGTCGAGCGCGACATAGGTCGTCATCAGCTTCGTGATCGAGGCGGGATACCAGGGATCGGTCGCGTTCTCGGCCTGGAGCACGCGCCCGGAGCCCGCATCCACGACCAGCGTCGGCGTCTGCGCGCGGGCGATCCCGCAGGATGCCGCGGCGAGAGCCAGGACGGTCGCGAAAAGGGCTCTGGGCCTCGCTGTCATTGCGGGTCAGCTCCGAAGCGGCTGGGAAACGAGTGAGGAATCAAGGCGAGACGCCGCGGGCGCAGCAGCCATGCACTCACGACCCTTTCAATACGCACCCATCCATGGCGACAGCAAGGCACAGCGCGGGGCGGCCGGGCGAAGATCGAAATGGATATGGGATCAATCTGGGTCGGCGCGACCCTGCTGGGGGCGGCGGGGCAGGTCGCGCGCAACGCGATGCAGCGCCAGCTCACCGCGAAGATCGGCACCGCGGGCGCGACCCAGGTGCGCTTCCTCTACGGTTTTCCCTTCGCGGTTCTGTTCCTGCTCCTTGTCCGTCTTGCGACGGGCGAGCCCGTCCCCGCGCCGGGAGCGGGCTTCGCCGGCTTCCTCGGCCTCGGCGCGATCACACAGATCCTCGCGACCGCCCTCATGCTCGCGGCCATGCAGGCGCGCTCCTTCTCGGTCGTGACGGCGCTGATCAAGACCGAGGCGATCCAGATCGCGGTCTTCGGCTTCCTGTTCCTCGGCGACCGGCTCACCGCGCTCGGCGTCGGCGCGGTCCTCCTGGCGACGGCCGGGGTCGTGCTGGTGTCCTGGACGCCGAAGGCGAGTGGGGAGACGCGGGTCGTCGGGATGCGGCCCATCGTGCTCGGCCTCTCGGCCGGCGCCCTCTTCGCCTTCTCGGCGGTCGGCTACAGGGGCGCGATCCTGTCGCTCGCGTCGGGCTCCTTTCTCATCCGGGCGACGACCGCGCTCGTCTGCGGGCTCGCGCTCCAGACCGTGATGCTGCTCGCCTGGATGGCCGTGTTCGACCGGGCGGCGCTGATGGGGTCGCTGCGCCATTGGCGGTCCTCGCTCGCCGCGGGCTTCGTCGGCGCCACCGCCTCGCAATTCTGGTTCATCGCCTTCGCGCTCACCGCGGCCGTGAACGTGCGCACGCTCGCCCTCGTCGAGGTGCTGATGGCGCAGGCGGTCTCGCGCCGGCTGCTGAAACAGAGCACCTCCTCCCGCGAGATCGTCGGCATGGCGATGATCGTCGTCGGCGTCCTGTTCCTCCTCGCCTCGGCGCGTTAAGAAGCAGTCCAGTCCCGTCCGCCGCGCGCCTTGTCCGGGGTGCGCGAAGGGCGCATATGCATCGATAACGACAGGGAGACGAGACGATGAGCAAGCCGGCGATCGTGGGTTGGGCCCATACCCCCTTCGGCAAGCACGATGCCGAGACCGTCGAGAGTCTCGTCGTCCGGGTGACCAGGGAAGCCCTCGACCATGCCGGCATCGGCCCCGAGGAGGTCGACGAGATCCTGCTCGGCCATTTCAACGCCGGCTTCTCGCCGCAGGATTTCACTGCCTCCCTCGTGCTCCAGGCCGACGACCGCCTGCGCTTCAAGCCCGCGACGCGGGTCGAGAATGCCTGCGCGACGGGCTCGGCTGCCGTCCACCAGGGCGTGCGGGCGGTCGATGCGGGCGAGGCCCGGATCGTCCTCGTGGTCGGCGTCGAGCAGATGACGCGCACGCCCTCGGCCGAGATCGGCAAGAACCTCCTCAAGGCGTCCTATCTCGCCGAGGAGAGCCATATCGAGGGCGGCTTCGCGGGGGTCTTCGGCCAGATCGCGCAATCCTATTTCCAGCGCCACGGCGACCAGTCCGACGCGCTTGCCATGATCGCGGCCAAGAACCACAAGAACGGGGTCGGCAACCCCTATGCGCAGATGCGCAAGGATCTCGGCTACGAGTTCTGCCGGCAGGAATCGGCGAAGAACCCCTTTGTCGCCGGCCCCCTGAAGCGGACCGACTGCTCGCTCGTCTCGGACGGCGCCGCCGCCCTCGTCATCGCCGACGGCGAGACCGCGCAGAACATGCGCCGGGCCGTCGCCTTCCGCTCCCGCGCCCATGCGCAGGATTTCCTGCCGCTTTCGAAGCGCGACATCCTCCGCTTCGAGGGCTGCACGGTCACCTGGAAGAAGGCGCTGGCCGATGCGGGCCTGTCGCTGACGGACCTCTCTTTCGTCGAGACGCATGACTGCTTCACGATCGCCGAACTGCTCGAATACGAAGCGATGGGCCTCGTGCCGGAAGGGCAGGGCGCACGCGCCATCAAGGAGGGCTGGACGCAGAAGGGCGGCAAGCTGCCCGTGAACGCCTCGGGCGGGCTCAAGTCCAAGGGCCATCCGATCGGCGCGACGGGCGTCTCCATGCATGCGTTGTCCGCCATGCAGCTCTGCGGCGACGCCGACGGCTTCCAGGTCGAGGGGGCGAAGCTCGGCGGCGTCTTCAACATGGGCGGCGCGGCGGTCGCGAACTACGTCTCCGTCCTGGAGCGGGTGAAGTAGGCGCGCGTTCGGTTCCTGGGGGCGTTTCGGGAGAAGGCGGGGTGCGTCCTCGATTCGAGCCGGGCGGGGAACGCTCGTGACGAGCTTCCTCGTCCTTCTGCTCGCCTATGGGCTGAGCCAGTTCTTCCGCGCGTTCCTCGCCGTCATCTCCGGGGACCTCACGCGAGACCTGGGGCTCGATCCGGGGCAGCTCGGCAGCTTGCAGGCCGCCTGGCTGATCGCCTTCGCGCTGGCGCAGTTTCCGGTCGGCTACGCGCTCGACCGGATCGGCCCGAGGCGGACGCTGGCGGGCTTCCTGCTCGTCGCAGTCGCCGGGACCGTGATCCTCGGGCTCGCGCGGGGCTACGGCGCCGCGCTCTTCTCCATGGCGCTGATCGGCATCGGCTGCGCGCCGATCCTGATGTCGGGGTTCTATCTGGCGGCGCGGCTCTATTCGCCCCGCCATTTCGCGACCATGTCCTCGTTCCTGATCGGCTTCGGCTCGATCGGCGATCCCTTGAGCGGCGCCCCGCTCGCCTATTTCCTGACGGCCTATGGCTGGCGCCAGACCGTCTTCGGGCTTGCCGGGATCGTCGCGCTGACGGCCCTCCTGACGGCGCTCCTGCTGCGGGATCCGCCGCCGGTGGCGCCCGCGGGCGGGCGGCACGCCTCGCTTCTCGGCGGCATCCTGCAAATCGTGTCCAAGAGGTCGCTTTGGCTGATCCTGCCCTTCGCCTTCGTGAGCTACGGCACCACGATCGCGACGCGGGGCCTGTGGATCGCCCCCTATCTCCAGAAGGTGCACGGCTTCGATCTCGCCGCGACGAGCTGGGCGGCCATGGCCATGGGCGGCTTCATGGCCTGCGGGGCGCTCCTCGTCCTGCCGCTCTATGCCCGGATCGGCTCGAAGGCGACCGTCATGCTCTGCGCCGTGTTCTCCGCATCGGCCTTCCTTGCGCTGTCCCTGTGGGGGCAGGATTCGGCCCGGCTCTCGATCGGCCTGTTCCTCGTCGTCGGCCTGTTCGGCGTCACCTATGCCGTCGTGATGGCGCATGCGCGCGCCTTCATGTCGGCGGCGGAGATCGGCCGCGGCGTGACCTTCATGAATTTCATCAGCATGGGCGGGGCGGGCGTCATGCAATGGCTGTCGGGTCGCCTCGTGAATGCCCTCGACGCGCAGGGCTACGATGCGCGGACGGTCTTCGGCTGGCTGTTCCTGTTCTTCGGCGCCGCTCTGGGATCGACGCTCGCCGCCTATGCGCGCTCGCGGGCCGAGCCGAAGCCTGTCCCGGCCAAGTGATCTATTCTCCGGGAGCGCGCGCCTTGAGGGCGAGGGCGTGCAGGCCGCGCGCGAAGGCGGGCGCGAGGATCCGGTTGACGAGGCGGTGGCGCTCGACCCGGCTCTTGCCCGCGAAGGCGGCCGACACGACATCCACCCGGAAATGCGTCTCTCCGCCCTCGCGCCACCCGGCATGGCCCGCATGGCGGTGGGATTCGTCCTCGACCTGGACATGCTCGGCGGCGAGTTCGCGCCGCAAAGCCTCGTCGATCCAGTCTCTTAACGCCACGTCAACCTCGTTCGGGCTCGCTGGTCGCGGCGACGGGGTTGCCCGATCCGCCATCGCACACCCATAATCGACTCCAGATGGATCTCAATTCGCCCCTTTTCGACCGCATCAGGATCAAGCCTTCCTGCGAGGAGCCGCGCAAGGCCGAGGCGGCTTGCGAGCATCCCGGCTGCGAGGCCGCGGGCCTGCACCGCGCTCCGAAGGGGAGGGGGCGGGAGGGCGAGTACTGGCGCTTCTGCCTCGACCACGTGCGCGAATACAACAAGAGCTACAACTACTTCGCCGGCATGCCGGAGGACGATGTCGCGGCCTACCAGAAGGACGCCTCCATCGGCCATCGCCCGACCTGGAGCATGGCCAGCAACGCCGCGGGCGGGCGCCGGCGCAAGGACGGCGCGCCGCCGCCCGCGAGCGATTTCGACTATCTCGACCCCCTCGGCGTCCTGCGCTCGGCGCAACCCTTCCACGCGCGCCGCGCGGCGGAGCCCGAGCGTCCGCGCCGCCCCGCGCCGGTGCTGCGCGCGCTCGAGGCGCTCGGCCTCGACGAGACGGCCGATGCCGCCGCGATCAAGGCGCAATACAAGGCGCTGGTGAAGCGCTTCCATCCCGACGCGCATGGCGGCGACCGGTCCCTGGAAGACCGCCTGCGCGAGATCATCCGCGCCCACGACACCCTCAAGGCCGCGGGCTATTGCTGAGACGCCCGCTTCTCCCCGCCGGCGGGGAGAGGTATTCGTCCAGCGAAATTGCGCGTGGCGGCGGGCGCCGCTAAGACGGTCCCGCATTCCCGTTCGTCGCGCCGCGAGAGCCCGGCCGCGCCCGCAGCCGAAGAGGCATTTTCAATGTTGACGACCACCGACGCCCCTCCGGCCGTCCCGGACATGAAGGTGTCCGTGCGTCAGCTCTTCGGGATCGACACCGATCTCGAAGTGCCGGCCTATTCGAAGTCCGATTCCCATGTCCCCGATACCGACCCGGACTATATCTTCGATCCGCCCACCACTCTCGCGATCCTGGCCGGCTTCTCCCGCAACCGCCGCGTGATGGTGACCGGCTATCACGGCACCGGCAAGTCGACCCATATCGAGCAGGTCGCCGCGCGGCTGAACTGGCCCTGCGTGCGCATCAACCTGGACAGCCACGTCTCGCGCATCGACCTCGTCGGCAAGGATGCGATCGTCCTCAAGGAGGGCAAGCAGGTCACCGAGTTCCGCGACGGCATCCTGCCCTGGGCCTACCAGCACAACGTCGCGCTCGTCTTCGACGAATACGATGCCGGCCGGCCCGACGTGATGTTCGTGATCCAGCGCGTGCTCGAATCCTCGGGCCGCCTCACGCTGCTCGACCAGAGCCGGGTCATCCGCCCGCATCCCGCCTTCCGGCTCTTCGCGACCGCGAACACCGTTGGCCTCGGCGACACGTCGGGCCTCTATCACGGCACCCAGCAGATCAACCAGGCGCAGATGGACCGCTGGTCCATCGTCACGACGCTCAACTACCTGCCGCACGACGTCGAGGTCGGCATCGTGCTGTCCAAGGCGCACCACTACCGCAACCGCGAGGGGCGCGAGATCGCGAGCAAGATGGTCCGCGTCGCCGACCTCACCCGCAACGCCTTCATCAACGGCGATCTCTCGACCGTGATGTCGCCGCGCACGGTGATCACCTGGGCCGAGAATGCCGAGATCTTCGGCGATGTGGGCTTCGCTTTCCGGCTCACCTTCCTCAACAAATGCGACGAGCTGGAGCGCGCCCTCGTGGCGGAGTTCTATCAGCGCTCCTTCGGCAAGGAATTGCCCGAGAGCGCGGTCAACGTCGCGCTGAGCTGAGCCATGGCCGGGTCCGGGACCGGGGAGAAGCAGGCCGCGCCGCCCGTCAGCGCGCTCTTCTTCGACGTCTTCGGCACGCTCGTCGACTGGCGGAGCGGGATCGCGCGGGAGGCCCCGGCGATCATCGGGCGCGAGATCGACGCGTTCGCCTTCGCCGATGCCTGGCGCGGGGAATACCAGCGCGGCATGGAGGGAATCAGGACGGGCGCGCGCGGCTATGTGCGGCTCGATGTCCTCCACCGCGAGAACCTCCTGCGCATCCTGCCGCGTTTCGGGCTGGAGGACCTCCCGGACGAGACGCTGGACGCGCTGAACCTCCTCTGGCACCGCCTCGGCGCCTGGCCGGATGTCGAGTTCGGCCTCTCGCGGCTGCGCCGGAAATACCGGCTCGCGCCGGTCTCGAACGGCAATATCGCCCTCATGGTCGATCTCGCCCGCCGCAACAGCTTCATCTGGGACGCGATCCTCGGCGCCGACATCGCGCGGGACTACAAGCCGAAGCCCGGCGTCTATCAGGCCGCGGCGGAGGCCTTCGGCCTGCCGCCGGAAAGCTGCATGATGGTCGCGGCCCATTCCTCCGACCTCGCGGCCGCGGCGGCCTGCGGCCTGCGCACGGCCCATCTCGCCCGGCCGGACGAAAGCGGCCCCGGCACGGGCGAGGCCGAGCCTGCCGTTCCCGTCGATATCGCGGTCACGAGCCTGACCGATCTCGCCTTGCGGCTCGCCACATGACCATTTCGAACCGCAAGCCCGGCGAGCGCCGGGAGGCCCCCAACGAGCCGCTGAAGCGCTCGATCGCGGCCTGTCTGCGCGCCCTCGCCCAGAGGCCGGAGCTGGAGGTCACCTATGCGACCGACCGGCCGGCCCTGACGGCGGGACGGGCGCGGCTGCCCGAGCCTCCCCGCAAGATCGGCGCGGAGGATGTCGCGATCGTGCGCGGCCACGCCGATTCGATGGCTTTGCGCCTCGCCTGCCACGACGCCGCCGTGCATCGCCGCTTCGCGCCCCAGGCCCAGGCGGCCCGCGCCATCTTCGATGCCGTGGAGCAGGCGCGCGTCGAGGCCATCGGCGCGCGCCGCATGGAGGGCGTCGCCGAGAACCTCACGGCGATGATCGAGGACCGCTATCACCGGGGCGGCAAATACGAGGAGATCACCGACCGGGCCGACGCCCCGCTCGAGGACGCCGTGGCCCTCATGGTCCGCCAGCGCCTGACGGGTCGCAAGCCCCCCGCGGCGGCGGCGCGGATCGTCGAGCTGTGGCGCGATTTCATCGAGGAGAAGGCGGGGCGCAATCTCGACGGGCTCCTGTCCGACATCGAGGACCAGCGCGCCTTCGCGCAGGACGTGCGCCGGCTCCTGTCCTCGCTCGACATGTCCGACGACGCGGCCCGCGACCGCGACGACCAGGAGGACGACGGCGAGGGCGACGATTCCGACCAGCAGGAAGGCAGCGAGGGCGAGGCCGAGGAGCGCGCGGACGGCCAGCGCGCCGAGATCGACCTCCAGGACGACGCCACCGACGAGCTGGAGGAGGGCGCGACCGAATCGGCAGACGCGCCTTCGGGCGAGCTGCCCGAGGACATGGACGAGGCCGATGCCGAGGAGGCGTCCGAAGCCTGGCGCCCGCCGCCCTCGAAGGGCAACGAGGCTCGCGGCCCCGAATACCATGCCTATACGACTCGTTTCGACGAGGAGATCGAGGCGGACGAGCTATGCGACGCCGAGGAGCTGACGCGGCTGCGCAGCTATCTCGACAAGCAGCTTTCCCATCTCCAGGGCGTCGTCGGCCGGCTCGCGAACCGCTTGCAGCGGCGGCTTCTCGCGCAGCAGAATCGCTCGTGGAATTTCGACCTGGAAGAGGGGATCCTCGATCCGGCGCGGCTGCCCCGCGTCATCCTCGATCCGCACCAGCCCCTGTCCTTCAAGCAGGAAAAGGATACCGAGTTCCGCGATACGGTGGTCAGCCTTCTCCTCGACAATTCCGGCTCGATGCGCGGGCGCCCGATCACGGTCGCGGCGACCTGCGCCGACATCCTCGCGCGGACGCTGGAGCGCTGCGGGGTGAAGGTCGAGATCCTCGGCTTCACGACGCGCGCCTGGAAAGGCGGCCAGTCGCGCGAAACCTGGCTCCAGGGGGGCAAGCCGGCCAATCCCGGCCGCCTCAATGACCTGCGCCACATCGTCTACAAATCCGCGGACGCCCCCTGGCGCCGGGCGCGGCGCAATCTCGGCCTCATGATGCGCGAGGGGCTGCTGAAGGAGAATATCGACGGCGAGGCTCTCGACTGGGCCTATCAGCGCCTGCTCTCCCGCCCGGAGCAGCGCCGCATCCTGATGGTCATCTCTGATGGCGCGCCGGTCGACGATTCGACGCTCTCGGTGAATCCGGGCAATTACCTGGAGCGGCATCTGCGCCATGTGATCGAGGAGATCGAGACGCGCTCGCCCGTCGAGCTGCTGGCGATCGGCATCGGGCATGACGTGACGCGCTATTACCGCCGCGCGGTGACGATCGTCGATGCCGAGGAACTGGGCGGGGCCATGACCGAGAAGCTCGCCGAATTGTTCGACGAGAAGGCTACTCCCGCTCCCTCGCACGCGCCGCGGCGGCGGCTGAATTGACGATCTGATCTCAGCCAGCGAAGCCGAAGCGGCGGACCAGCTTCCAGGGGCCGCCGAGATAACGCCACAGCAGCAGCCCTTCGGCCCGCGCCGTGAAGGTTCGGAAGCCCGTCCGCAATTCGTGCAGGAGTGCATTCGCCTCCCGCGGCGTCACCTTGTTCTGGATCGTGACGTGAGGGGCGATCCGGGAGGAATCCCGGATCGTCAGGTCGTCGCGCCATTCGCGCGCCAGGCGCTGGCGCAGGGAGAGGAATTCCGACGAGGAAAAGGAAAGCGCGACACCCTCGCCGAGCGGCTTGTAGCCGGTTGCCGCCAGGAGAAATGGCCGCTGCCGGGAGGAGATCGCGACGAGATCGGCCTCGATCACAGCGAGCCGATCTCCCGGCAGGGAATGGAAAAGCGTCAGATGGGCCGGGACATGGTTCCGGTCGGGCGGGTAATGGTGCCGCCGCAGGGCGTCGAGCTGGGCGAAGCTCTCGCCGTCGAGCGCTACCGTCAGGACGAGAGGGCGCGCGGGCTCTGTCACGCGGCCGAGCCCTCGGCCGCGTGCGGGATCAGAACTTCAGCGCCTCGCGGGCCTCGTGGAGCTGCGCGATGGCCGCGGACAGATCCCCCTGCGCCTTGAAATCCTCGGTCGCGTCGCGCCGCAGCTCGAGCCGCTCGATTTCCTTGGCGATGCTCTCGGGGGTCACTTCTTCGACGGGGGTGGCGTTCTCGGCCAGGACCGTGACGGCCTCCTGGTTGATCTCGGCAAATCCGCCCCGGATCAGGACGCGATGGCCCTCGTCCTTGTGATCGGTGATCTGCACGAAGCCGGTCTTGAGCATCGCCATGACCGGCGCGTGGCCGGGGAGGACGGTCATGTCGCCCTCGGTGCCCGGCAGCATCACCGCCTCGACATCGCCGGAAAAGAGAATGCGCTCGGGCGCGACCAACTCGAAATGAAGCGTGGCCATCTTGGAACTCCGTCATCCCGGCCGCAGCGAAGCGGAAAGCCGGGACCGTATCTCACTGGCTGACGGTCCCGGGTCCTCGCCGCGCGAGGCCCGGGATGACAGGTTCTATCTCACGCCTCGGCGGCGAGCTTCTGGGCCTTCTCGACCGCTTCCTCGATCGTGCCGACCATGTAGAAGGCCGCTTCCGGCAGATGGTCGTACTTGCCCTCGACCAGCCCCTTGAAGCCCTTGATCGTGTCCTCGAGGGCGACGAGCTTGCCGGGCGAGCCGGTGAAGACCTCGGCCACGAAGAAGGGCTGCGAGAGGAAGCGCTCGATCTTGCGGGCGCGGGCGACGGTCAGCTTGTCCTCCTCGGACAGCTCGTCCATCCCGAGGATCGCGATGATGTCCTGGAGCGACTTGTAGCGCTGGAGCGTCTGCTGGACCAGGCGGGCGACGTCGTAATGCTCCTCGCCGAGGATGGTCGGCGAGAGCATGCGCGAGGTCGAGTCGAGCGGGTCCACGGCCGGATAGATGCCCTTCTCGGCGATGGAGCGCGACAGCACCGTTGTCGCGTCGAGATGGGCGAAGGAGGTGGCCGGGGCCGGGTCGGTCAGGTCGTCCGCCGGCACGTAGATCGCCTGGACCGAGGTGATCGAGCCCTTGGTGGTGGTGGTGATGCGCTCCTGGAGGGCGCCCATGTCCGTCGCGAGGGTCGGCTGGTAGCCCACCGCCGAGGGGATGCGACCGAGAAGCGCCGACACCTCGGAGCCCGCCTGCGTGAAGCGGAAGATGTTGTCGACGAAGAAGAGCACGTCCTGGCCCTGGTCACGGAAGTGCTCGGCGACGGTGAGGCCGGTCAGCGCGACGCGGGCGCGGGCGCCCGGCGGCTCGTTCATCTGGCCGTAAACCAGCGCGCACTTGGAACCGGCGGCAGAGCCGTTGTTCTCGTGCGGGTCCTTGTTCACGTTGGACTCGATCATCTCGTGATAGAGGTCGTTGCCCTCGCGGGTGCGCTCACCCACGCCGGCGAACACGGAATAACCGCCGTGCGCCTTCGCCACGTTGTTGATCAGCTCCATGATGAGCACGGTCTTGCCCACGCCGGCGCCGCCGAACAGGCCCACCTTGCCGCCCTTGGCG